>JAWKON010000009.1:0-182308 GCA_041391125.1 Caldilineaceae bacterium
TCGTTTCGCCATCGCCAATCGGGTCAACCGAACCGCCGCTACAAGCAATCGGGTATGAGATCGGATAGCCGACGGCGACGATATTCAAATCACGGTCACCGCTCAGGCTGAACTTGACCGGGATTCCCCGACCCGCCTTGACCTCGTTCACAACTGGCAGGTTATCCACCGGCGCAAAGAAGCCCGCAAAGGGGAAAGGCGGCGGCGGTGGCGGTGTGGTTGTTGGTGGTTCCGTTGGCGGTTCCGTTGGCGGTTCTGTTGGTGGTTCCGTCCCTTGCGGTAACGGGGCTGCTTGTACCTGCGACAGCGGCGCCACAATGGGCAGCAAGGCCAGCGACAACCCAGCCGCGGTAAAGGCAGACAAGGCTTGGCGTCGCGTGAGAATCGGCTGCGGCGCCTGAGTGGTGACCGTACCTTCGATCAGATGGGCTTTTTCCAATTCGTCCAGCGATAGCCAAAGCATGCGTTCTGCCTGGCTCTGCGGCACATTGAATTTGCGCGACAGGCGCTCCGTCAATTGCGCGGTGGTCGCTTCGCCATCCGCATGTTGGAAGACCAGCGCCGAGGTGGCGTTGAGCATATAGGACTTCTGTAATTGGGGGTCAAAGACGCCTAACCCATCGCCCATGCGCTCGCTGATCAAATTCCTCTTTCTTTGAGGATTCGTCATTGATTACCTCCGAATCATGAATGTAATGTTGAGAAAAAATACTTTGATGGTTGATTGACACTTATTTTATTTGCAATAACATCTCCTTCCGCGCCAGATTATGTCGGCGCGCTTTGTTCGGCCAACGTTGTGATATGGCTGGAAACCAACTGCCGATAGTCGATCTGCCAGCCTGGCTGTAACGGGATGTGACCCTGTGGGATCTCGCCCCGGCGCGCCCGGTTTTGGACAAAGGTTTCAACTTGCTGGTGGCCTACATTTCCCCCCACTTTCAAGCTCCCGTACCCGCTCATGTGATACGAGCCGGTGCCGCCCCAGCGATAGAGATAGTAGATCTCATGGGGCTGGATATCGTAGATGTCGAAAGCGTCGGAGAATTGTTGGGAAAGCTGTTGCTCGAAGATCAGGTCGTAACCGGTGCCCTCCGCCGGATAGCCGCGCACGGCATCAAATAACGAGCGCGACCAGCAACTCCCCACATGAAAAATGTTTTTGCGTGGGCCACTCAACTCACCATTGTTTAATACCCAGGCTTTGTCGGGCTTGAAAAACCCCTTGTTGCTATCGAAACGTTCAAGCGAAAAAGCGCAGACGGTGCGGCAGATAGATGTCATCATCATCCCAAACAAAGAGCAGATCATGCGGCCAACGCAACGGCGGCATTCATCTTTTCACCCACCGTGTAGAACCGTTTGGGCACGTTGATCACCCGCACCCTCAGGATGGTCAAAATACAAGGTCTGATCAACATAATCATTGAGCACGATCAGCTCTTTTGGCCCCTGATAATCCTGTTGCAGAAATGAATAGATCGCTTCTTCCAGCACGGCAGGGCGACCATAGGTCAGGCAGATACAGCTGACGGGCGATTGTTGTTCCATTGGATAACTCCTATGAAGTTGGTACCGTAGGGGCATGCGGTCGGGTGAGGAATGGGGCCGATTCCACGCGCATAACCCGCTTCCACCCGACCGCATGCCCGTCCGAATTGGTGTTATAGACGAACGGGCACGAGGTCGGCGGCGAACTGATAATCTGCATCAAACTGAGCTTCCGCCGCCAACCTCATACCCCTACTACACCGGGCAACTCTCGGCGAATTTTCCAAAACCAATCATCGTCACGCGTCCGACGGGCGGTGAATTCGGCCCGTTTTCACACATCGCTGACCACGGCATGATCGAGGGCCTCTTCAAACTTGCCATAACTCTTTGAGGGCTGTCAGCACGCGGCGCAGACGTTCGCCATTTAAATGCAACAGCGCCACGCAGCCGGTTGTGCGCCACCGATTGCCGTTCGTCTTGTAGGGGCTGACTTTGCGAAAGTAGTGCAACACGGTGACACCGGGCGCCACCCACACTTCATAGCCCAACAGCCAGTAACGCAGACAGATCTCCAGATCTTCAGAGCCCCACTGCGGCATGCCGTCGTCAAACGCGCCGTGGCTGCTTTAAGCGTCTCGTGGCGCATGGCCATAAAGCCGCCGCCTAGCGATGGCACGGGATACGGTTCTTCCCCCTGTTTGGACATCCATTTCACCTTGCAGTTGGGCCTCAGAGATGCGCTGCCCACATCCTGCCGATCTCGGGCTTACTCATGACGCCGATGCCTGGGCCTACGACGCCGACGTTGGGTTGGTTGAGCGTGCAGACGAGCGGGTTGCCACCAGCGTTCCGGCAGATCGATATGGGCATCGGCAAAGACGACGATCTCGCCTTGCGCTTTGCGCCAGCCCACGATTACGTGCGCCGGCCACGCCAAGTAGCTCCGGTGTGCGGATCAGATGGATATGGGGACACGAATGATCCAGCAGAAAATCAGCACAGCTATCGGTCGAACCATTGTCGACAACAATGATTTCACTGTTGTCGGGTAGCGTTGCCGCAAATTGGTCCACGGTGCGTTGCAACAAGATCGACTCATTGGTCGCGGGCAAGATCACGCTGATCTGCGGGGGTAGTCGCCGCGAAAGAGCTGTGCAACTTGCTCGGCAGGCAGCGGCGGCGGCGGTGCACCACATGGTAGGGCGGGGAAAGGCGTTTCGTCTTTAGCGGCCCTTTGCGGGGCGGCGGGCTGGTCGGCCAGCGCATTCCTGACCAAGGCTGTGTAACGTTTTGCCACCGGGGCTTCAAACTGAATTTCTCCCGCGGATGCTTTTCCACCCCCGACACGCTCAAATGAGGTGTGTCTTTTCCGGGCCGACGGTCGATGTGATAAATATCCGCCGGTTTCATCGGCGGCACAGTGATGGCGGTCGGCGCGGCGGACGTAAAGCTGTTCGAACTCGACATCATAGCCGTCGTTGATCTGCGGCGATTCTTGCACGCATAAAGATCAAAAAAGCCGTTAACAACTGCCGCCATGCAAACGATGAGTGTCGGGACCGTTCAACCCGTCATCGTGCCAAGACCAGGCTTTGTCGGCTTTGAAGAAACCGATTTCAGTCAAGCTGCGCCACGCTATAGGAGAGGCGGTGAGGCAGATAGATATCGTCATCGCGCCAGACAAAGATCAGATCGTGCGAGGCCAAAGCGACCGCCGCCTTGAATTTCTCGCCCAGCGAGTGGCAGCGCGCGGGCAGGTTGATGATCCGCACTTCGGGATGGTCAAAGAGCAGCGTCTGTTGGTCCTCATCGTTGAGGACAATCAGCTCTTTCCGCCCAGGATAATCCTGGCGCAAAAAGGATTCAAGCGCCTCTTCCAGCAATCCGACCCGGCCATAGGTGGGGCAGATACAGCTCACCGGCGGCGGGTTGTTGAGTTGGCGCGCTTCCAGGGACTCGCCGGAAGAAGCGCGGCCTTGGCTCGCTTCGAATCGGTGGCGCTGAGGGCGGCAGCCTCCAAGCGCTGGAAGGCGCTGCGGACAGAGGCACTCTCCATCATCTGCTGCACGGCCTGTTCGTAGGCATTCATTCTTTGCGGTGAAGTCGACGATGTCGAGAAATACATTTTCCTGCGCGGCCTTGGCATGAAGCAGCAGCAGGCCAAAGGCTCGCCGGCGGCAAAGTGAATGGTCTGATGGGGACGCGCAAATTGCCAATGGATGGCGACAGTGCTGGGCAGCAACGCGGCATCGACCAGGCTCTCCTGAGGGGCAATGCCATCTTTAGGCGCATTGACGGGGCCGCGCGCCTACAAGAGATAGCCGCTCGTCTTGAACTGATAGCCCGGATAAAAGGTGAGAATGCCGTTCCCTTTTGGCTCTGCACAAAGACGCCCGTGCTTATATTCGTTCCCCCGGCGCCATCTTCCCCGGTAGTATCTGTAATCAGACGAATCTCGATATCTTCGAGATTGGGTCCACCATTCCACGTGGCGCTAAAGGCCACCGGACAGAGCAACTGCCAGCCTTGACGCTGCGCATTACAAACTCGATCGGCATAAGTTGCGGTTTTATCGGCTATCGCCTTTGTGTCATCGCCTGACTTGTCGGATCTCGCCGCAAACTGCCGGTTGTAGACGCGGGGCGTGGTCATATAGTGGATAGGCGATAATTTTCATGGTCCAAATTGATCCTCATCAAACAAAAGAAACCACACCAAAACCCCGTCAAAACCCGCTTTCCACTTCGACAAGATGGAGAAAGGGAGGAGGCAACTGAATGATTACTCCTGCGACAGTATAGCTACGGGGGATATTCCATGTTCGAATAAAGCCGATATGGTTCGGGGCAAAAAGGACATTCTATTATTGCAAACAATCGTTACAGAAACATTCATAATCGCGCCTGTTTGGACAACTGCAGAACGTCAAAAACGATCCAAACTCATTACAAAAACATTAACTCCAGCCTCTCCATTCAGGATCGATGTATACTTACGGTTGTCATAATGCAGTAATTTCTACGCGGAAAAGGACGGATGCTTCAGACAGAGTCTAGGATTAACTGTCTGTCTAAAATGGCATTTCTGGTTTTTGGTGTTTCTGTCGAGGAGAGTGCTGTGGGGATGCGTGGATATTATATTCAGAGACAAAGCAAAATGGGGACTGCATCGCAGCTCCCCATTTATCGCTCATCAGTTGTTGGATTAGCCCTAGTCGTCCCCCATAGCCATCTGATGTTCTTCGACAACGGGATGTCCGGCCATCGACTCTATGGAGTGGCGCCCATCGGCGTATGTTTCCTCGTCATCGGGCATAAATTCAGTCAGTTCGCGCCGAAAGTCGAGCCAGGCCGGCGCCGGTTGAAAACCAAGCCGCAGGTTGAGTTTGAACATGGGGTTGTGCTCTTCGTTCTCGGTCCAAATCTTCTTGGCGCCGTAACGTTTGGCAAAAGCAATGCCATACAGCTTGAGCGCCACCGCCAACCCGCGGCGCCGGTGGCTGCGCGCCACACCGGTAATGTGCGTGTAGAGCTGCTCCGTATTGGCCAAATCCAGCCAGAGCGCGCTCAGCGCCACATATTGCCCCTGGTCCACCGCCACCACCCACGCTTCCGGATCAAAGCTGGGGTCGTTCAAATAGACCTCTTCGTAGCGCTGTAGCGAATCGTGGGTGGGCGGCGCCGGCAGCGGAATGTCCTCATCAATGGCGCACTCCAGCTCCCACAGCTTGCGTTTCCAGTCCACATCCATCTTTTGCAGCTCGGCCACCGAGTACACTTGGATGCCATCTGCCGCCACGCGGTCTAGCACATCCTGGAACGACGCCGAGTCAAATGCCGATACGTCCAAAAAGGAGGATGGCGAGCGCATGACCTGCTCGAAGCCATAGTCGGTTAAAAACTGAATGGCCTGCGGCTGATCTTCGCGGGTCAGCGCGGTCATAATTTGGGCGCCACGCGCCACAATATTGCCCAGTACGTAATGATAAAATGCGCTGGCCACGCCCTGATTTAGGTATGCCGGATGGACGCGGCAGTCAAAGAAAAATTTGCCCGGCTCATAGGTCCAATGGGGCTCTTGATAGGCGCCAAAGGCAATGATCTGGCCATCTTGCTCCACCACCAGCCGCTGATAGAGCCGCCCCGGCGCCCGGTGCTCATCGCGATATTGCCAATCTTCAACCGAGTCTCCCGTGTCGGGCCAGACCAATTTGTCCAGCGCGACAATGGCTTCGTATTCGGCCTGCGTTTTGCGGAAGGGGCGGATTCTAAAATTGTTGCCTGTAGCTGTATTGTGCGTAAAGTTTCCTGTGCTATTCATAAGTCACCTTTTGAAAAATATTCCCCTACCCACTCCTGTCGGTATGGGAGAAAATTCATAAATTAATAGAGTTACTTCGTCCAAGCGAGCAAGGTGAAATAGCCAGGATTAGGCACAGCGCAGGCAGCCAACCTGCGAATCTCCATCCTTTCGGGTAAATTGTCGAACCAAAGCAAAGAAAGCCAGGCGCGCAAAATGAACGCATAGCCAATGTAAATCGACACTATTCAATTGTAAACTGGAAATTGCCGCGTACTGAGCAGGATAAAACTTCAGTCAGCTATCTGGCGGTTGAGGGTGCTGGTCAACAGCAACGGACACAATCCGCGTGGGAACACCGAGGAGAAGCTGCATAGGGCGAAGCAAACGTTGCTGTTTGTCTCCCTTTACCTGTCTATGGCGTCGTCTTCTTATGCATGTCATGTTTCACCTTCGATTCTAAACAAAAGATTTTCTGATACGCAAAACGTTACTTTGTGATCAACAGATTACGCAGATTATAAAGATTAGAACTGCGGCGCCTGAAGCATTCCTATGACGCAAACCAAAAATCTTTCTAATCTTTTTAATCTGTTGATCCTATCCCCAGAATCATAGCACGATTTTATAAGTTGTCAATCCCCGAAATCTGTGACAGAATGCGGTACTGAACTCGTTACCATTCAGGCTTTATAGGTGTCGATGCAAATGTGAAGCGGAATAAGCGTCTAAACTATGATTTTCATGATTAGCTGATGAGCTATGATTTCGGATGGCGGATAGCGAGAAGGAGATGCCAACGAACATTTGGCGGCGGAATTATAGCACTTATGAATTCATAAAAATCATGCGTTTATTAATAATGAAGAGATGAGAGGAACAATCCAATGAACATGCCGCAGATGCAAGCTGAACCCGCTGTATTGCCGGAGCCGCCCGTTTTGCGCCAGGATGGGAATGGGGTGGCCACGTTGACGCTTAACCGGCCCAAGCAGTTCAACGCCATGTCGGAAGCGGTGCTCAACGCGCTGCAAGCTGAGCTGGACGATATTGCCCAGGATTCCTCCATCCGCGTGGTGGTGTTGGCGGCCAATGGACGCGCCTTTTGCGCCGGCCATGATCTCAAAGAGATGCGCGCGCATCCATCGCAGGACTATTACAGCGACCTCTTTGGCCAGTGCAGCCGCATGATGATGAGCATCAACCAGCTTCCGCAGCCGGTCATCGCCAAAGTGCAGGGGCTGGCCACCGCTGCCGGCTGCCAGCTTGTGGCCGCTTGCGATCTGGCCGTGGCCGCCGATACCGCGCAATTTGCCACCTCCGGTATCCGCGTGGGCTATTTTGTTCGACGCCGGCCGTGTCCGTCAGCCGCAACCTGTCGCGCAAACAGGCCATGGAACTGCTGCTGACCGGCGACTTTATCGACGCCCACACCGCCGCCAAGCAGGGGCTGATCAACCGCGCCGTGCCGCTGGAGGAGCTGGATGCCGCCGTGCAGCACTATGTGGACGCCATTGTGTCCAAGCCGCCGGTGGCCATTTTTATGGGCAAAGAGATGTTTTACAAGCAGCTCGAAATGGGCATGGCCGAGGCCTACACCTATGCCAGCGAAGTGATGGCCTGCAACATGATGGACGGCGGCGCCACCGAAGGCATCGACGCGTTCATCGAGAAACGCACGCCCAATTGGAAATAGGATCCCGAATGGAAACAGGAGGCATTATGCAAAACGCAGAAGTCATTTTCGATGAGGTTCGCAGATTGGTGGCCCCATTAAACGCTGAAGAGCGGTTGGCATTAATCATGAATATTGCCAGCGCGCCGTCTCAATCCGACGCGAAAAACTCTGACGACAAAGCTCGTGCTGCGGAACGAAGAAGTAAGTTGCGGGCAGAGCAGGAAAGTTGGTATACCCGCACAGATGCCGAACGCGCCAAGTACGCAGGTTCGTTTGTGGCTCTGTATCAAGGTCAATTGGTGGATTATGACGCCGATCAGCGAGCACTCTATTTGCGCATTCGAAAACGCTTTGAATCTGCTCCAATTCCGATTATTCCGGCTGCACAAACATCTATGCCTGAACTCGTAATTCGCAGTCCGAAATTGGTGTAAAATCTAATGTATAACCCCGTAGACATCATCATCAAAAAACGCGACGGCCTGGCCCTAACCGACGATGAAATCGGCTGGTTTGTGCGCGGCTTTGTGGCCGGCGAAATCCCCGATTATCAGGTGGCGGCCTTTGCTATGGCGGTCTATTTCCAGGGCATGAGCGACGCCGAGACCACGGCGCTGACGCTGGCCATGGCGGCTTCCGGGGATCAGCTCGATCTGCACACGGTGCTGCCCCAAGATGTCGTCATTGTGGACAAACACTCCAGCGGCGGCATTGGCGACAAAACCACGCTGGCCGTCGGTCCTATTGTAGCGGCTTGCGGGCTGCCGGTGGGCAAAATGAGCGGACGCGGGCTGGGCTTTACCGGCGGCACCATCGACAAGCTGGAGAGCATTGCCGGCTGGAACCCCGACCTGAGCGACGCTCAGTTCCACCAGCAGCTCCAGCAGATCGGGCTGGTGGTGGCCGGGCAGACGGACGACCTGTCGCCGGCGGACAAGCAGCTTTACGCCCTGCGCGACGTCACCGGCGCCGTCCCCAGCCTGCCGCTGATTGCCAGCAGCATTATGAGCAAAAAGCTGGCCGCCGGCGCCGACGCCATTGTGCTGGACGTCAAGTGCGGCCGCGGCGCTTTTATGGACACGCTGGACGAGGCGCGGGCGCTGGCCCGCCTCATGGTGGCCATTGGCGCACGGGCGGGCCGCAAAATGACGGCGCTGATCACGCAGATGGAGCAGCCGCTGGGCCGCGCCGTGGGCCATGCGCTGGAGGTCAAAGAGGCCATTGCCACGCTGCACGGCCAAGGCCCGGCCGATTTTCAGGAGCTGGTGCAAACGGTGGCCGCCGAGATGCTTTTTCTGGGTAAAGGCGCGCCGCCAGCAGAGGCGCGGGCGCAGATTCAGCAGGTAATTGAGGATGGCCGCGCGTTCCAGAAATTCCGCGCCTTTGTGGCGGCGCAAGGCGGTGATCCGCAACTGGTGGATGCGCCGGAGAAGCTGCCGCAGGCCGCCGTGCAGATGGATGTGCCGGCGCCCCAATCCGGCTTTGTCCAGCGCATTGACGCCCGTGAAATCGGACTGACCGTGGCCGCGCTGGGCGGTGGCCGCCAGAAGAAGGGCGACCCGATTGATGTGCGCGTGGGTGCGGTTTGCCGCGCCAAAGTGGGCGATGTGGTGCAGGCCGGCGCGCCGCTCTGCACGGTTCACGCTGCTGATAAAGCAATGGCGGAGGCGGCGGTGCAGCGTATTCAGGCGGCTTATCAAATTGGTGCGGACGCCGTGGCGGCGCTGCCCATTCTTCTTGACCGTATTTCGTCTGAATAGCCGCGCCCGCCGGTTAAAACCCGGCGGCTGCTACGGCAAACCTGCTGAAGCAGGTTGAGTATCCGTCGTCCCAACAGGCTTCAGCCTGTTTCCTGTGCTAGACGCCGACTTTTAATCGGCGTATGTTCGGCGTTGTCGAACTCACGCCATAAAAATAATCCCGGATTCTCCAAAGATTCCGGGATTATTTTTATGGCATTATCTGCAACTTGCCTTTGCTGCGAATCCTCGCCTCAACTCACGCCCATCGTCTCATGCACTTCGGCGAAGGAGCGGTCCAAAATCTCCAAAGCCCGATCCACATCGTCTTTGGTAGCAGTGAGGGCGGGGGCAATGCGCACGGTGTTGCCATAGAGCCCGCCTTTGCCGATGAGTAGACCGCGCGCTTTGCTCTCCTCAAAGAGCTGCACTACGGCGTTGGGCGCCGGCTCTTTGCTCTGGCGGTCGGCCACCACCTCAATGCCCTGCATGAGCCCCTTGCCGCGCACCTCGCCGATGAGCGGATACTTTTCCCACAGCTTGTCCAGCCCGGCGCGCAGATGGGCGCCAATGTCGGCCGAACGCGCCGGGTTGGCTTCTTCCTCCATCACGTTGATGGCGGCCAGCGACGCCGCCGTGGAAACCGGGTTGCCGCCAAATGTACTGAGCGTTAGTCCCGCGCCCACCATAGACTGGGCGATTTCGGACCGCGTCATCGTGTTGGAGAGCGGGAAGCCGTTGGCAATGCCTTTGGCCATGGTCATAATGTCCGGCTCCACGTCCCAGTGCGCAATGCCGAACCAGTGATCGCCGGTGCGCCCAAAGCCGGTCTGTACCTCGTCGGCAATAAAGAGGCCGTCGTAGCGCGCCACAATCTCTTTCACAATCTTGAAATACTCGGGCGGCGGCGTAATAAAGCCGCCCACGCCCTGGATGGGCTCGGCCAGGAAAGCGGCGATGCGCCCGCTGGTCTGTGTGCGGATCACGTCCTCCACATCTTCGGCGCAGGCCACGCCGCAGCCGGGATAGGTCATTTTGAGCGGGCAGCGGTAGCAATAGGCGTTGAGCGCGTGCTTTACATCTGGGCTAACAGAGGAACCCGCGCCAGGCGGACTGGGCGGTCAAACTCATGGCCAGTTGCGAGCGGCCGGAATAGCCGTGGCGCAGCGCAATGATTTCGCGGTGGCCGGTGTGGACCTGCGCCAGCAGCACGGCGGTCTCGTTGGCCTCGCTGCCCGAGTTGCTAAAATAGGAGGTCTGCAGGCGGCCCGGCGTAATCTCGGCCAGCTTCTCGGCCAGGTTGACGTGCGGCGCATTGGGGTAGAGCGTGGAGGTGTGGATCAGCTTGCCGGCCTGCTCCTGCACGGCCTGCGTCACCTTGGGATGGTTGTGGCCTACGCTGGTGGTCAAAATACCGCCGAAAAAGTCGAGATATTCGTTGCCGTCGGCGTCCCACACGCGCAGACCGTCGCCGTGGGACAAGGGCAGCGGTTCGGTGTAGTAGAGAATGTGGTTGGGCCACAGGTACTTTTTCTGTTTCTCCAGAATTTCTTGGTTGGTCATGGTGTCTCCCAGGACAAATCTCTAAAATTAAGAAATCTTTTGAATCTGCGCAATCTGTTGATCATCCCCGACTGTTTTGGGCCACCACAAAGGCAATGGCCTGCGACTGCGTGTGGCTCAAGCTGACGGACCATTCATCTAAATTGAGCGATTGGGCGTGGTGCGCCGCCGCGTGATGGAGGGTTAGCAGAGGGCGCCGCTGGCAGGGTCGCGCAGAATTTCAATATCGGTCCAACCGATGCCGTTGCGCCAGATGCCGGTACCCAGCGCTTTGGCCACGGCCTCTTTGGCGGCAAAACGACCAGCCAGCGATTCCAGCCGGTCGCCGCAGTGGGCCAATTCATCCGGCGTGTAGGCGCGCTGTAAGAAGCGTTGGCCATGCCGCTCAATGGCCAGACGAAGCCGCTCTAGTTCAATTATATCGACGCCTGTTCGCAACATTGGGAGAATTAAACGGTGCGCTGTAGTGTCAGCGCTTGCGGACCCGACAATGACCAGTCCTAGCCAAGAGCCAAACCAGCCGCAAACATCAAAATTTCACAAGTAACGAACCTGATTTCGGAACTCATCAGCCGTCACTGCATTGAGCAACTGAATCAAACGGGAAACAATTTCATAAGGCGTACGTCGTACCGCCAAGATAATACCATAATGAGTCTGAGAAGCTTCAAAATAGGCCAGCGCCAACCTTTCAAAATCCTTCCGATTATGCGTTAGTAGAGCACGCTGGTGACGAACTGCATACGCTAGCTGTTCACTATCTTCTTGTCCAAGAGTTCCTGTATCCGCGTTACGGCTGCATAACCACGCCTGACTAATAGTTCCGCAACCAAGACATCAACATCTTCGTCCAGATAGAGCTCAATGAATAGTTTGCTCACGATGCTTGAACTCCAATTGTGTTCCTACAAGTGAGTCTGGAATTCGATTCTGCTCTATATACTCGAAATCTCTGCCTGATGATCGCTATAATAACTGAGAGCTGCAAATACTTGCGCCATAGACAAATGAGGTAAACGAAACGGAATTTCCTCCGGCAGGATGCCAAGGCGCCATAATTCTACAATGGCCCGTACAGGTGTAGCGTCCCCTCAATGATTGGTTCACCACTGAGAATCTTTTCATTCCGCACAATATACTGCTGGGCTATTACCTGGATCATTTTACCCTCCCGTTGCTTGCTCCATTGCCGCTAGTTTAGCAGAAAAGCGAAACGGTGTCTATCGTGTAATCTGCGGTTCAACTGTTCTCTTCGTGCGGACCGGCGACCACCAGCGCATACGCGTCGCTGCGCAGATAGGTTTGGGCCACGCGCTGCACCTCTTCAACGGTGATGGCATTGATCAGATCGCTGTAACGCTGCACATAATCCAACCCCAAATTGTACCACTCAATGTTGTGCAATAGCTGCGCCACGCCGCCATTCGTCTCCAGCCCCAGCGGCACAATGCCCGTCATATAGGCCTGGCTGTCGCTCAACTCCTCGGCGCCGACCGGCTCATGGGCCAGCCGTTGAAACTCGGCCAAAATGCTGTCGATGGCCTGCTCTACATTGGCCGGGTTGACGCCGGCGGAGGTCACCCAGGCGCCGGCGGCCAGGTCGGTTTGCAGGCTGGAGGAGCAATAATAAGCCAGCCCCTGCTCTTCGCGCACTGTTTCGCCCAGCCGCCCCATCATGCCAAATTGACCTAGGATTGTGTTGGCCACGCGCAGCGCATCATAATCGGGATGACTGCGTTCGACTGCCGGGCAGCCAATCACAATGTCCGACTGGAATTTGCCCGCAATCGGATGCACAATGCGTTGGATCGATTGGGAGGGCTGGATGGGCGGCACGCCTTGATCGATGACCAGCCCGTGCCAATCGCCAAAATGGCGCGCAAGCAAATCAAACAGCGCATCCGCCTGCACATCGCCCGATATGGCTATAATGGCGCCGTTGGGCGTAAAATATTTTTGATGGAAAAGCTCCAGATCGGTGCGGTTGATGGCGCTGACCGTTTCGGTGTAACCGGAAATGGTGCGGCCATAAGGGTGTTCCTTGCCATAAAGCGCCTCATCAAAGCGCAGGTGGGCCATGCTGCCTGTATCCTGCGCCCGCTCCTGCAAACGCACCAGCTTCTGCCGGCGCACCCGTTCGATCTGCTCCTCGGGGAAAATGGGATAACGCAGCACGTCGGCCAGCACTTCGATGAGCTGCGGAAAATCCTCGGCCAGACAGGTGATGCCAAAGCTGGTGTTGTGTGCGCCGGGGCTGAAAGAGAGGCTGGCCCCAATGGACTCAATGGTTTCATTGAATTGGTCAAAGCTGAAGCGGGCGCTGCCGCGCGTCAGCATGGCGGCCACGTAGCTGCACAGCCCGGCTTTGGCCGCCGGTTCTTGAATGGCGCCGGCGGCCAGGCTGCCCTCCAGCACCACCACCGGCGCCGAAAGATTTTCACGCACCAGCGCCGTGATGCCGTTGTCAAAGACGGCGCGGCGAATATTTTCAGGAGAAGGGATCGCGTTGGTCATGTTCATTCCGCCAGATACCAGCCGATGGTCTGCTTGTTGGGTGAAAAGTATTGTTGGGCCACGCGCTGCACGTCCGCAGCGGTGACGGCGGTGAGCCGCACCAGCCAGGAATCAAACCACTCGGTGCTGGCGATGACTTCGCTGACGCCCAGCCAATAGGCCTGATAGGTGACGCTTTCGCTGGAATAGGCGAACTGCGCTTTGGTCTGCTTGATGGCCTTTTCTAGCTCTTTTGCACGCACGCCCTCGGTCTGAATTTTGCGGATTTCGGCCCAGATGGCCTCTTCGACCTGCTCATGCGTGCTGCCGGGGGCCAGGGTGGCGTAGAAGCTGAAGAGATATTCATCAATGGTGGGGCGATATTCGCTGTCAATATCGACGCAAATTTGCGTGTCGACCAGCGCCCGATAAAGCCGGTTGCTGCGGTTGTTGGCGCCGCCGCCAAAGAGCCCCATGCCCTTGGCGCCGCCCAGCACCGCATCCATCACCACCAGCGGGAAGAAATCTTCGTGCAGCGCCGCCGGCGCGTGAAAGGCCATCATGAAATAAGAGGTGGGGTCGCTGCCGCGCAGCGTGACGCGACGTTCGGCCTGCTGGGGCGCTTCGGCCAATGTCATTTGCGGCACGGGGGGACCGGGCGGCAGATCGCCAAAATAGTGCTCAATTTTGGCCAGCATGGCCGCCGTATCAAAATCGCCCACGGCCACGGCCACGGCGTTGTTGGGCGCGTAGAAGGTGCGATAGTGATTGTGGAGCTGGTCGCGCGTCAGGTGGAGCAGGTCGCTCTTCCAACCGATGATGGGGTGGCGATAGGAGTGCAGCCGAAACGCCGACGCCTGCACCTCTTCATTGAGCAGCCAGAAATAGCTATTTTCGCTGCCCTCGCGCTCGCTGATGATGACCGTGCGTTCGGACTCGGTCTCTGCTAAATCAAAGATCGCATTGACCATGCGGTCGCTCTCAACTTGGAGCGCCAGGTCAATGCGATCTGAGGGGAAGGTTTCAAAATAGGTGGTCCAGTCTTGGGAGGTCATGCCGTTAAACATGCCGCCCGCCCTGGACACGGCTTTGTCAAACTCGCCGCTGGGGAACTTTTCCGTGCCTTTAAAAAGCATGTGTTCCACCCAGTGGCTAATGCCGGTGCTACCGGGCAGTTCGTTGCGACTCCCCACCCGGTAGTAGATCCAAAAGCTGGCCACCGGCGCCACATGGCTCTCTTTTAAGAGCACTTGCAGTCCGTTATCCAGCGTTTTCTTGAACAGCTTCTGGTTGTTTGCCTGCTTTGCCGCCATTCGTCTTCGTGCTGCTCTTTCCGTTTTGAGGGCTCGACGGGGCGGAATAATGACCGTTCTGCGCAGTGGCGCCGGCATATTCTTCCTCTTCGGTAAGGTTGCCTTTGCCCACGGCGCGATAGGTAAAGCCGTGCTTCTGCATCACTTCGGGGTCATACATATTGCGCCCGTCAACCACAATGGGACGCGCCATGGAATCTTTCAGGCGCGCCAGATCGACCTGTTTGAATTCGTTCCATTCCGTACACAGCAACAGCGCATCGGCGCCCTCGGCCAGATCATACGCATCTTCGGCCATGTGCAGACCGGGATTGTCGCGCAGCGCCGTCGGCATGGCCACCGGATCGTAGGCAATCACGTGGGCGCCTTCGTTCTGCAACATGCGCGCAATGTCCATGGCGGGCGATTCGCGAATGTCGTCGGTGTTGGGCTTGAAGGCCAGCCCCATAATGCCGATGCGCTTCTGGTCCAGCTTGCCGTCCAGCAGCTTGCGCAGCGTAAAGACGGCCCAGCGCCGGGCGTCGCGATTAATGTCCATGACGGCGCGCAACAGTGACGGGTGCGAGCCGTGAACCAGCGCCATGTGCTCCAGCGCCTTGACATCTTTGGGGAAACAGGAGCCGCCATAGCCCAGCCCGGCGTTGAGAAACTGCGGACCAATGCGCTTGTCGTAGCCCATGCCCACCGCCACTTCATTGACATCGGCGCCCAGTTTTTCGCAAATGGCGGCGATTTCGTTGATGAAGCTGATCTTGGTGGCCAGGAACGCATTGCTAGCATACTTGATCATTTCGGCTGTGCGCAAATCGGTGACGATGATGCGCGCGCGCAGCGGCAGATGGAGCTGCGCCACTTTCTCGGCGGCGTCGGGGTTATGGCTGCCCAGCACCACGCGATCTGGGTTCATAAAGTCATAGAGCGCCGAACCTTCGCGCGTAAATTCGGGGCAGCTTACCACGTCAAAATCGATGTGCTGCGGCTGGCTGCGATTGACAATATCGGCCACCCAGTCGCCGGTGCCCACGGGCACAGTGCTCTTGTTGATGATGATCAGCGGGTGCGTCATGTGGCGGGCGATGGATTCCGCCGCCATGCGCACATAGCGCAGATCGGCTTCGCCATCCACACCGCTGGGCGTGCCCACGCAGATAAAGACAAATTCAGCATCGGCCAGCGCCTCGGCGTAATCGGTGGTAAAGTGCAGACGGCCGGCCTTAGCATTGCGTATGATCAGCTCGCTTAGCCCCGGTTCATAAATCGGCACTTCGCCCTTGCGCAACTTGGCGATCTTGCTCTCATCAATATCAATAAAGGTAATCTTGTTGCCCATATCGGCAAAACAGGTGCCCATGGACAGACCCACATAGCCAGTCCCGGCGACAGCAATATTTTTCATAGAAACTCTCCATTTAATACCCTGGGCTAAATGAAAATAGGGAAGTTGTTTTGGGCTACAACTCCAGTTCGCATTATAGCCGCAGCATAATACACTCATGCTGAGTGCGAAACATGATTTGCACTAGGTGCAGATAACTTAACCCGCACATTATAGCGGAGTTTTTCCGTCGAAAACCTTACAGTTTGCTGATACCCGGTGTTGGTGACAAGGGGAAAGGGTGAAGGGGTGAAAGGGTGACTTCGACAGGCCTAGTCACCCTTTCACCCCTTCACCCCTTCCCCTCCTTCGCCGATTTCGGCGGCCTGCTGCGCGGCCGAAAAATCGCGCCACGAAAGCTGATTGCGATAGAAATACCAGGCGCCCACCAGCGTCACCGGCAGCCAGAGCGCGGCGTGCAGCGTCAAGGTATAGCCCGTAGCAATTTCTTTGCTCACCCCGAACGAGCGCAAAATTTCGATGCCCGGTCCATCAAAGGTGCCCACGTGGCCGGGGGCGGCGGGCAGCGTAGTAGCAATGTTCACAATGCCATTCATGAGCATCAGCACAATAAAGCTGACCTGAAAGTCAAAGCCGTGCATCACAAACCAATATTTGACGGTCTCCATCAGCCAGATCACAATGCTGGCGCCGAAGATCATCAGCACATCGTAACCGCTGCTCAGGCTGCCCAGCCCTTCCATAAAGCGCATAAATAAGTTGTCCAATGGCGCCCGCACGCGATCCGGCAGCAGGCGCTGGGCAAACCAGCCATAAAAGCCGGCAATGCGCTGCGGCTGCACGGCCATCCAAATAAATACGGCGGTGGCGGCCAAAAAGGCCACGGTCAAAAAGATGACCAGGCTGCGGAATTCCGCCGGCAGCGGCGCAAAGGGCAGCGCCAAAAAGACAAAGAGCAGCATGACCAGCCCGTCAAAAGCTCGCTCAATAAAGACCGTGGCCAGGCTGGAGGTAAAGGGAATCTGCTCCTGGCGCCGCAGCACGTACGAGCGGATAAATTCACCGGCGCGCAGCGGATAGACATTGTTGCCAAAATAGCCAATGCAAATCAGCGGATAGAGGCGCGCAATCGGCACGGGTTTCAAGTGGCGCAATGCATAGTGCCAGCGCCAGGCGCGCGCCCACAACCCCACAAAATAGACCAGCACACCCGGAATGATCCACCAGTAATTTGCCTCCCTAAGCGTCTGCCCCACTTCGGCCAAACGCAGTCCGGGCAGGATCATGAAATAGACAAAAAAAGCGCTGACCAGAACGCCGATCAGCAAATGTGTATAGCGTTTCAAATTGCCTCGCCCAAATTTGCTAAATACAAAAAGCATCCCACGGACAAAGGAGACCCGGACGAACATCTTATAGAAATGTCCGTGTATCCCCTGTCCGTGGGAAAGTATGATCGATCCAGATATTTAGTAGGTCGTTTAAGCCGCGCCTACTTTGATAATCGCCGGCTCAACGGCGTCACCCATGACCTCCTCCATGGCCATGACATGGGCGCAAATGGTGCGCAGGCTGAATTCTTCGCAATCGCAAGACCATTCACCGCGGTCATAACCAATAATATGCGTATCATGTTCCCCCTGCAACTCTACTTCAAAGCTGTGGACGCGAATTCGCTTGTCCTTCTCTTCGGCGTACTGCCGGGCTTTCAAAATGCGGTTTGCTATGGAATCCATTCCTCTTATCCTCTCTGTGGAAATGTTTGGTGATTATACTGCGGTTGAGATGAAAACTACGTTTTTGCATAGGGTCTGGTCCGAAGTAAGATCGCAGTTTTCATTCAAAGCCAGGTATTACAGCCAGGCGAAACAAATTTGCTTGAGAAACAAAAACACCCAAGCATGACGCGCGCTTGGGTGTGTCTAACCAGAAAACGTATGTTGCAGAACTATCTTTATTTCTATCTCTATCATGGGCTATGATCCTCCAGAACATATTGAACTGCTCTGCTAATGGACAGTATAGCGCGATTCCGCAAAGATGTCAACTGTCGATTTGGGGGCGGGCGCCGTTGGCTTGAGGTGCAAGATATACCCGTTCTTGGGAGAGGCAATCCCCCAAAGTATCGAAACCAAAATCAAGCAGGTCAAACGTTCGTTTCAGCAGGAGCGAATGCGTTTTGGCGGCCTGCATGATGGTTGAGATTTATGGTTGCTGAAAAACGAACGGGGTGTGTCGCTCCGGGCTCCGCCTGTGGGGGCAGCGAACGCCCTGCGCTACGGCCAATAAAAAAATCGACATGCAGCGGGGGTGATTGGGTGAAACCGCTACATATCGATCCCGCATTACAGATGGCCTCCTTCCCAGACCACTGACTGCGGTGACCATAGGATACCAAATGTGGGCGCTGGGAACTATTACAGTTAGCTGTTATTGGGCTGCGCTTACTTTACGATATGTGGGTGGCCGGCGAGGGAATGACAAGGTGACCGGGTGACAAGGTGACCGGGTGACAAGGTGACCGGGTGACAAGGTGACTGAGCCTATCGAAGTCATCCGGTCACCCGGTCATCCTGTTACAACACACCTGTATCCTCAGACCGCCGTTGTGCGTATCCTGGGTATGAACAGAATTCCCCGTATCATTTGTTTGTTGTCTTTTCTCGTGATTGGATGGGCCGGCGCCAAAACTTGGGCGGCGGACGGTGTGCAAAGCAGTGAAATCGCTGCGGTGCAGCCGCAGCTGATTGTTGAACAGACGCCGCAGCGCGCGCGTCTGCTGTTTGATGGCCGCATCCTGCTGGATCAGCCGAACACAATTCTGGGGCGCCCGCGTTATAATCCGGCGCTCACCCAATTTGCCGTCTCGATTATGCCAGCGGGCGTGGAGACGGCGCACCTGGCCCAAGTTATCATTTTTGATGCCGCCAGCGGCGCCCGGCTGGCCACGCTGCCCGGTCATTCACCCAGTTGGGATGCCGCACAAAACGCCTTTGTGTCCCAAGTTGATCAGGAATCACCCTCTGTTGCGGCAGCGCAGCGGCTGGATCGGCGGACCGCCGCGCCCTATCCCGCCACCATCCGCGTGGCGCATCACCCCGAGAATGGCTGCCGCGCTGTGGCCGATGGGCAGGTGGACGTGATTCCGTTTGAAGAATATGTGGCGCGCGCCGTGCCGGCCGAAGTGCCGGCTTCGTGGGAGTTCGGGGCGCTGGCGGCGCAAGCCGTGGCGGCGCGCACCTATGCATGGGCGCAAATTCTGGTGGGCCGGCCCGATTATGATGTGACCGACTGGGCCAATTTTCAGATGATGTGCGATCAGCGCTTTGCTGCTACCGATGCCGCCGTCGCGGCTACCGCCGGTCAATATTTGAGCGCCGCGGTCGACCCAGCCCACACGCCCATTATCGCCATGTACAGCGCTGAAAATGGCCACCCCACGCTGACCAATCCCAACGTGAGCTATTTGCAGACCGTGCCCGACCTCTTCTCCATTGGCCGCCTGCGCTGGGGACATGGCTATGGCCTGAGCCAGTGGGGGGCGCAGCGGCGGGCGCTGGTGGGGCACAGCTATGCACAGATTTTGGGCCACTATTACAGCAATGTGCATCTCCAAAACGGGCTGGCGCCGGACGCGGTTACGGCGCATCTCATTACTCCAGCCCATGGCGCACTTGCCGGGGATTGGCTGATCTGGCGCACGCTCGCTTCCCATACTGCGCAACCGGCTGACATGTCGATTGCGCTGCAAAGCAACCTGTCGCTGACGACCACTTTACCCATGACGCAATCGCTGTGGCTGGCAGGCGCCAATGGCGCGTGGCGATTGCCGCCTACGCTGGCCGAGGGCCAACAGATCACAGTCAGCCTTTATGTGAATGACGCGCTGCAAGAGCAGCGCCATTTATCTGTTGACCGCACACCACCCGCCACGCCCGATCTGAGCGCGCCGGTGCTGGTGACGGGAACCGTGCTGCCGCTGACGATTGCGGGTGCTGCTGATGATGAAGTGGCGCTCAACTTAGGCTGGCGTTGGCAAGGTGAGGAGCTTTTCCACACGTCCAACAGCGGCGCCACGGTGAATGATGCCGCAGCGCAAAATGGCGCCGCATGGTCGGCGCAGGTAGGCGTGGACCAGCCGGGCGTTTGGTATGGACCATATACGCCGGAACTGCCCGCGGGTTATCGCTATCGGGCGCTCTTCTGGCTGCGTGGGCCGCAGGCTTCGGCAGCAGAAATTACGCAGACGACGGCATTGACGCCCGTGGCTCGGCTGGATGTGGCCGACGACCTGGGCAACGTGGTGCTGGGGCTGCGCGATGTGACGATTGCCGATCTGCGGGCGGAGACGAGCGCGGGATATACGCCGGTGGCCGTCGACTTTTATCTTTTTGATCCCCCCAAAGGATTGGAGTTCCGCACCGCCTGGTCGGGGCAGGTCGATCTGGCGCTGGATCGGGTGGAAATCTGGGCGCTGCCGGGGGATGAATGGCGCGGCGCTGGACGCATTGATTGGCCTATTTACGCCATGTCGGGCGCGCGCGAAATAGGGGCGGCCGCATTTGACGATGCGGGCAATATGAGCGCGCCGGGGGAGGCGCAGGTGGAGGTGCGCGATGAAAGGCCGCCCCGATTCGGCCCACTGCCGACGCTGCCGCAATGGTTCAACACCTTTCCCATCAGCCTGACCATGTGGGTTACGGACAGCGTCAGCGGGCTGGATTTTGCCAATGCCCAGTTGCAAATTGGCGCGCTGGATGGTGCATCCGCCGCCATGACATTGCCCGTAACGTTTGCGCAGACGAGCAATCCGTGGATTGAGCAATCCATCCAGGCTGCGCTGACCGAAATAGCAGATGGACAATATTCGGCGCGCTTTGCCGCCGCTGACCGCTCCGCCAACCACGGTCGCAGCCCAGCCTTCGACGTGCAGATCGACACCACCGCGCCCGTGATCACATCGACCATCACCGGCGGCATTACGGACACGGCGTCCGCGCCGTGGCGCTTGCAGCCGGTGACGGTCGCGCTGGCCGCGGCGGATGCATTGAGCGGCGTGGCTGCGCTGCATTATGCATTGGACCAAGACGAGTTGATATACGCTGTTCCTTTTCGTATAGACACAGGCGGTCGACACGCGTTGCGCTATTGGGCGGCAGACGTGGCGGGCAACCGCAGCCCAATTGGGGAGGCGCAGATTCTGCTCGATCTGGCGCCGCCGCAGATCAAATTGGTGCTGGTGGGGGGTGGGGCCAATGCCGTGTGGCTGCGCTGGCAAACCAGCGATGATGGCTCCGGCGTGGCCCAGGTGGTGCTGGAAGTGCAGCGGGACGGGACGTGGACACCGCATCCGCTTTCGGCGCAGGAAGAGGCGGAGCGGACGGTCATCTTTGCAGTTGAGGACGGGGCGACGCTGCCTGTGCGCATGATGGCTGTGGATGCCGTGGGGCGTGAAAGTGCATGGGTGACGTTGACGCTGACGCCGCCCCAAGGGCTAGTTTATTTGCCGCTGGTGAGGCGGTAGTTTGTCCTGCATGAAGTTTGTGTGGCGTCCCGAAAGTTTATACTTGAGGCACACTGTGGTTTTGATAGGGCATGTGGTATAATGAAATCCTCTTCTATACTTTGCTCTGAATGAAAACCGGACTTTTTCTTCTGACCGGGGCTCCTTTGGAAAAGTCCGGTTTTCATCACAACCGTTGTATAGAAAGAGTAATGCAAACATCAAACACGCACTCAATACAGGTTGCGGGTTGATCCGATAGACTGAGAGGTGATAGATGAATACAGTGCCGACACCCACTCCGACACATGTTATGCGCTCTACAGAGGACATTGCACAGGAAAATCATTGGTTGGCAACGGCTGGTAGCTTTTCCGATGATCCAACGCTGCTCCCCATGTTGGATGAGATTTATGCCGCACGCGATCATGAGTAGCTCTGTAGGTGCAGTTCGCTATGTACTTGACACAGATACTGTTACCTACCAACAATTGGGATATCAAACGGTCATTCACCGATTACAACAGGTGGAGCCGGATAGCGTCGCCACAACGATTATTAGCATGTATGAGCAGTTACGTGGACGGTTGACCGCTATTAATCGACAATAGAGTGATGCTCAATTACGGCTTGCATTTCAGCGTTTGCAGGCCACGCAGACATATTACTGTTCGGCGCGCATTTTGCCATTTGATCAGCAAGCGGCGCAGGTACATCAGGATCTGATCCAACAAAAGCTTCGGATTGGCTCCCAAGATTTGAAAATTGCATCGATTGTTCTGGCCCATGACGCAGTGTTAGTGACGGCAAATCGGCGCCATTTTACTTTGGTACCGGATTTACGCATAGAAGATTGGACTACAGGCTAAATCGAGCAGTTTTCTTCAAGCCTTCCCCTCCACAATCCCAATCTCCGCCTTTGTCAGCCCGTACAATCGATGGACAATCTGATCAATCAGCGCATCGGCAGCCGCGAGCTGCGTTTTGATGGGCAGCAGCTTGGCCAGCGAATCCTGGTGTTCGCGCTCGATGCTCTCTTGTGTGCGGCGGGCCGCAGGTCTGCATAAGATTTTGTGTGTATTGTGGAAGGCTCTATGGGGGTGATCTCGATTGTTTTTATGCGCATATGGTATAATTGAGTATAGGTCGGTGGTATATTATGGCTGGATAAAGGAACTGCAAAATGGCGTCATCGATTACATTTTCTGAGAGTTAGCCGAACAAATTCAACAGCTGGCGCATGTCCGTCAGCAAAATGTTGATGCGTTGCTTGAGGCATTGGTAGCGCAGGCATGGCGGCAAGAAACGGGTAGAGCTTGCTGAGGATGCAGAGGCTGATTTTGATGAGGTTGCGACCCCTGGAGATGCAAGCATATTTGGCGTTACACCCTATGTTAAGAAGGGTATTTGGGCCAATATGTGGCTGTCCATCAGGGGAAATTGACGATCACGATGCCAACCACGAAGCGTTATATGAGCGCATAGATGCTAAGTATCCTGATGAATTTGTGTGGATTAGCCTTGTGGAAGAGGAAGCTATCCCAACCCTTGCATTTCGCTCACCACGCATAGAATGGAATGAGCGCGTATGATTTATAGCTATGAGTATGATACATCCTTCACGCCTTCCATGCCTGTAGTTGCGATCAAAGTTGGTCGATCACTTACGCTCCCCACCCTTATGCTCACTGCATTAGTCGATTCAGGCGCAGACAGTGCAATCATTCCGGTAACCTACTTGCGTCAGATTGGAGCTCGTAAGGAGAAGACAGTTTGGATGCGCACTGTGACGGGGACGCGTTCTGTCATTGACATATACGCGGTCTCTTTGCAGTTGGGGCCTTTTGAATTTCGCAACCACTTTGTGGCCGGTGGGTCACAGCCTGCTGAAATCATCATTGGACGTGACATTCTGAACCAATTTATCATTACGCTGAATGGTTTAGCCAATGTTGTTGAAATTTCTCAGTAATCTCAAATGTATCAATCGCCGTCCATACGCTCACACATGGAATTGGGTGTTGTATAGCGATTGCTATCCCTTCCCCTCCACAATCCCAATCTCCGCCTCCGTCAGCCCATACAGTCGATAGACAATCTGATCAATCAGCGCATCGGCAGCGGCGAGCTGCGTTTTGATGGGCATTTGTGTGAAAATGGCTTGTTCGTATTGCCGCCCCTCTCACTGCACCAGCAGCGTAGCCTGATAGCGCGTTTCCCCTGCCGCCAGCGGCGCCGACAGCGTCACAATATAGTTGCCAGCGCGTGGAATCGGCACCGTCAACTCGCTGGCCAAGCCGTCGGTCGCTTCAGAGACCCAGCGCTGGCCGGCCTGATCAGCAGCGGCAATCTGGATGGGGGCGCCGCTGGAGTGAACCACCACCGAGAGCAGTTGGCCCGCCTGTAGCGCCAGCGCATATTGGCGCGGACCGCCGCCCGCATCCAGCACACCGTCGAGGCGCACGGCATCGGCGCCGGCCTCCAGCACCACGCGTTCGGGGGGCGCGCTGCCGTAGGATGTGGCCGTGTCCAAGAGAACGGCCAGCGAATAGTCGGCGCGCGCGCCGGTAGGGATCACGCTGATCACATATTCCTGGCTCACGGGCAGCACACCATTCCAGGCTGCGGCTCCATCCATTTCGCTTTTGTATGTTTGACCATCCGTGGCGCCCTCGATAGCCAGCAGCACATTATTTTTGGCCGAAGCCGCCTCCACCGAAAGCGTTTGACCGGCCTCCACATAGAGTAGATAGCGGTTGGCCGCACCGGCCTCCACCGCGGCTTCCATCACGGCCCGCGGATTGGCCGCGTCCAGGGCAATGAGGACGGGTTCGGCGCTGCGGTCAACCCTTTGGCCATCCACCAAAGTGAGGGTGAGCGCATAGCCCGAACCGGCCCGAGGGCTGCGCATTTGGATGTGATACGCCTGCGTGGTGGGCAGAATGCCGGCCCAGCGGTTAGCGCCGGCGACGGCCGGCTTGAGTTGGGTTCCATCAGCGCCAGAGAGCGCCAATGTCAAATCCGCATCGGCGGCGCCCAGCTCAATGCTGAGACGCTGGCCCGCATTGGCGTCGAACACAAAATCGGTCGCACCATTTACAAGCTCGCCGTTGAAGGATTGGTGCACATTGTCCGCCCCAAATTCAACACGCGTGGGCGGAATGTCGGTGGGGGTAGCGGTGGGCTGCGGACGCGGGGTGGCGGTGGCGGCAGGCGTGACGACCGGCGCTGGTGTCGCGGTCGCCTGCTCAGACGAACGGGAGCCACAGCCCGCCAGCATCACAGAGAGCAAGCAGAGAGCTGCCCCCCAAAGTTGCCAATTGAATCGAGTGGCATGGGTTGGATCTTTGTGTACCTTCGTGAAACTTCGTGTATCTTCGTGGTTCATGATTTTCCCGAATGGCACAAATTACCGGCTCAACTCAAGTACATCCGCAAAGCGCGGCGCGGTCGCTACCGTAGCCAACGCCCGTTCTTTGAGCCGTGCGCCCGGCTGGAATCCAATACTTTGCAGCGCGTCGATCTTGGCCGGGCTATCCGCATCCGCGTAGGCCAGGCAGTGCGCGGCATCCGGCAAGGTTAAACTGGCTAGCAAATTGCCGGCCTCGCCCCAATAATTGGGGTGACAATAGAGATCCACCAGGCAGACTTCCGGCCAGATGGGGTGCCAATCCCACAGGGCCATGCCCACCACGGCGCCGCTTTCCGTCAACTGGCTGACCACGGCGCGGGCGGGCTTTCCCTCGGCGGCGCGGCGTTCCGCATCATGCAGCACGGGCAGCAGCGGGCCTTCGGTCAAGCCAGGGCCGATAATGCCCATGCTGGCGGCGCGCACCGCCGTTGGATACGCGCCCAAAAAGAGCGGCTGCGAGGCGGGCCAATGGCGCCAATCCAGCGGCATGATTTCGGTGTGGCCAGGCGCAAAATAGGCTGCCTCAAATTTATCCGCCGCATCGGTAAAATAGGTCATGTAGCCGCTCTCGCCGCCGATGCTGCGAAAGCCAAACTTCTCGTACATGCGAAAGGCCACCGACTGCCAGCCCGTGCCCAAAAAGAGCGCCTGCCCCTGCATCTGGCCAAAGTGCGCCATCTGCCGCGCCATCAGCGCCGAGCTGGCGCCCTGCTGCCGATCCTCTGGTTTGGTCCACACGTGGCCAAACAACCCCACGCCTTTATAAGTGGCCGTCAAAATATTGGCGAAGGGCTGGCCGTCGCGATGCAGAATGTAAAAATTGGCGTCAATGCCAATATTCCGCTCTAAACCGCTGGCATTCTGCCAATTCCAAAGCCGTCCTTTGTGTTCCAACAGCGTAACCAGCCGCGACGCCCATTCGGCATCCGGCCCGGTCACAATGGCTGCGGTCACCGTTTCCCCACTGCGCAGGGTGACGGGTTCAAGTTCTGTGTACATGAATTGTCCTTTTGCTTTTTGAACCGCAGATTGCGCAGATTACGCGGATTACCACGGATCCAAAAATCTGCGCAATCTGCGTAATCTGCGGTTTGTTTTATTTGTATTCTAACGTAGGATGGAAATTCGGAGGCAATCTGGAATTACGCTGTTGACAATCTGATTGGAATGAGCTGTTGATTGAGTTGTGGATACGATGGATTTGGCCTCAATGGTAGGCTGAAAGCATGTTTCTCGGTCGTGGATGTGGTATACTTATACTTATCTATGGTTCGTGCGTTGGGGGATATGAGGATTGACCAAAATAGTTATGCCCGCTAAAGATTTGATACACGATAACGTTCGCGTTGCTCTAGAAAATAGCTATCCAAACGTTGTTGGATGAGCTTGCTGTCGCGTTGATTGTGGTAAATACAGAGACTAAAGAGGTGCTTCAATGGATACCAAATTGGAACGTTATCGGCAATTACTCATGGATATCATGAGCCGTTATGCAGAAGGTAATTCACTCACTACGAAAGGAGAAAAAGAGACGATTTTGGCGTTTGATGAAAAGCATGATCACTATTTTCTACATCGCATTGGTTGGGAAGGTACCAAACGTTTGTGGAACACTACTCTATATGTTCGTATTCGAGATGGTAAATTTTATGTTGAAATTGACTGGACAGAACAAGGGATTGCCACTGACCTATTAGAAGCCGGTGTTCCCAAGGAGGACATTGTGCTTGCTTTTCATCATCCTTCTGTACGTCCATATACCGAATTTGCTGTGGCCTAAACCAACGCGAATGAATAGAGAAGGTACCAAAAACTATTCATCAATAGTCAACCTACCAGTAACCAGGAGGACACCATGTTAAACGGACACTATCGCGTCGCTCCCCGCGGCTTTACACGCGAGCAGTGGGACACGTTCTGCCGCGACGGCATTATTATCATTGAAGACGCGCTGTCGCAGGATGAAGTTGAGATGTATCTGGCCGCCATTGAGCGAGTGACGGAGGCGCATCCCAAATATTCACCTGGCCAATATTTCAGCCTGCAAAACTTTGTAGAGCACGACCCGGTGCTGGCCGGCTTGATCGACCATGATCGACACGTGGGCTATGCGTATGACCTCTACGGCGAGCAGCTCAAGTTGCAGCTCAGCGAACTGTTCCTGCGCACCACCGACGATGGCCGCAACAACCGCTGGCATCCCGATGGCGCGCGGGCGCTGCCCTATGGCGTCTTTGCGCCGGAATTGCCGCTGCAAATCAAAGTGGGCTACTGGCTCACCGATCTGCCGCGGGCACGGATGGGCAACTTTGTCTACTATCCGGGCAGCCACCGCTGCCAATATTTTGATGCCTACGACACCCATGACAGCGTGCCGGGCGAGCAAATTCTGTGCGTGCCGCGCGGCGCCATGACCATTATGCACGGCAGCATCTGGCATCGCGTCGAAGCCAACGCCAGCGACATTACGCGCAAAAATCTCTTCCTGGCTTACTGCCCCTCGTGGGTCACGTCAGCGGACCGGCTGACTTCCGATCCGGAATGGTTGGGCACGCTCGGCCGCGAGCAGCGCATCATCATGCGCAGCTACACCCACGCCTATGATAACGCCAAGCCGCCGCTGGCCGACTTTCCGCTCTTTCTGGATCGCGAAACCGGGCTGGACCACGACTCAGGGCGCTATCAGGATCATGTCAATCTGGCGCGACGCAAGCGGATGACGGCGGTGGAGAAGATGGGGGAGATGGTGGCGGCGTAACGAATGCCTCTCCTCCCCCTGGCCCCCTCCTCCCCACTCGTGGGGAGGAGGGGGAACTGTGACGCATATGTCTAGAGTGGGGATAGCGGAGACTGCGATGCACGGCGTCCTGCAACATCGACGACCCATTCAACGAGTGGGCCGTGCGTTGCAGTCGCAGCGGCTCTAAAACTCTGCCGCAAAACCATAAAATGGCCACAAAAACACAAAATTCACAAAGCGCGCAGCGTTAATTTTTGTGTTCTTTGTGTTCTTTGTGTTTTTGTGGCTATTCTGACCTCTTTGTATTGGAATCAAGTAATAGAAAGAAATACTCTATGAATTTAGCATGTTGTACATGGGCATTGACCGGCCCAGATCGCGTCGTATTGCGGCAGATTGCCGATTTGGGTTGCCGCTGGATCGATATTCAGCCGGGCCATTTTACGGCGGCGGACAGCTTGGCTGCCATTGAGGAATTTGATTGAGCGTCGCATGTCACTCGGTTTTGGCATTCCGGCGGATGCAACGCTGGACAGCGCCGATGAAGCGACGCGGGCGCGGGCCCTACAGGCGGCCATTGCCGGCATTGATCGCGGCGCCGCGCTGGGCGCAACGACGGCCTACATCATCCCCGGCATGGACAGCAGCCAGGACGGGCTGGCGCGCTACGCCGATTCGCTAGTGCAGACGGCGACACGCCACCGGGCTGGGCATCCGCCTGGGCATTGAGCATTTTCCCGGCAAGGCGCTGCCCACCATTGCCGCCACGCTCGATTTTATCGCGCAGGTGGGCGAGCCCAATCTGCATCTGCTGCTCGATGTGGGCCACGCCCAGATGACCAACGAGCCCATCCCCGCCGCCATCCGCCGCGCCGGCGACCGGCTCTGCTACGTGCATCTGGACGACAACGACGGCGTCGGCGATCTGCACTGGGCGCTGCTCGACGGCGTCATGACCGAGCAGTCGCTGGCGGACACGTTCAAAACATTGCGCG
This sequence comes from Caldilineaceae bacterium, assembly GCA_041391125.1. Taxonomy (GTDB): domain Bacteria; phylum Chloroflexota; class Anaerolineae; order Caldilineales; family Caldilineaceae; genus JACKBC01. The sequence goes on from JAWKON010000009.1 coordinate 28,566, forward strand.
AGATCGACTACCCCGGCGCCATCAGCCTGGAGATCAGCCCGCACTCGACGATCCGCTGGATGGCGTCCAACGGAGCTGGGCAATCACACAAAGAATTATCACTTTGTGTGATTGATAAATATTGATCAACAGATTACACAGATTGCAGATTGTACAGATTAAAATCTTTAGAATCTGTGTAATCTGTTGATCATAATATCTTCTTGTTTTTCATCTCAGTTGATAGAAAGAAATTTCCTATGAAACCAAAAGTTGCAATGCAGTTTGCCCTGCGCCTGGGGGCGCTGGAGCGCATCCAAGAAGTGGCCGACGTAGTGATCGACCCCACGCTGGCCGGTGAAGCCGTAGGCGCCGATGCGCTGGTGCTGGGCGGTAAGGCGCGTGATGGCGAGGTGATGGACCGCCTTGGCCCCAATTTGAAAGTGATTGCCCGCCCCGGCATTGGTGTGGACAGCGTGGATATTCCGGCGGCAACCGCGCGGCAGAATTCTGGTTATCAACACGCCGGATGCGCCCACCGAGTCCACCGCCGAACACGCCGTGGCGCTGATGATGACCGTGTGCAAGCGCGTCATGGCCGGCGACCGCATGATGCGCGGTGATGCGTCCGTGGATCGCGGCGATTTGCTGGGCACCGAGCTATTGGACCGCAATCTGGGCGTGCTGGGTTATGGGCGCATTGGCCGCCGCGTGGCCGAAATCTGCGCGCTGGGCTTGCGCATGAATGTGCTGGTCTACGACCCCATCGTGCCGGTGGATACACCGACCCCCGAGCGCGTGACGTTGACCCAAGACATGGACGCCGTCCTCAAGCAGGCCGACGTGCTGACCGTCCACGTGCCGCTGCTACCGCAGACGCGCCACCTGATTGGCGAGCGCGAAATGCATCTGATGCCCAAGGGCTCCTACTTTATCAACGCCAGCCGCGGCCCGGTCATCGACGAAGCCGCGCTGATTCGCTGTATGCAGGAGGGTCATTTTGCCGCCGCCGGGCTGGATGTCTTCGACCCCGAACCGCCAGACCCCAGCAACCCGCTGCTGGCCATGAAAAATGTGGTGACCACGCCGCACATTGCCTCCGGCACCGACCGCGGCGTCTACGCCATGATGCACGGTGTGGCGGATCAGATTATCCAAATATTGAATGGCGAAAAACCGCCCCATCTGCTGGACCCCAGCGCGTGGCCGGGACGCGTAACGCCAAAGTAAAAACATAAACTTATACCATCTGTCTAGTCAAGCGCCATGAATTTAGTGACAAGATGACCGGATGACAAGATGACACTTCATCTTGTCATCCGGTCATCTTGTCATTCCTTTAATCATGGTATCTGACCACGCAATTTGTATTACCAGCACCTCATCGAATCTCGAAACAATTGCCGCAAATCCTCCGCACTGGCCGGGCGCGGCGATAGCTTAGTAACGCGGTGCTGGGGCAGCGTGCCTTCCACCAGCTTGTCGATGTCAGCTTCGCCAAAGCCCACGGCGGAGAGGCCATTGGGCATGCCCGTTTTTTGCATAATGTCCACAATGGCGCCTGCTAGCAGATCGCCGGCGTCTTCCGGTGCGGCGCCGCGTGTTTCCACGCCCATGAGGCTGGCGGCGTAAAGATGCAGTTCGGGATTGGTCGGCGCGGTGAACCGGAAAACGGCGGGCGCGTTGAGGATCACCGACATGCCGTGGGGCACAATGGGGTGATCGCTGCGGTAGCCCGGCGGCGTGTAGTCGCGCACCATGCCCGCCACCGGATAGGACATGCCGTGGGGCAGGTGGACGCCGGCATTGCCAAAGCCAATGCCGGCCAGCGCCGCCGCCAGCAGCATTTCGCCGCGCGCCTCGTCATCTTCGGGGTCATCGATGGCAGCCACAATGTTTTTGGCCACCATCTCAATGGAGCGGCTGGCCCACAGATGGCTAATGGGGTTGGCGCCCTGGTAGGCCGGTCGCATCCGTGGCGAATCGGGCGCGGGGCGCTGGGTGTAGGGCAGCGCCGTCAGCGATTCCAGAGCGTGGCTCAGCACGTCCAGCCCGCTGGCGGCGGCGACCATTTTGGGCAGCGTGCGCGTGTTGTGGGGGTCGATGATGCCCATGACCGGGCGCAGGGCGCGGTGGGCAATGCCGGTTTTGGCGTGCATCTCCAGCAGATCAAAGATGGCCACGCCGGTGGTTTCGCTGCCGGTGCCCGCTGTGGTGGGGATGGCAATCAGCGGCTGCAATTTGCCCGGCACCGGTCGCCCTGCGCCAATGGGCGGGTTGACGTAGGCCAGAAAATCGGCGGGCCAGGTGGCGTAGAGATTGGCCGCCTTGGCCGTGTCCATGCTGGAGCCGCCGCCCACGGCTACATAACCGTCAAACTTGCCGTCAACGGCAAACTGAATGGCGTGCTTAAACGACTCATCGGTGGGCTCGACACGCGACTGGTCATAGAGCACGGCGTCAATGCCCTCGGCGCGCAATGCATCCAGCGTAATGCGCACCGGCTCGCTGGCGGATAGATTGGGGTCGGTCACCACCATGACGCGCTTAGCGCCCAGGCTGGCCATGTCGTAGCCCACTTCGCGGGTCACGCCCGGCCCAAACTTGATGCTGGAGGTGTCCATGGTAAAGGCGGTTTCGAGTTGCGGCATTGGTTGCTCCTTTGGTGTGGAGGGGGGAGTGGAGTTCTCTTGTTGTAAGGAGTATATTGCGTGTTGCGTGTTGCGTCAAGCGGTTTGGTGGATTGAGTGGTACGCGTGGCCATAGCCGCTTATCCTCCTGCTACCTTGGTGACGATATAATCGTGGTTGGCATAGATGAATAGGCTTTTGCCTGATCTTAGTCAAGTAGTCGATTTTCATCTATGACAGAGTCAAATATAATTGTCGTTTACAAAATGGCTGCGTTGACAAATCGCGATCTTAAGTTATACTATCTATAAATGGTCAACATTTGAAACTATTGTGAAAAATCGGAACAGCGTCAGCCTTGAAGACCACACGATATTTTGAAGAACAGGTTTTGCGCAAACGTCCGTATTTGAAGCGTGAATGGTGTGCAAGAGCGCTTGACGAGCCAGTTTATTATGAAGAGCAACCGGAAGATGAACGCATTCGCTTCTGGATATTTGTTGCAGAGCTTGGTTGTTATCTGCGTGTAGTCACCCTTGATGATGGTGAGACTGTACACAACGCTTTTCCCGATAAAGCTTTCCGCCCTTAATACCTTATGAAATTTCACTATTATCCTGAAACTGATTCGCTCTATATCGAACTCTCGGAGAAACCGAGCGTAGACTCCAAAGAGGTTGCCCCTGGCGCTGTCCTTGATTTTGATGAGCAAGGTCATGTTGTTGGCATTGACTTGGACCGCGCCAGCAAATTTGTCAATCTTTCCCGCTTGGAAGCAAATTCATTACCCCTCGCCAATTTCGTCCTCGCTGGCCCATAAAAATTGTAATATCCTTCGTCTGCCCTTCAGCATTCACGCCGTCCCACATTTTCCTCAACCGGTACACGCAATACGCACCACGCAACCGCCTATCCCTTACCATCCATGCCACCCCACATGATCCTAAACCAGTACACGCAATACGCAACACGCAACCTCTTCACCCCACATAGCGCGCCCGCGGCCGAATCATGCGCCCGACTTGATATTGTTCGATAATATGGCCGATCCAGCCGGCGGTGCGGCCCAGGGCAAAAAGAGTTAGCGCGGCGCCGGTGGGCAAGCCCAGCGCCAATTCTAAAATGACGAGCGCAAAATCTATATTGGGTTGACGGTCGAAATTGGCCGCTACCAGTTCGGTAACGGCGCGTGCTGTGGTGTTGATTGCTGCGTCGGGAAGCTGTTGGGCGATCATACCGAGCAGGGCGCGGCCGCGCGGGTCGCCCTGGGGATAGAGGTTGTGGCCAAAGCCGGGGATGATTTCGCCGCGGCGCAGCCATTCGGCGATGGCGGCGCGGGCATCCACCTGGGCATCGCGCAGGAGCGCGGCTACTTGATGGGTGCTGCCGCCATGCTTGGGGCCTTGCAGCGCCGCCAGCGCGGCCAGCACCGCGCCGTAGGGCGTGGCGCCGGTGGAGGCCACGCAGCGGGCGGTAAAGGCCGAGATGTTCAGCTCGTGGTCCGCACATAGGATCAGCGTTGCGTTGAGCAGTGCGGCCGCGGCGGGCATCGTGGGCGTCCACGCTTGCTGCAGGTGTTGAGCAATGGGTGCGGTAAGCATGGCATCCGTGGCGACCATGGCCAGCATGTGTAGGATACGCACGCCGGTTTGCGCCACCGCGTCCGGCGATTGGTTAAAGGCGGCCAGATCGGTGGCGGCGGCCAATGGCAGCGCCAGTTGAAAACGCTCCACTGGCGCGAGATGACCCCACTGCCGCAACTGCATTTGAATGTTCTGCATCTTTTGCGCGGCAGCATCATCCAATGCCAAAGTGCTGAATAGCGTGCCGCCTGCGGTTGAATCGCCCCAAAGCAAGCCGGCCACGGCTTCAAATGAATGCGTACGCGCCAGTTCAATGGCGTTCTCTCCCCGATAATAGAGCCGCCCATCGTCAATCAGCGTAATCGCCGATTCCAGCACCGGGTCGCCAAAATGGAGCGCACTCTCCGCCGCCCGACCCGGATGGCGCCGCTGCTCCTTACGCCGGACCAGCCCTTCCACATCGTCCGCCACATAGCGCCGCGCGCGCGTCTTCCCTTCGCCCTCTTCAGAACGAATTAACCCGCGGCTCACATATGAAGAGAGAGTGGCTTTGCTAATGCCGAGACGGTCGGCGGCTTCAGCGGCAGAGAGTGTGCGTTGGGACATGGGAGGAATTCCGTGTTTCGTGTTGCGTATTGCGTGAACCAATGCAGATTCATGTATCGAGGCAAGTAGCTCTACCGGTACACGCAACACGAAACATATTGATTTCATAATCAAGATTGACAACATTGATTTTCGAATCTATGATAACAGAAGACAGAATGATAAACAAAAATCTGTGCAATCTGCGCAATCTGTGGTTTTCAAAAATAACAGGAGGAGATGAATGACCCAATCACTCAATGGTACAGTTGCTGGGCTGGATAACGTGGTGGCGGCGGAGACGCGGCTGAGCCGGCCCGATGGCCAAAAGGGCGAGCTGATCATTGCTGGTTATGCCGTGGAGGATTTGGCTGGGCGCGCTGCGTTTGAAGAGGTGGTCTATTTATTGTGGTATGGAGCGCGGCCTACGCAGGCGCAATTGCAGACCTTTCATGCTGAATTGGCCGCTTTGCGCGCTGTTCCGACAGCCGCTTTGGATCTGTTGGCCGCAGCCGCAGGCGAACAGCGCTCGACTATGGATGCGCTGCGCATGGCCGCCGGCGCCGTGGATTTGGGGCAGCCGGCCGCGGCTGGTCCAATAGAGACGGCTCAACTGATACTAGCGCGGCTGCCCACCCTGGTGGCAGCCTATTGGCGCATAAAGCAGGGGCAGGAGCCGGTTATGCCCAATCCAGATCTGGGCCACGCTGCCAACTATTTGTACATGCTAACCGGCGCCGCGCCCGATCCGGCCCAAGTGCGCGGGCTGGAGACCTATTTGAACACGGTCATCGACCACGGCCTCAACGCTTCCACCTTTGCCGCCCGCGTCATCATCGCCACCGAGACCGATCTGGTTTCTGCTGTGGTGGGCGCCATTGGCGCGCTCAAGGGTCCGCGGCACGGCGGGGCGCCCGGTCCCGCGCTGGATATGGTTTTTGAGATTGGTCAGGCTGAGCGGGCTGAATCATACTTGCGCGCTAAGCTGGAGCGCAAAGAGCTGCTTATGGGCTTTGGCCATCGCGTCTATAAAGTGCGCGACCCGCGGGCGGAGGTGCTGGCGCAGGCCGCCGCGAAGATGTACCGCGCCAGCGGCGACATGGCGCTCTATGAACTGGCCAAACAGGTGGAAAAGACGGCGGTGGCGCTGCTGGCCGAATACAAACCGGGGCGCAACTTGCAAACCAACGTGGAATTTTACACGGCGCTGCTGCTGCACGGCCTGGGGCTGGAGACCGAACTTTTTACCCCCACCGTGGCCATCAGCCGCGCCGCCGGTTGGAGCGCCCACTGCTTTGAGCAGCAGGCTGCTGGGCGCATCATCCGGCCGGAGTCAAAGTATGTGGGTGAAGTGGGGCTCAAGTGGACTTAGCCACCATCTGATACAAGGCAACCGTCTCTTGCGGCGCAGCGCTCCCACCGAAACAGCGCAGCGCGCTCCGCCCCTTTCTGACGCAGATCATCGGCCAAGCCTGGCTCGGCCAGAAGGCGCTGAATAGCAGCAGCCAGCGCTTCATCATCTTCGGGCGGCGTCATGAGGGCGGCGTTGCCGGCCACTTCGGGCAGGCTGCTCACGTTACTGCAAATGACCGGCGCGCCGCACGCCATGGCCTCCAAAACGGTAAAGCCAAAGCCTTCATATAGGCTGGGCAGCAGCACGGCGTCCGCGCCGCTATAGAGCGCAGGCAAGTCCTCATTGGGGACATAGCCGGTGAAATGTACGTCATCATGCAGTCGCAGTTCATCCAACAGTTTATGCACCGGTTCAAACATCCAGCCCAGACCGCCCACAATCAGAAGCTGGTGGGGGGACCCTCGCTGCTTGAGCCGGGCCAGGGCGCGGATGGCGGTGGCGTGATTTTTGCGCGGCTCGAGCGTGCCCACCATGAGCAAGTATGGCCGTTGCGGGCTGTGCAGCGCTTTGACGCGCGCGATTTCTTCCAGCGCCGCGGGCTGGAAGCGGGCATCGATTCCTTCATAAATCACGTGAATTTTTTCGCTGGGCGCATTGTAAAGCTGGATCAGATCGCGCTTGGTCTGCCAACTGACGGCGATAATAGCGTTGGCGGCCTTCACAAAGCGCGGCATGGCCAGCCGCAAGAAAAGCCGGTTGCGCAGCGTATGGTGCTCGGGTATGCGCTCGAAGATGAGGTCGTGAACGGTGAGCACGGTGGGGCGGCGCGTGTACGGGAGCAGGTGTTCGGTGGCGTGATAGAGGGAGGGGGAAGAAGGGGAGAACGGGGGCAGGGGGCAGGGGGAGGGTGGCGCGATCATAATAGGCCCAGCGCAGGAGTTGGCTGGCCAGGCTGGTGAGGCGCCAGGTGAGTTGGCCCTGCTGGACTGTGCGCGTGGGCGTGTGTTGCAGCGAAGGGGGAAGGGCGTGATCGCTGTGCGCGTTGTAGAAGAGCGTCAACGCTATTTCATCGGCATGATTGGTCAGCAAATGGGCCGCCAGCCGTTCGGTGTACCGGGCCAGGCCGGCATTTTGGTGGACTGCGGGGCCGGCGTCCAGCGTTACGGGCAAAGGGGGATTCGATTGGCTCATACGGCGCAATTCCTTTGTGTTTTTCGGCTCAACAGGATCTCAAGTGGTTGACAAACACTAGCGGCGGTTGAGTAGGCTGGGGCAGTTTCCAGCCGTATCGAAACCAAAGCGAGTCAACCACATGAGATCCCAAAAAAGCCCGTTTTTCTTTTGTTTTATGGTGTAGAAGGCCGTTCGTTTTGCGCCCCAACGGGGCTCGTTGCACAATCAGTGATTTCGTCGTCATCACGGCTCAAAATGGCCTGAATGCGGCTGACGATCATCTCCATAGCCACCTGGTTGTGACCGCCCATCGGTACGATGATGTGGGCGTGGCGCTTGCTGGGCTCCACAAATTCCAGATGCATGGGGCGCACGGTGGACATGTATTGCTCGACCACCGAATCGAGCGAGCGCCCGCGTTCGGCAATGTCGCGCGTCAGCCGCCGTATCAAGCGCAGATCGGCGTCGGTATCCACAAATATGCGCATGTCCATCAGCTCGCGCAGCTCCCGTTCGGCAAAAATCAGAATCCCCTCCACCAGCACAATGCGGGCGGGATAGATGGTTTGCGTCTGGGGCAAGCGCGCGTAGGTGGCAAAATCATACTGCGGCGCCGCAATCGGCGCACCCGTCCGCAACTGTTTCAGATGCTGGACCAACAGCTCTGTATCCAGGCTGTCGGGGTGATCATAATTTTGCTGCACCCGCTCCGTCATGGGCATATGGCTGTAATCGCGATAATAGCGGTCATGTTCAAGATAGGCCAGCCGCCGCTCGCCTACCATGTCGCGAATGCGGCGGCTGACGGTGGTCTTCCCGCTCGCTGTGCCGCCCGCCACGCCGATGATGAAGGGGGAGGTGGATGATTCGTTCATATGTTAGCGGCTCAGAAGATGACAAGGTGAGGGGGTGACATCGACGGGCACAGTCACCATGTCACCCCCTCACCTTGTCACCTTGTCATCCTTTCATGCTTCTCTGCCAAACAACCAGCGAAACATCCTCGCGCCCGTCTGCCGCAGGGGCGATCTGCACCAGTCGAAATGATGGGCGGCGCAAGAGGCTGATCATCCCCACCCCGATGGCGACCAGTGGGGGCCAGAGCAGCCAGAGACCGGGCAGCGACTGGGCTTGAAGCATGACGCTGGGCCGCGGGTCAAAAGTGAGCGGCAGTTGCGCATCCTGTATGGGAATGACCAAATCCTGGCGCTGCGCCACCGTCAGACGTTGCACCGGCTGCGCATTGCCTTCATCCAGCGCACTCTGATTATAGACTTCGACCAAAAAGTAGGGCGCCGCACCGTTGGCGGCCCGCAAAATGCGCAGCGCAGCCGCTTCTTGCGGAATTAGGATAAACTCCTCATCCCCCTCGTTGGGAAAGACCAGCCCAATTGTATCAGCCACGCCCGCCTGTCCCGGCCGCGTCAACAGGCGCGCGCCGCCCACCGTATTCACCTGGAGACCAGGTGGTCCAAGGTAGCCGGAAATGTTGATTTGATCCAGCCGCAGCGAGCCGCCAGCGCTGCCCACGGTAAAAGGGCGCTTCGTCTCGCCCAATTGGACCTGAATGACCGCGTTGTTGGCCGCTTCCGGCGCGCCATCATACGAAAAGCCTAGCCGCAGCGCACTATAGCGCACGGAGTCACCCGGGGCCAACAATAAGGAAGGAATCTCCCAACTGTGCTGGCTGATCCACCAAACCACAAGCAGCGCCGTCAGTAGGCCGCCGATAAAGAGCAGGCGCAAATAGCCGAAGACCGCGTTCTTGATGCTGAATAATCGGATTTCCGTGGCTGGCGCAGCCGGTGCGTTTTCAGGCTTTTCGTCAGCGTTCAGGGCCGCGTCAATCCGTATGAATGCCCCAAAATGCTGCTGCATTTCCGACATAAATTGGGCGGCCAACGTCTCTGGGGCCGCCGGCCTTACATAGCGCTCTTGGTGCAGAGGCATCGACGTATGTTGCAGCAGCGGAATCCCTGCCTGCGCCGGAACTCGCTGGATCAAGGTGGGCAGGGCGCGTAATTGCCGCAACGCCCCCATCTGTTCGCCCAAATGCACCGCCAGCAGCAGCCCCAGCCACAGGATGAGCAGATACAGCAGCGGGCTGTGCAGCAGATCAAACAGCCCCAATGATTGCATCCATTGGCCGTTGGCGCCGTAGGTCTGGCTGGTGGTGCGCAACCAGCGGGTGCTGGCGGCCGCATCGGTGGCCAACAGCGTAGGCAGTTGCGGAATAGCGCGGGTACTCAGCAGGAAAAAGACGGTCAACCCGCCGCTGAGCAGCAACAGCCACGGCTGCCGCAGCCCGCGCCAAACCGGTTGTAAAAAGGCCAACCAGCCTATGCGGCGCCCATCATCCACAGCTCAATTTCCTCGCGTATATTGGAGAGGGGCGCCCGTTTCTCGGTGCAGCGCGGCAGGGCATCCAAGAAGGATTGGCCATAGCGCTTTTGCCAGATGCGGCTGTCAAGCAGCACCACCACGCCGCGATCATCGGTGCGGCGGATCAGGCGGCCAAAGCCCTGGCGAAAGCGCAGAATGGCGTCGGGCAGCGTGTATTCATTAAAGGCGTTATCAAGTTCGGCGCAGCGGGCGGCCACCAGCGGATCGCCGGGCGGCGCAAAAGGCAGCCGCACAATCAGCAGCGAAAGCAGCTCGTCGCCGGGTAGGTCGATGCCTTCCCAAAAGGTGCGCGTCCCCAAAAGCACGGCCTTTTCCGTGGCGCGATATTCGCGCAGCAGGCGCCGGCGCCCGCTCACCCCGTGCTGCAGCACCGTAATGCCCAGCCGGTCCAGCGGGGCGCGGATGGCGTCGGCGGTGGTGCGCAGTTGGGCATAGGAGGTAAAAAGCGCCATGGTGCGCCCTTCAGTGGCCGCAGCGGTGGCAATGATGGCCTGCTCCACAGCCCGCTGATAGTGCGGATGATTGGGTTCCGGCAGATCGGAGGGCATGTAGAGTAGCGTGCTTTGCTCATAGTCGAACGGGCTGCGCACGTGAATGGCCGGTACGTCCCACAGCCCTAGCCGCTCCCGAATGTATTCAAAATCGGCGCCGGTGCGCAGCGTGGCGCCGGTAAAGATGGCCGTCTGTTTTTGGCGCACAAAGGCTTCTTCCAGCAGATGGCTGACCGCAACGGGGGCGGCAAACTAGCTCACTTTTTCGCCGCGTTCGTCAATTTCCATCCAGCTTACAATGCCGCCTTTTTCGCCCAAACCGGATAGGATGATCTCATCCACCTGCCGGCGCACGTCGCGCAACTGGCTGTGGATGCCCGATAGCTCACCCAGCAGAGAGCCGTGTGGCTCGCGGCGCGCCCAGTTGGCGGCCTGCAGTTGCTCAATCTGGCTGTGCAGATCGCGCAGCAGCTTTTTGAGGCGGCTGCTCACATTTTCCCACTCCACCTCGAGCTGACTCCAACGCGGCTGGGTGCGCACGGCAGTGTTGAGATGAATGCGCTGCGCGTAGCCGGCGTCGGTGCGGATGTCGTCTTGGTTGAAAGCAAAATTGCGCAGCCGCTGGGCAAATTCGGCCAGACCGCTGCGCGATTGCGCGACACGGGCCGACAGTTGCAACCATGCGCTGGAAAAGTCCGCATCCAGGCTGGCCCCGCCCGCCTGCACCACTTGCGCCACCAGCGGATTCTGAAAGACCAGCTTATCGAGCAATTGGTCGACGGCTTCCCACGTAATCTGATAGGTCAGCTGATCGGTGGCGGCCTGCTCCAGATGATGCGCTTCGTCCACGATGAGATGTTTGAACGGGGGCAGAATTTGGCCGTCGCTGGCCAGATCGGCCAACAGCAGCGCGTGGTTGACAACCAGGATGTGGGCGCTTTCAGCGTGGCGGCGCGCCTGAAAGTAGAAGTCGCCCGGCGCGTTGTCGGTGCGCCATTGGGCGCAGCGCTCTTCCGTGCAGGTGGCCGAATCGGACGCGATGCGGCGCCAGATTTCCTGCTCGGCGGGCGAGGGCAGGAACAGATCTTCCACATCGCCCGTGACCGTGGTGGGCAGCCAGACCAGCACCTTGGCCAGCACTTTCAGTTCGACCGGCGCAAGCAGCCGCCCGCGCCGCCACTGCTCGAGCCGCCGCAGGCACAGGTAGTTGGCGCGGCCTTTGATGAGCATTGTGCGCAGACCGTGGGCGGGCGGCAAATTTAGTAGTTGGCTGGTCAGCGCTGCGGCCATGGGCGCCTCTTTGGCGAGCAATTGATCCTGCAGCGCAATGGTATTGGTGGCCGCCACCACGCGCTGCCCGCTGATCATGCCGTAGAGGGCGGCGGGCAGCAGGTAGGCCAGACTTTTGCCGGTGCCGGTACCCGCTTCCACCAGCAGATGTTCCCCCTGTGCGAAAGCCTGCTGCACATGTTGCGCCATTGTGATCTGCCCCGGCCGCACTTCATAGCTGCCATGCCCGGCGTCATCGCTTGTTTGCATCAACCGGGCCAGGGGACCATCGGGGGCAAAGGCAGCGTCGATTAACTCGGCCGGCGGCCGATCGGGCAGCGTTATGCCGCGCCCGGTTGGCGGCTCACTCAGCGGGATGGGCGGCGTCCAAGGTCGGTGGGGTGGATGGGCGGATAGCTCCCCTGTGAACATGGCCGCGCGGCGACAGGCGTCTTCAAAAAGCAGATAGGGCGGCCAGTTGGTCACGCGCCCGCCGGACTGGCCGGCTTCGACAATGGCGGTCAACGTGGCGGCGGGCAGATCGGCCAGCCGGTCGGCCAGCCGCATAAAAAGCAGGGCGGTGGCGCGGGCGTCGTCCAACGCACGGTGGGCGTCGTCGAGGGTAATGGCTTCGTCGGCGCAGAGCGCGCCCAGGCTATAGCTGCTGCGGCCGGGCAACAGGATCGAAGCCAGTTCAAAGGTGTCCAATGCGGGGCGGTGAAATTCAACGCCATTGGCCTGCAAAAAGCCCACATCAAAACCAGCGTTGTGGGCCACAAGAGCCGTCACGTCTTGCGAGACAAAAGCCAGCAGCTCGGGAATGATCTCTTCAATGGTTGGCGCATTGGCCACATCTTTATCGCGAATGCCGGTGATCTGCTGGATGCGCAGCGGGATGGCGCGCTGAGGATTGATAAAGGTGACAAAGGTGTCTAGAATCTGACTGCCTTGAAAGCGAACGGCGCCAACTTCAATAATCCGGTCTCGGTTTGCATCCAAGCCGGTCGTCTCCAGATCCAGAGCGACATAGATGCGCTCTTGCATAACAAACCGTTCCTTCCAATTTACCAAACTTACTGTTGCCTGCTGCGATTATACCAGCTTTTTCACAACTTTAATATTTTGCAGGGCGTTTCTTAAATTTGGGGTGCCTCTCCTCCCCCTGGCCTTCTCCTCTCTACATGTGGAGAGGAGGGGGAAAGACACACGTAGTGCGTCAAGGGGGCGGAGAGGCTATCCCAATATGCTGTAAATAATAGACCAGCCCGGCCAGATCCAGCGAGAAGATGTCGGGCGTTTGTTGCACCCATTGGGCCACGTCATACACCGATACCCAGCGGATATTTTCCGAATTGTCGCCGTGGGTCAGGAGCGCGCCGCGGGCTGTGCAGCGGAAGTAAATGCCCATGGCGTCGATGGGACCTTGGGTGGTTTGGAAGACAGCGAAAGGCTGAAAACATTCCACTATTGAGGCGCGTGGTCCGATTTCCACAGTGGCGCCGTAGCGCTGAATGGTTTCCACTTCCAACCCGGTCTCTTCGCGTACTTCGCGGCGCAGCGCATCAAAGAGCGACTCGTATGGCTCAATGCGCCCGCCGGGCAGCTCCAGTTGTTTGACGCCTTCGTGGGCGCGACTGCGCGTTTGCAGCACGATTTCGGTTCCGTTTGGGGTTGCGCGCTCGATGATGGCGCGGGCGTTGATGTAGATCATGATTGCTTGGGAGAATGGTTTATTGGCGGATGGATTTCAGCATAACTTTTACTTCTGCGCAACGGCAATGGACGCCCCAGCCCACGTCAGCAGTTGCTCATCATCTTGCAGCACTGCCTCCGGTATGGCGTAGTAGGGCATGCGACCATGTTTGGCAGAGCCAGCCTGTTCAAAGGCAGCCAGGTTAGCGTCAGCGGCTTTGAGAAAAATGCCGCCGCTGGAGTCGACAATGGCGAACATTTTACCATTGGCAAAGATGCCGTGTCCGCCAAACATCTTTTTACTGCTGATTTCACCCAGCGGCAACAGACGTTGCGTGAACGTCTCGGCCACCTGCGTGGCTGTTGGAGTGAGCTTAGCGCCTTTTTGGCCCATGATGTTTGTCCTCTTCTAATGCAGCCGATATTAAGAATGGGAAAAATGGCCTTTGGCCGCTGCATTTGGTTCGCTTCATTATAGACAGGAACGTTGCTGTTGGTGAAATTGGATTCATCGGGTGCATGTTGACAGATTGGGGCAAGTGCGATACGATGCCTGCTGTGATTTCGTAACCGGAGAGTTACCGATTGTTCCAAAGGAGATACGGATGAAGGAATTTAGCGCTACGACCACCATTAACGCGTCGCCCGAAACCATTTGGGCCATCTTGACCGACGCCGCTCATTACCCCGAGTGGGATCCTTATGCTGAGCGTATTGAAGGAAAAATTGCCGCTGGTGAATCGATCAAGGCATTTACGAAGCTGAGTCCAGGCCGCGCCTTTCCAGTGAAAGTGAGTGAATTTGTGCCGGGGCAGCGCATGACCTGGAGCGGTGGTATGCCGTTGGGGTTGTTTAAAGGCGTGCGCACTTTTACGCTGACGCCCCAGGGTGACAAGGCCGTGCAATTTACGGTGCGCGAGGTTTTCAGCGGGCCGCTGCTGCCATTGATTAGCCGTTCGCTGCCGGACATGACGGAGCCTTTTGCCCAATTTGTGGCGGGGCTGAAAAAGCGCGCCGAAGGCATGGGGTAAAAGATTGCATTGCTGTATAGCTTATTGCTGTATTACGCTGGGGCGCCCAAATAGAAATACAGCAATAAGCTATACAGCTACAGCATCATTCAAAGAACTTCGTATATGACTCAAAAACCGCATCCCACCCGGCGATGAAGCGCTCGACGCGGCTGTTCCAAAGCTCGCCGATCAGGTCGGGGCCGCGGTGTTCCAAATCCACGCGGGTGCGGCGGGCGTTTTCGGCATGAAAGCGCACATCGACAACCGTCGGCTGTTGGGCGTCTGTGCCCAAATACCAAGTGAAGGCGAGGCGGTGGGGCGGCTCCCAGGTCAAGATTTCGCCCCACGTTTTTTCTTCGCCGCTGGATGTGCGTTCATAAAAGCGCCCGCCCACGTGCTCCTCCAGCCGGACCTCCGTATTGGGATCGCCGCTCAACACATGAGCCTTGGGCCACCACAGATCGACGTCGGTCGTCCAGACGCGAAAGGCCAGCGCCTGTGGACACTGCACCGTGATCGACTTGACCACCACCGCAGGTGCGCCGTTGCTTTGCCTGGGGCTGCTCATGCGGTACTCTCCATAGCCTCTTCCGGCAACGGCGTCTCCGCCAATTCGGCCATCAGTTCCGCCACTTGTTGATAGCGCGTCAGCGCATCATCCCAGAAGCTATCGATATACGACCGCGCCGCCGCAAACCCTGCCTGATTCAAATAGAAGATATTGCTGGCGCCTTTGCTGGTGTGCGCCACCAGCCTGGCTTCTTCCAAAATGCGCAAATGTTTGGAAACCGCCGGTCGACTAATGGGTAAATGCCCGGCCAGCGCGCCCACCGCCTGCGGCCCGTTGTGCAGCAGATCCAAAATTGTGCGCCGGGTTTGGTGACCCAGCGCGTCCATTACTTTTTGGTCAAGAGAGGTCGTCGAGTTCATTACATGATGGTAACCAAATAGTTACGACGATGTCAAATCGCGCTATCTTTCATCTATGTTCAGCAATTTGCCGCAATAGATCTAGAAAAAGCAGCTTGTAAACACGGATGGGAGGAACACGGATAACTTTCGATTTCTATCCGTGTTCCTCCCATCCGTGTTTACAGAAGAGCGCTCAAAGTATGAGTCGCGTCAGGCAGTCGCCGTTTTACACCATGTGACCCGTCAAGTTATATTTGCTGCCATCTGCTATGCTCAAGGATGGTATATGTTGAACAGCAGGATGCGTTGCGCCCAATCGTTGTCGCCTGCCTACCCCTCACAGGATGCACCTATGAAGCGCCACGCGACTCGCCTTGTTCAAGCACGGCCTCTTGCACCATTCCATACCAGCGTGTTGTATCTGTGGCTGGCTTTCTGCACAATCCCATTCCTGCCCCATTTTTCCACCGCATTGGCGCAACCGATTGAGGCTGCGCACATTCAGGCTGCGCCGCCCCTGGTGGCCGGCTGTGCGCTTTTCCCCGCCGACAACATCTGGAACACGCCCATTGATTCCTTGCCCGTGGACCCGAATTCCGCTGTCTATATCAACACCATCGGCGCCGCCACCGCGCTGCACCCCGACTTTGGCTCGGGGCTGTGGGAGGGTGGCCCCATTGGCATCCCATTTATCGATGTGCCTGGCGCGCAGCCCAAAGTAGATGTCACTTTTGGCGATGCCGATGAGAGCGACCCCGGCCCTTATCCCATCCCGCCCAATCCGCCCATTGAGGGTGGTGCGGCCAGCGATGGTGACCGTCACGTGCTGCTGGTGGATCGCGACAACTGCGTGCTGTATGAGCTTTTTTACGCCTTTCCACAAACGGATGGTTCCTGGACGGCCAGTTCGGGCGCCATTTTTGACCTGAATTCCAACGCGCTGCGCCCCGACACGTGGACTTCGGCGGACGCCGCCGGGTTGCCGATTCTGCCCGGCCTGGTGCGCTATGATGAAGTGGCGGCGGGGGCGATCAACCACGCGCTGCGCTTTACGGCGCCGCAGACGCGCCGCGCCTATGTGTGGCCGGCCCGCCATTATGCGTCTAGCCTCACCGGTGCGCAATATCCGCCGCTGGGCCAGCGCTTCCGCCTGCGCGCCGATTTTGACATGACCGGCTACGCGCCCGAAATCCAGGTGATCCTGCGGGCGCTGCAAAGCTACGGCATGATCCTGGCCGACAATGGCTCGCCCTGGTATATCTCCGGCGCACCGGACGAGCGCTGGGACAATGATATGCTGCGCCAGCTCAAGCAGTTGACCGGCGCCGATTTTGAAGCTGTGGACGTTTCCGCACTGCAAGTTGCGACCGACTCTGCCCAAGCCCAATTGCCCAACACTACCGCCACACCAATCCCCACATCAACCTCTGTCGCCACCCCCACGCCGATCCTCACCTTAACCCCGTCACCGACCGCCGGGTTTACCCCCGCGCCCACTGCCCCACCAGAGCTATTTCGCAAAAATTTTCTGCCGTTGATCCGGGAAGAGCGCTAGGAGTTAACGCCAACGACGCAAAAGGCGCAAAGGACGCAAATGGTAGGGATGCAAAAACGCTTGCGCCCCTTGCGTTAATTCGGCTCCTCGCGCCGCATGCGTTCAACTTCTGTACTGCGTGCGCATAATATACGCATTTTTGGCTGCCATGCGCCGTACCGCAAAAGCCAATCTGGAACGTTCGCGCCGCCCATTTTGTGTACAGCAATCTGGCCCAAATCCCGCCACAATGGAGAGGCAGACTGCAACAGCCGCGCGGCGACGCGAAAATTATTGTACAGACGTAAGAGAGTAAGAGGCACAACCTATGATTCAACCGATGTTTCGACGACTGCTGACCAAAAAGACAGCCTGGGTGCTGATCCTGGCCTGCACGGCTCTGCTTTTGCAGCGGGGCGCCGGTCAGGCCAAAGAATGGTCCAAAGAGCTGGCGCAAGGCACCATTCCTGAAATGACGTGCAGTGACCCCACCAAAGTCACTTTGGGCGTGCTGTCGCCCACCATGCCCGCCTGGTGTATGAATTTGCTCGAAGCGCCTGGCACCTTTCAATCCGCCGGCAATTCGTGGGTGGATGAGTTTGACCACGGTTTGAGCATGGCCGGGATCGGGCCGGGGTACAAGGTTTTTACCACCACCAACAATCACGATTTCCAGGCCGCCCACTTCCGCCACAACAACCACTGGATGGTTGACCTGAAAGGCGAGAGTCTCGACAATCGTTGGGGCGCCAGCACATTGGGCGGCGTCACCATGCGGCCGGACCGCACGTTCCGCTTTGAAAACGGCAAGCTGGTGATCGAGGCTGTGGCCTCGGCGGGCATTGCCGAATATGGTCTGCACGCCTGGCCCGAAATTGATGTGACCACGGCGCCGGCCCCCACCGGGAAAGTGGTGGATGGGCTCTATGGCTATGGCATCTTTGGCGGCCATTGGACGGTGGGCATTCGGCTGCAGTCCAGCCGCGAGCCGATTGCGGCCATGTATGACAACACGGGGCGCACCTTTTTCGAAGGCGGGCGCCAGTTCGAGATCTCCTTTTTCCAAAATGAAGGCGCTCAGGTGACCGGCGGTACGCCCTTGGGCGCGCCAGCCAACGCCTGGCGCGTCTGCAAAGGCACAAACCCCGATGTGGATTGCCGCGATCTCTTCCGCTGGGAATTGACGCGCGATACCATTACGCTTTACGTCAACGGCGTCAAATATATGGAGCACCGCGGGCTGCCGCCGGGCAAACAGTTGCCCGATGAACTGCTCAACGGCGATGTGTATGTCTACTTTTCGTCGTGGATGTCCGGCACGGGCGCTGAGGCCATTCGCTATCATTGGGATCGCATTGCGGTGAATCCTGCCGAACCGGGCGCGCCGCCCGCGTCGACGCCGCAACCCACTGCACCAGCCAATCCGCAGCCCACGGCCACCCCGCCTGCCACCGCCACCCCCGAGGGCCCCTGCGACAACGGGCTGACCGCCGAGGTGGAAACGAGCATGCGCTACGGCGCGTTTCAGGTCGTTAACGATGCCAAGGCCAGCAATGGCCAGGCCGTGGAGGTGG
This sequence comes from Caldilineaceae bacterium, assembly GCA_041391125.1. GTDB lineage: Bacteria > Chloroflexota > Anaerolineae > Caldilineales > Caldilineaceae > JACKBC01. Next base: position 46,758 of record JAWKON010000009.1, read on the forward strand.
ATGAGTCCTTTGGTGAACGGCGCACGCCGGACAGCAGCCAGCGCGTGGTCACCTGTTTCAACGTGCCTGCCGACGGAACCTATCGTCTCAAAGGCGACGCGCTTAGCCCGGACAGTGGCTCCAATTCCTTCTTTGTGCAGCTCGATGACAAACCGGCCACGCTGGTCAAATGGCACTTGTTTGTGGACCGCAGCCGCTACCGGACCGTCGATGGCCGTTTGCAGGGCTATTTGAGCGCCGGGCGCCATTGGGTCACCGTCTATTTGCGGCAAGACGGTACGCGGCTCGACAAATTGGCACTGGTGCAGGTGGCGGATGGCTCGCGGCTGCCGGGGACCATTGACATCGGCGGACCCACCATGACCAGCGTCGAGCGCAGCGCCATCCACGGGCGCGTCTGGCAGGATCTAAACAGCAACGGCATCCACGATGAAGGGGAGCCTGGCGTGGCGGGTGCGGTGCTCCGGCTCTACTCGGCCGGGGGCTTGTCGCTGACCAGCACCGTTAGCACCAATGATGGGCTCTATGCCTTTGCCGATTCGCCGCCGGCGGCCTATGTGGTTTACGTGCAGCCGGGTTCATTGCCCATCAACTTGCTGCCCAGCTATGACCGCGACGATGAGCCCGATAACCGTACTACGGTCGAACTGGATGCGTGGGCGCCGTGGCTGGATGTGGATTTTGGCTATCGCCCCGCCGATGGCGACTTTGGCGACGGCGTTACCTGTTTGCTGACCGATCCGGTTTCACAAACTGCCTGCCAGACGCAAATGGGCAGCGAAACCGAGTTCCCAAGCTGGATGGTGGTGAAACAGCGGAATTTGTTGCCGGTGGTGAGTAAATAGAGCGTATTGCGTATGGCGTGGTGCGTGAACTTGCTGAGGTACTTGTTTGGAGGCTTGTGGCTATAAAGTAGGGCGGGTATCCTTACCCGCCGTCGTTTGTCAGCGATTCGAGATTGTTCGTGTCCGATATGACAGCGGTTTGGAAAACCGCCCTACATAATCAAATCTTATCATGCGAAAACAAATCCTATTCTTTGCCATATTGACCATTATTACTTGTCTGTTCGCCATCCGACCAATGGCCGCCTCTGCCCAAAGTGGCGGGCGCGATCTATGGGTGGACCGCGACTCGCTGGGCGGAAGCTGTTCCGACGCGCGCCCGCGCGCCGACGTGACGCGGCAGACGCCCTGGTGTACGTTGGGCAAGGCGGGTGAATTTGCGCAAGCGGGCGACGTGGTCCACGTGCGCCGCGGAACCTACACCGAATTACAGCAATGCGACGCCTGTGACGATGAGTCGGTGCTGCAAGTGGTGGCAGCCGGCCGCGCCGACGCCTGGATTCGCTTTGTGGCCGAGCCGGGCGAACAAGTGCGCATTACGGGGGAGGGCGGCGCGCTCTATGGCGTCTTCATCCGCGAGACGCACACCGGCGTCATCCCCAACTACATCGCGGTGGAAGGTTTTGAGGTCAGCGACTTTCCCATCAACTGCGTCACGGTGCGCAAAACCAGCGACGTGATCATCCGCGGGCTGGATGTGTCGGGCTGCGCCAGCGGCTCCATGGGTATTCTCGAAGCCAAGCGCGTCACTGTTGAATACAACAAGATTCACGACAACGCGCTGAGCGGCTACACCAGCGCGATCAGCGTGTGGCACTGCGGCGCCGGCAACGTGGTGCGCGGCAACTTGATCTGGAATAACGTGGATGTGGATGCCCACGAGACCGAAGGCCACGGCATCATTATGGATACCTGTCTCGACGCTGGTGGCTTGCTGATCGAAAACAACGTGATCTGGCGCAACGAGGGCTGGTGCATTGCCATCTATCGCAGCGACAACGCGATCATCCGCAACAACACCTGCTGGCAAAACGGCGGCGACCGCCCCTCCACCGGCGAAGTGGCCGTGCTGGGCCGCAACCACAAAGTATACAATAACATCTTTGTACCGCGGGCCGGTCAACTGGCGCTGCACTTGCGCGAGAAGAGCCCGGACTATGTGGGCCACCTGCACACGCTGGATGAAGATGGCAACATTCTGTGGGCGCCCAATCAGGAGCGGGTGGTGGCCTGGTCTTTTGGCACGGTGCGCAGCGTGGCTGAATATCAGCAGCAGAATCCGCAAGGCTGGGGGCAACATACGCTCCAGATGGATCCCCAATTTGTCAATCCGGCCAATGGTGACTTTCATGTATCAAGCAGTTCGCCCGCCGTCGATTCAGCCGTAGACGCGCTGGCTTCAACCATCGATGCGACCGGACTGGCGCGCCCCCAAGATGGCGATAACAGCGGCAGCGCCCAATCCGACCGCGGTGCGTATGAGCGACCGGGCGCGGCTGCACCCGCCGCCACGCCAACGCCAGTGCCGTCCACGGCAACTCCCACCACACTGCCATCAACAGCTACGATGACGGCTGCGCCACCCACCGCAACACCCTTGGATGCGCCTACGGCCACCGTGGAACCGCCCGTCAGCACGGCCACTTCAACGGCTGTCGGCACTGTGGCGCCGACCGTAACGCCGGCCAACACAACTGCACCCTCGGCGACGCCGACGCTCATTAATCTAGAGACGCCGAGCGCGACCGCCACGCCCGCTATTGCGCCAACCAGAGGCAATACAACCGTTGTTCCGCCCACGCCAACGGCCGCGCCGACCGTCACCTCCGAACCAGCCGCACCGCCCGCAAACTTGACCGAGCGCACCTATCTACCGCTGATTATCCAGTAATTTGTAGATCATTCGCATGTGAGCCATAAGTTGTTAATAGCTTGGCAACAGGTGTTTCGTAAAGCAATGGGAACTCTCCGCAGGTACCATATCGTATCATATCGTATAGAGGACAACCGGTTTATGAGCTGTTCCTATTGGTTTCTGCAGAGGGTTTGTAATGCGCAAATATCTGACCGTGATTGTTTTGTTGGTGCTGCTGTTGCTCTTTATTTTGAACAACCTGGCTATTTTGCGCGAACCGGCCACGGCTGAACGGGAAGCCGTCCGCGTTATTCTCTATTTGGCCCCGGCATAAGCCAAGCGTGCTAGCGCGGCTGCACAATATAAGATGTGCCCTGCGGCGTCAATTCTTCAGGGTAGCCATCGATTTGATAGCCGATGATGACGCCTGCCAATGAAGGGATGGTAAATGGCCATGGGGCCACTTCGATCGCTCCATTTTCACAGATGGCGTAAGTCACTTCAACAGTCTCCGGCGAATCCACGCGTGGGCAAATGGGCAGGCTGCGCTGCACCGGCTGCTCGAAGCAAAAATCAAACGCCACCTGATCGCAGAAGCGCGTAATGCGGTCGGCCCACTCAAATTCGGCGCGCGTAAAGCCGCTCTCCGGCAGGCGCGCCGCCACCCGTTTTTCAATCTCCTCTTTCATCTCTGAGCGTTCCGGCGATTCATCAAAACTCAAGAGCCGCTTGATGTGCAGCTTGACCACAATATCGGTCACCGGGTTGGCGAAACGGTGATACACACCCTCGCGCGTCACCGCCATCCAATCGGCTTCCGGCGCTTCAATAATGGGCAGATTATCCAGCAATTTATACTGCCAATCGTGCAGCAACACGCCCTGCACAAAGGCATTGAAGTCGAGCGCGGGCCGGTCGAACAGATCATTCCCCCAATTGACGGCCAGCGCACCGGCAAGATGATCGTGTTCATATTGGGGAAAGACGATGCGGCGCGTTTTGGATTTAAACATGGCGTCCTTTCAATTTGAATAAAGTGGGGAGAATGGGTATGCTGTGGGGAGAATATTGCGTATTGCGTGTACCGGTTAATAAAGTGGTTGTGCTGCGTGAGGCTTTATGCATATACTTCAACCAAGAAAGACGCACAAAACGCAATCAGATCCTCAACTAGTTCACGCAACACGCAATACGCAACAAAACTTCCAAACCGGGCCGAAATCGCCAAAATAATATTTCTCCACACGAGCCTTAAATTATGACCATTCTCTCGCATAATCAAAAAATCGCCAAAGAATTGAACATCCCCGAGCGCCAGGTGGCGGCCACCGCCGAGCTGCTGGACGCGGGCAACACGCTGCCCTTTGTGGCGCGCTACCGTAAAGAGGTGACCGGCGGGCTGGACGAAGAGCAGATCCGCACTATCCAGAGCCAGCTCGAGGCGCTGCGCAGTTTGGATGAGCGGCGCGCGGCCATTGTGGCCTCCATTGAGGAGCAGGGCAAAATGACGCCCGAGCTGCTGGCCACGCTCAACGCCGCCGAGACCAAAACCGCGCTGGAAGACCTCTACCAGCCCTACAAGCCCAAACGGCGCACCCGCGCCAGCATGGCGCGTGAACGCGGCCTGCAGCCGCTGGCCGACCAGATTCTCTTCCAGGTGCGCACCAATTTGAAGCCGGAAGAGGTGGCCGCCGAATTTATCAGCGACGAAGTGCCCACCGTGGAAGACGCGTTGGCCGGCGCCCGCGATATTGTGGCCGAGCTGATCAGCGACAACCCAGAGGTGCGCCGCATGACGCGCGAAAAGGCGCTGGAGTGGGGTGGCGTGACCGCGGGCAAAATTGACGATGCCGAAGATGAGCGCGGCGTCTATGCGCTTTATTATGACTTTGAACTGCGCGTCAACCGGCTGCGCCCGCACCAGGTGCTGGCCATCAACCGCGGTGAGGCGCAGAAAGTGCTGCGCGTCGCCGTCGACGTGCCGGAGCGCGATTGGCGCGGCGCCATCCATTCCTCTTTTCGCGCCCATTCACTGTCGCCTTTTGCCGAGCAGATGGAGCAGGCCATTGACGACGCCGCGGCGCGTCTGCTGCTGCCCGCCATTGAGCGCGATGTGCGCCGTACGCTGACCGAGCAGGCCGAAATGCACGCCATCACCGTTTTTGCCGCCAATCTGCGCGGGCTGCTCAGCCAGCCGCCGCTGGCCGGTCACACCGTGCTGGCGCTGGACCCCGGTTTCCGCACCGGCTGCAAAGTGGCCGTCATCGACCCCACCGGCAAGCTGCTGGAGACCGACGCCATCTATCCGCACCCGCCGCAAAAGCAGGTGGCCGCCGCCGTGCAGACGCTGACCAAGCTGATCGCGCGCTACGGCGTCACCTTGATCACCATTGGCAACGGCACCGCCTCGCGCGAGACCGAACAACTTGTGGCCGACCTGATTCGCCAAAATAAAAACGCCGACCTGCACTATTTGATGGTCAACGAAGCCGGCGCCAGCGTCTACAGCGCCAGCCCATTGGCGCGCAGCGAATTCCCCGAGCTGGACGTGAGCCTGCGCAGCGCCGTCTCCATTGGTCGCCGCATCCAGGATCCGCTGGCCGAGCTGGTCAAGATCGACCCCAAATCCATCGGCGTGGGCATGTATCAGCACGACGTGAACCAGAGCGAGCTGGCCAAGGCGCTGGATGGCGTGGTGGAGAGCGTGGTCAACCAGGTGGGGGTGGATGTGAACACGGCCTCGCCCAGCCTGCTGACCTACGTAGCGGGCATTGGTCCTAAGCTGGCCGAGCGCATTGTGGAGCATCGCAACCAGATCGGCCGCTTCTCCAGCCGCGCCGCGCTCAAGGATGTGAGCGGTCTCGGCCCCAAAGCGTTCGAGCAGTCGGCCGGCTTCCTGCGCATCCGCGAGGGGGATGAGCCGCTGGACGCCAGCGCCATCCACCCCGAAAGTTACAAAGTGGCCAAAAAGCTGCTCAAGCGCGCTGGCATTGCCGAAAACGCCGCGCCTGCTGCCCGCGAAAAGCCGCTGTCTGCGTTGCGCCAACAGCTTCCGCTTAGCGAATTGGCCGCCGAACTGGCCGCCGGCGAGCCCACGCTGGCCGACATCTTCGAGCAGCTCGTGCGTCCGGGCCGCGACCCGCGCGAAGATCTGCCCGCACCCATCCTGCGCAGCGACGTACTCTCTATGGACGATCTGCTGCCGGGGCTTCAGCTTGACGGCACCGTGCGCAATGTGGTCGACTTTGGCGCGTTCGTGGACATCGGCGTCAAGCAAGACGGCCTGCTGCACCGCAGCCAGATTCCGCGCGGGACGGTGTTGAGCGTGGGCGATGTGTTGACGCTGGAAATTTTAAGTGTGGATAAGGAGCGCGGGCGGATTTCGTTGGGGTGGGTGGCGGCGTAGGCCGCGGACGCGGGAGCGGCTTCGCAATGGCGGATTTGTGTAGGTTTGTCATACTTGAATACGGGACAAACAGCGCCAAAGGCATAACAGAAAGATACCGCCGACCAATGCTGCCCGACTGCGGGCAGCCACCGTGCGCCCCACAACCTGCCTCAGCATGACCTGTCTGCGCCATTTGCAAATCAAAAACAATAGCAGAAGCGCCTCGGAGAGCAAGACGCCTCTGCTATTCCTGCTACGAAGCGGGCAGAGGTTCCGATGGCAGAGCCGTTGCGGCGTCGCGTTCCTGCTTGCGGGTGACAAACATGCCCACCAACAATCCAAGCAGCCCAGCCACCATCGCGTAGCCAAAGGCATCGCCTACGGCAGGATAGAGGGTCTTGACCGAGCCGATTGGCGTCTGCACACGTTGAATGCCGGTAAAACCAGTAGCATTCTCCTGAAACGTATCCACGCGGCTGAGCGTACTGCCATAGGGATCGGCCACTACGGAGACACCCTCACCAGTCTGGCGGAAGACGGTCATGCCATTTTCTACAGCGCGGAAGGTGGCCATGCCGGCGTGGATGTCCTTCACTTCCCGCCAATCATTGGAGGGTACAAAGAGTAGATCGACATCCTGTAGGCCAGCCTGTTTGATCACATTGGGGAAATCGGCGTCCCAACAGATGATGGCGCTCAGTTTGCCATAGGGCGTATCGACCGTTTGCAGCACACCGTCGCCCTTGAGCGTGCCTTCAAATTGATTGCCGCCATATTTGACATGGGTTAGCGCCACCGCACCGGTCGGGTCAATGATGCTCACGACATTCTCGGGCGGGCTCTTTGCATAATCAAAGGTCGGCAACACAACGTAAATGCCCTTCTCTTTGGCAATTATCGCTACGTCGCCGGTCAGCTTCGCAACCTGATCGGTGGCGCCCATCCCCGCGCCCTCTTGCAAGACCACGATCGCGGCGCCGTCGTTAGCCAAGGTGCGGATTTGGTCCAGTTGCGCAATGTGCAACTCATCCACCGCCTGCCGCAAGGCCGTGTCATCAGCGGTTTGCTGTTGCCCCAGTATTTCGTGCAGTTTCCCTGCCGGCAGCGAAAAACCGGCGACCGTAGCGCGCTGCGTTGGCTGGTCGGCAAACTGCATCCGGCCGAAGCCAAGACCGAGAATCAGAACGAGCAGGATGGCAAAGGCCAGCCGAAAACGATTGGCGCGAGAGCGGCTCTCCCAAATGTGATTGACGGCGGCGGCGAACCAGCCGATGACAAAGGGTATACCCCACAGGCCGGTCACAGCGGCGATCTGCATGGCGGCTACGAAGCCGCGCTGGCTATAGGCGGCGGCGCCAAAAGTGCCAAAGGGGCTGCCGCTGGCTGTGAAGAAGTCCACGGCGGCAAAGCTAATCGGAAAGACGAGCGTGAGCCAGGCCGACGGGCCAAAGCGGCGGTAGTAGAGTCGATCAATTACGTAGGGGATGAGGCTAATCGGTATGGTGATCAGAAAAAAGATCGGCTCGATGATGGGGCTGACGGACCCAAGGGCGGTTGCGCCGCGCCAGCCGATAATGGTGGGGATGGCCGATGCCAGCCAGAGCCACAGGAAACCGCGCCCACCTTTTTCACTGTCGCGAAAGAAGCGGATGGCAAAGATGGGCGCAATCCACGCGGCGAGCGGAATATTCCATTTGCCCCCGATGAAAAGGCCAAGCGCCGCGGCAATAGCGAGCCAAAGGTAGCGCAGATTTTTACTGTTCATATGTGCCTCCCAAGATTCATTATCTATCATCAACATTTGCCTCAATCCGCGTGACCGACAGGAGCGTCAAGCCCAGGTTGCGGATTTGGGCCAGGATCCCATGCAGCGCAGACTGATCGGCGATTGTACCGGAGAGCAGCGTGTTCTCCTCATTTTCGTAGGTAAGTGCTAAATCGCCCAATGACTCGGCCCAATGTGCTGCCAAAAAGCCCCTGAGTTTGATTTCATATACGCCTTCGTCATTGAATAACGGCGCGACTGTGAGTCTGGAATCAATGCCCTGCTCATGCTGCGCCGACACGATATGATTTTTCCCCATCATTGGAATACCCTCCACACAGCGCCGCCTTATAAGCGAGCGAAAACTCAGTAATCCAGTTGAATAGTGAGACCGCTACCGTCCTGCTGCTGATTGGCTGTCCTCCCATGCGGCAGCTTTTATGACCCGCTAGCCAATTTCACAATTCGCGCCTTCCAATCATCGCAATATCCGGCACTACATCCAGTATACGCCGGTTTGCACAACTTATCATCGGGCGAAGGTTTATTCGCGGGTTTATTTATGGTTTATGGCAACCCTTATAGACTCTATCCTGGTCTTTCTGATCTTCTGGGGTCGCATCCGCATGGGATTGGGGGCTTCGTGCGTGGGGTAGATTGGCAACTTGCCGATGTGCTGCCGAAGGCTGTCGTCATGCTGGGCGCGCCCATATGGGTGGGTATCGTGATAACCACCATCACCGGCGGCAAGGCCGGTCTGCGCGAGAACGGCATCGTCCTGCGCGCCTTTCTATATAGGTGCACGGCCAACGTCATAGGCAAAGCCGGCCACAAAAGCCAGCAGGAAAAGCAACCACGACAGCCCCACCATCGACAGCGTAATATTGAGCAAACGCGCCATGTCCTCAATACCGGGTACATAACCAATGGTCGCCAGATAGAGCGCCACGACCATAGACAAGGTGGGGATGACCAATAAGGCCGGCCAGAGGCGCGCCAGTGGCTTTTGTAAACTTAGGGGTAACACATTGCGCCACCAGGTCAACGGGCGGTGAATGCGGGTGGCGGCCAGCCAGGCCGCGATAAAAAAGATCACCTGGCCGATCCCACCGCCAACCAGGAAGAGCAGCAGAAAGAGCAGTAGAAAGACGCCTGGCCCCCAATCCTGGTGGACACGACGCAGCGACCAATAGATAATCGCCAGGCCCAATAAGACCGCCAGGATGCCGGTCGCCAAAAAATTTGGCACAATGGTAAAGGCGCCCTCACTCCCTTCAACCCAGCGACTCCACCTGCTGCCTGCTGCAACGGCGTTGATAAACATGCCGCCGGTCTGTTTGTTGCCTTGTAAGATCTCGCCGATGCCGTGGGTGACGCCGCTAAAGCCGAATAGCACACCGATTGTAGCCACATTGATTTGCGTTGCGCGGTTCATATTGCCTCCTATTCCATAGCTCGTTAACGGCTTATGGACAAAGCATGTTTAAGGGTGATCTCGGGTAACGCCCTTAGCAGAACCTCAATCTCAACGATAACAAGGTTCAATCATGATCTGGCCAACCATCTGGTGAGGGTTTAGACTAGCCAGATGGTTGGTTCTTTGGGCGGCAATTTGCAGACCAACCGTGATTTAAGTTTGGCTTTGGGGAGAAAGGAGTGGAATGAAGTGCGCCCGTGCGGCAATTTTTAGCGATTCGCGCGCACCTTTTGCATAAAAGCGCGCACCCGCGCTTCCTCTACATCATGCCAAATATAACCATCTTGCTTGAATGTCGTGCCGACCACGGCGCCATCGGCCACGGCCAGTTGGGCGGCTACATTGTCGGGCCGCACGCCGGTGTTAGCAAAGACGATGGTCTCCGGCAGCGCCTCTTTAACCCGACGCAGCGTATCGGCGGAGGTCTCCACACCGGCGGTCAGGCCGGAGATACAGAGGGCGTCCGGGTTGGCATTGAAGACGGTGGAGCGCGCAATGTCGACCACGTCGCGCGGGGCCAGATAGCTGGCGGCTTCCGGCACAATGTTAAAGAGCAGCTTGATGTGCGCGCCGTGCACCGCGTGCTGATGGCGCACAACGGCGCCGACATTGGTGTTCCACAGCCCAAAATCGCTGGCGTAGACGCCGGTGAAGATCTCGCGCACAAAGGCGGCGCCGGTGGCCACGGCCAAATCGATGGACGCTTCGGCATCCCACAGCACGTTGACGCCAAAGGGGACGCTGATTTCCGAACGCAGTTCGCTGATTATACGCGCCATGCAGATGGAGGTGATGGGCTCGACTTTGGTCAAATAGGGCAGGCTGTACTCGTTGGAAAACATGACGGCGTCGACACCGCCATTTTGCAGCGCGTGCAGATCGGCGCGCGCTTTTTCCACCACCCAGTCCAGCCCTTTGGCGGGATCGTATTGGGGGTCGCCGGGCAGCGCGTGCAGGTGGCACATGGCGATGATGGGTTTGGCGGTGTTGAAGAGTTGTTGGGTCCAGCGCATGGGGTTGTGCCTCTCCTCCCCCTGGCCCCCTCCTCTCCACAGGTGGAGAGGAGGGGGATTGTTGATGATCATTATTGCGCGCGATGAGCTGATGGGTTAGCGGAGACTGCGATGCACGGCGTCAACGACTCGATTACTCTCCAGCCGCCCATCCACCGTGCGTTGCAGTCGCAGCGCCTCGCAACCCTCAAGCCAGCGGAGACTGGGCTGCACGGCGTCAACGACTTGATTTCTCTCCAGCCGCCCATCCGCCGTGCGTTGCAGTCGCAGCGGGTTCAACCACATCACCCCATCCAATCAAAAATAGCATTCAAAAATCCATCCAAATCATCGCGGTGGATGCTGTGGCCGGCGCCGGGCATGTGGCGGACGGCGGCGGATCCCAATGCCCCAGCCAACATAGCGGCGTCGGGTTCGGGGACGTAGAAGCTGGTTGCGGGCAGGATGAGCAGGGTAGGAAGCTGCTGCGCCACTTCGATCACGGCTGGGCGCAGGTCCCACGGCGCGTTCTCGGAGAAGACCTGGCGCATGTGCTCCCAGTTGATGGCTTGCAGCGAGGCCACTTTGCCCTCGGCATCCACCCGCTGCCATTTGGGATTGAGGCGTAATGTGCCTTCTACGTCGCGCGGCAGATTGGCTTCATCATTTTTGAGCAGGCGCGCCGGCAATGCCTGATCGGCAAAGTGCAGCACCGGGTCCTCCAGCACCAGATGGCGGGGGCGCAACAGCTTTTTCTGCGCGGCCAGAATTGCCATGACGCCGCCAAATGAATGACCCACCAATAGCGTGGGTGCTGTCGGGACCGATTCGGGCAGATCGCCCACCATCAAGTCGAGCGCATATTCGCCATCGCGCTTGGTGCTGGTTCCATGTCCGCGCAGGTCCACCGCTACGGCATAAAAGCCCGCATCCGCCAACCGCGGGCCCACGCGCGTCCAGCTTTGGGCGTTGGAGGTGACGCCGTGGATCAGCACGGCGCTGCGTTCCGCTTGGGGGTCTCCCCAGGTCAAGGTATTAAGCTTCATAATTCGAGACAGGCCTCCGCGGCTAATTGAATCAGCTTTTCGCGCACGCTCCAGTTGCTCATCCAATCGCGTCCGTCCCACTCGTCGCCATCCAAATTGTCGCCGCCATAGAGAATCTGCCCCAGCATGACGTTGCGGAATTGGGCCACAGCGAACATGGAAGCGGCCTCCATTTCCACGGCCAAACAGCCCTCGGCGCGGCGCATGGCCACTTTGGCGCGCGTTTCGCGAAAGATGGCGTCGGTGGTCCACGTTTTGGTGAGCAGATAGTCGATCTGGTGGCGCTGCAACACGGCCTCAATGGCCTGCACCGCGGCCGGGCTGGGCGCCACTTCGCGGGACGGGGGCAGATAGTGATAGGACGTGCCTTCATCGCGCACCGCCGCCGTGGGCACCAGCAAATGGCCCATGGCAATGGCGCGGTCCAACACGCCGGCGCCGCCGCAGGCAATAAACTTGCGCGCGCCCATGCCGATGCACTCCTCCAGCAGATAGACCGCCAGCGGCGCGCCCACGGCTTGATGCAGCAGCGCCACCTTTTGCGCGCCGACCTGATACAAATAGACCGGATGCTCCAGCATTTCGCTTTTGACCGTGTGCAGTTGCGTCAACAGACCCGCTTCCAGAAAATGGTCAATCACATCGCGGAAAAAGCAGATGACGCAATGTTCTGGCATTTCCGGGTGGCGATCCTGCTCCAAGTCAATGTCGATAATGGCGTCAGCGGTGGGATCGTATTCGAGGATGGGAAATTCGTGCGGGCGAATTGGTTGCGTGGTCATGGATGGATGTGGTTTTGGTTTGGGATTTGATTGAGTGAAGCTGTATGGCATGATACCACAGCAGAGCCGCTGTGCTGGAATTGGAAGGAATTTGAAAATTGTACGCGGATAAACGCTGATTTTCGCAGATTTTTCAGGCTGAATCCGTGTTCATCGGCGTTTATCCGCGTCCAAAATCGCATTTCCGATGACCTCCGTTATAGAATTACACCAAACCCCAATATGCCTCCAATGGACCATTTTTGTGTTTTCTGTGTTTTTTGTGGCTATAGAAAGGAACCAACATGACCAACCATCGCTCCCGCCATCCCAACATTATCTTTGTCTTGACCGACGATCAAGGCTATGGCGACCTGTCCTGCACGGGCAACCCCTTCCTGAAAACGCCCTTCCTGGACCGCCTCTACGCTGAAAGTGTGCGGCTGACCGATTTTCACGTGGCGCCCATGTGTACGCCCACGCGCGGCGAGCTGATGACCGGCCACGACGCCCTGCGCAACGGGGCTACCTTTGTCTGCATGGGGCGTTCGCTCCTGCGCGCCGACCTGCCCACCATGGCCGATATTTTGGCCGCCAATGGCTATCACACCGGCCATTTTGGCAAGTGGCATTTGGGCGACAATTACCCCTATCGCCCCCAGGATCGCGGCTTTCATAAGACAATCCACCATCCGGCTTTCGGCATCACCTCTGCGCCCGACTATTTTGGCAACGACTATTTTGACGATGTCTATCGCCACAGCACGGTGGACCGCACCACGGGCGAAAAGCGGGATGCGCTGGAACAGTTCAAAGGCTACTGCACCGATGTCTGGTTTGAGGAAGCCATCAAATGGATGACAGGCTGCCAGCAGCGCCACGAACCCTTCTTTGCATACATTGCCACCAATGCACCCCACGGTCCGCTCTGGGTGCCGGATCACTATCGCCAGCCCTATCTCGATGACGTGCAGCGCCACGAGGCCAGCTTCTTCGGCATGATCGCCAACATTGACGAAAACATGGCGCGGCTGGAGCGCTTCCTGGTGGAAAACGATCTGCGCGACAACACCATCCTCATCTTCATGACCGACAACGGCACCGCCACCGGTGAGAACGTCTACAATGCCGGGATGCGCGGCAAAAAGACCTCACTCTATGAAGGCGGTCACCGCGTGCCCTGTTTTGTGCGCTGGCCCGCCGGCGGCTTGAGCGGCGGCCAGGATGTGGGCGGCGTCACGCGCAGCGTCGACATTTTGCCCACGCTGGTTGAGCTGTGCGACGTAGCCGCACCCGACGGTTGGCGCTGCGACGGGCTATCGCTGGCGCCTTATCTGCGCCAACCGAGGCAGCCGGTCCCCGAGCGCATGTCGATCATCCAATATGGCCACACCAACGCGGGCATTTGGGGTCACACGGCCAAAGATCACGCCGCCGTTATGTGGGGCGAATGGCGGCTGGTGCATGGCCATGAGCTGTATAACATTCAGCGCGACCCCGGCCAGACGCAGGATGTGGCCGCCGCCCATCCTGATCTGGTCAAACGGCTGCAGGCGCATTATGCAGGGTGGTGGGACGAGCTGGGCGGCGTGTTGAACAGCTATCAACCGCTCACGCTTGGCTCCGACGCCGAGAATCCGGTGCGGCTGTGCAGCGCCGATTGGGCCTGGGCCTATGTGGACAATCAGTCCAACCTGCGCGGCTGCGTCATGGATAGCGGCACGTGGCACGTCAACGTGCAGCGCGCCGGCCGCTATAGCCTGACGCTGCGCCGCTGGCCTGAGGAATCCGGGCTGGGCATTGCGGCGCCGGCGCCCGTCATGCAGGGCGTGGACGGCAGCTTCCCCGAAGGCAAAGCGCTGCCCGTGGCCTCCGCCTGGCTGCGCGCCGGTCGCCATGCGGAAACGCAACCGGTCCCGCCCGACGCCACCGCCCAGACTTTTGAGATGGTGCTGGACAGGGGCGCGACCACCATTAAAAGTTGGTGGTATGATGCGCAGGGCAATGAATTGGCTGGGGCGTACTATTTGACGGCTGAACGGTTGCGGGATTGAACTCGACGTCGGGCAGTTAATCGTAGGTGCGGTATCTCTACTCATAGGCGCCTAGGTAAGGGGGTATGGAGAGTGCCGGTCGAGTAGCTGCGGCAGTTTGCAGCGTATCGAGACCAAACGGGTCGACCCGCTCACTTTGGTTTCGATACGGCCCCAAACAGCCGGGGCCTACTCAACCGCCGTTCGCTTGCCCTAGGGATAGCCCCAAACTACTTAACTGGATTCGCATGGTATTCCTACCACACGATCCTAATGGACCAGAAAACGTGCAATAAGGATATCACACCTACGTCCTATCAGGTCCTCACCCGTGATAGGTGCGCCCCAACAGATTATCCTGCGCGTGGACGCCGCGATAGAGCGTCTGTCGCTTGGCGGGCATGGCGGCCAGCAGTTCGGCGGGCGGATTCCAGTTGTGCCACTTGCTGTTGACCGTATTGTAGCAGCTAAAGATGGCCACCCGATCATGGTGCGTATTGGTCCAGGGGGTGGCGCTGTGGGTGAGCGCTTCGGTGAAGAAGAGCAGCGACCCGGCAGGACACTCGTAGGTCTCCCAAATGGGCGAATTGGGGTCGTTGACCGAGGTAGGAGCCTGATAGACGCCTTTGTGGGTGCCGCTGATGAGCAGGGTGCCGCCTTCGCCTTTGCGCACCGGGTTCAGCTCCCAGACCACGCGGGTCAACCCGGCGTTGGCCTTGCCCGGAATACAGTGATAGGTGTGCGAATCGCCGGGGAAGCGCAACATGCCGGAGCCGTTGTGCGGGCCAAATTTGCCCTCGCCCACGGCGCGATAAAAGAGGTTGCACGATTCCTGACGGAAGCCGTAACATTCCTGGCTGGAGAGGCCGGGATAGGCCACAAACTCATTCATAAAGCCGACCACCTGCGGATGATCGGCCAGCTTTTGCAGCGGACCGCCCAGCGCATTGCGCTCATGTTCGGGCAGCGATTCGGGCTCAAACTTCAGGCGCAGACCGAAGTCGCGCATTTCGGCGGCTTCATCGGCGCTGAGCACGCCCGGAATCAGCAGCCAGCCGCGCAGGTCAAACAGATATTTCTGCTCCTGCGTCAGCTCGATGACGGGCCGCCCGTCGGCATTGGTGCGCGGCAGATCGACGGCGTCCAGGTCGACGGCGGCGCCCATGCTTTTGTCCATAATGTAGGGGGCGCGTGAGGGTGCGTTCATTGGCCAGCATATTGGGTTCCTCTCTGGTGGAATTGGTTGGTTTGTGGAGGTTGGGAGTGGGTGAATTGTAGCACGAGGTGGGGTTTGGTTGTCAAGGGGGGATTGGCGACTCGCGGCCTTATGCCAAGCGAGCGAGCCAGTTTTCTGTCAATAAGCCTTCGACGGTCTGAAAATCTCTATCTGTTGTCAAGAGCGTTAACCTATAGCGCAGGGCAATCGCGGCGATCAACGCGCTCAAAACTCGCCAACTGCCAACCGTTTTTTCGCAAAGCAAGCTGAAGATCACGGCCAATTCTGCATCATTTGCATCCGCTGCATAAACAGTTAATAGTGGTTTCAACCTTTGCCACTCTTCAAGGTTTGCCTTTGCTCTCGGTAAAATGCCAATGCCGAATTTTGTTTCTACGATGACTGGTACACATAGAGCAAATGTGTCTCCAGCTTCACGACGCTCTGAGAACATAGCGCGTAGCGGGTGTCCAATCGTCACCAACGGCGAAGCGTGGTTGGTATCCAAAAGATAGTCTGCCATACATTAGGCGCGCCCTTCGGCAATATCATCAAGCAGATTCACCCGTTTCAATTCTTTTTCTGCTCGTTCCCACTCCGCCTCCCAAGCGCGCAAATCAAAGCTAGTATCCGTCGGGCCATTGCGCAATGCGTCAGCCAATGAGCCTTGCGGTTGTGTTACCATCGCCGGATTGGGCGGCGCCGCTTTGATGCGGGCGACGACCTCAGATACAGAGGGCGTGGGGTCTTCTGCAAAGGCATGGGTCAAAATATCAACCACTACCTGCTCTAGCGTGCGTTGCCGCCTTTGGGCTTCCCGATACAGCTTCCGTTCCAGCGTGTTTGGCAGTTCAATGTGTAATGTCATCATAGTCTCCTAAATTGAAAGCGTTCGATAGGCACATTATATCACAAAGGGTTATACGCATGATGACCTGGCCCAATCATCTTCATTTGTGTTCCACATGTGTATTTACAACCGGAGCAAGGAGAGTGCGGTGCACCGGCCAAAGAAACATTAATAAATCAGAACCGCTTTCGCCGGTGCGTTGCACTCGACTGGGTTGAAACTCTCCCGATTTTGCGGAGTCGCCCAGCAAATTTTGAACTCTTGAACCTTCTCCCCTTTTCCGCCATACTAGACCATACACACCTAATCTGTTGTACTATTTTGCCTGAAACACAGCAGGAGATCGTAATATGCAAAAGAAATCGACGCTGCAGCGCATTGCGCCGGACGAGTTGCCGGCCCTGCTGACGCGGCTTTCGGACGAGCAGGCGACTGACTTGGCTTTAATTGGACCAGATGGCGAGCTTGCGTATCGCCGAATGATCGGCCAGCTTTTGCAGCGGGCCGCCCAACGCATTGCGTTCGTGCTCGGGCAGCGCTTCGGGCTCAAACTTCAGGCGCAGACAGAAGTCGCGCATTTCGGCGGCTTCATCGGCGCTGAGCACGCCCGGAATCAGCAGCCAGCCGCGCAGGTCAAACAGATATTTCTGCTCCTGCGTCAGCTCGATAACGGGCAGCCCGTCGGCATTGGTGCGCGGCAGATCGACGGCGTCCAGGTCGACGGCGGCGCCCATGCTTTTGTCCATAATGTAGGGGCGCGTGATGGTGCGTTCATTAGCCAGCATGTTGGGTTCCTCTCTGGTGAAATTGGTTGGCTTGTGGGGATGGGAGAATTGTAGCATGGGGTGGGGTTTGGCTGTCAATGGGGAGGATTTGTGACTCGCTGCCTTATAACATCTCCATTGAACTAAGCTGATGCGCTTTTCGGGCTAACGTCAAAAGCAAGTTGTGAACGGTAGAAACAGGCATCGAACTCCATGAAGAAATTGACCTGCCCCAATAACAGCGGCACGTTTGCGGCTTGGGTCCAAGCAAATGCCAGCCTGACTGGCTGAAATTGACCAATCTCCGCTTCGACAAGCAGGACACGCGCTTCATACTGCGCCAAGTTGCCCGTGAGCTGCAACGAATTGGTTTGCTCTGCCCAGACAGCCCCTAAATCAAGGCCCAATTGCCAAGGCAGTACATTGATCATCGCACCTGTATCCAACAACCCCACCGTGTCGATAGAACGCCCTTGATGAGTCAATTTCAGTGGCAAATAGGGACGAAGGCTGGCCTCCCCTAGTTCACTGTCAGCAGCAACATACGGATATCGTTGTGACTTACGCATGACCTTCTGCTTTCGATTCGTGTAATACCTTTAGCATTGTAGCCGCTGCATCAAAAGCGTCGTAAGGAGACCAAATAGGGTACACAAAACCAGGCTGAATCAACTCACTTTCCTCTTGCGCTAACTCGGAGACCAAATACTGCATAATAAATAATTTCTCCACGCGCTTTAGCTTCCGCAATTCTGGTAATATCTGAGTCATTTCCATAGGTGTTTGATTCCTTGCCGGATTTTGAGCTGATTCCGGCCTTCAAAAAGGCGGCGATCTTGTGGAAGCAGAGCGCCGACCACTATATGCCCTTGTTAGCCCGCAACCGGGTTTTTACATAAGGGCTAAACAAAATCTTTCCGGAGCGACCATATCATACGTCTAGCAATATCAGGATCGTTTAAGGATAGTTGCATACAGGTTAGCGCAGCATCTTGCTGCCACCAGTCTTTCAGGTAATAACCTGTGCCATACAGCTTTTCAATACTGGCAGCGACGAGATCGAATGTTTTGGCTCCGAGATATGGACCATATTCATGAGCAGCTTCTTCTTTTGACATAGGACGTATTGATAACGGACGTAGCCCGTCAGGTGTACCAACAATATAGTATTCGATATCTGGCAATACTTCAGGAAATGGCTGCGAAGGATCATCGCCCAGTTCATAACTTCGGTAGAACTCGGCAGTATCAATGTCGATATGTACGAAACCCGATAGATACCGAAATGTCCTATCGTACTCGTCATCCCATCCTATTCTTTTCAGTATCTCTTTAGTATTTGGTTGTTTGCCATCTTCAAAAAGTGTGCAGTATCGGTCAATTTTGAGCGACATCCAGACAAGCGTTGCCATGCCCTCAAGTATACTCCGCAAAATAGCAAATGCGGGCCGAAAGAGCCCTACTTCATAGAGTGAATAGATGGCGTCACATTGTTCAGCTTGTATCTCGAGGACGTTGGTATACTAGTTCGTAATGGTCGTCTTGATTGAAAGGCGGCGGTATATCGTCATATAGACATAAGCGAAGCATTTTAGCAGACGCATCAATGAGTTCTAAAGCCATGCTATCAATTTCCTATACGTTGCGTGAATAGTGTAAGTTTAGCACACAACAGAGTTTCAAGGGCAACGAGATTGGTAGGCTGCGTCGCACTTATATGTAGAAACAGACGTCGCGACTTCTCCGACTACTTCCTGGCAAATAGGTGGATAAGCCGCCATCCCGTGCGAATATCGAGAGTACGGTCGCCCGTAGTACACCCTAAATCTATCATCCCCAACCCATTTATGGAGCCGATTCAGCCTCATCTAAATCTTGAATCATTCGCTTTACCGTCTCAATCAAGGGCGGAATATTCTTTGCAGATGGCGTAAAGCTGTTCCGGATCGATTTGAAGTAACCATGTGCCAAAACATCACGTAACCCAATTGCACCGCGCCAGGCAATCTGGGGATACTGTGCAAGCAGGCCACCCTCTGTCTCGTTGTCGATCTTCTTGAATTCTTCACCTGTGGCCAGCAAAACCATACAAATGCTGTCCATGAGATCCATCCCTGCTCGACTGTTTACGAAGTCTTCCGGAGTCTTGATCCCGGCAAAGCGGAATCCGCTCAAGCGCCTCCAAGATCATTTGCAATCGCTCGCGCAAAAGCGCCCGTTCAGACATAGATTGCCTCGCGTTGAAGCCGTGTTCTAAAACTCGGGTGCATATATTTATGCAAACGAATTACATCAACCGGCCGCCCCAGCCATTCTTCCAAATCTTGTTTCATGATGGAGGTCGTCCACAAATTGGGCTGCGTTGTTTCAAAAACCACATCCACATCGCTTTCAGAATCGGCTTCGCCACGCGCGTAAGAGCCAAAATAGCCCAAGGCAACCAGATGAAACTCGTCTCCCCGCAATTTTTTGAATTCGCGCAGCCGCAAACTGAGTTCAGCCTGACTCAGCACGGCTGACGGCTCTTCTATATTTCTGCTGCTATTTGCATCCATCTACATCCTCCATGACAACCCTGTTGCCCGCTCTGACGCCAAAATATATCTCCACTCGCAATAGCCGCATTATATCACAAATCCCGCTGTCCTTGGCGACCTCATCCAGCACCACTCACACTATCCCAAATTTTGACCCTTGCCGCCCAATATTGGCTATTGTATAATTGGGTGGACACATTCTGCACCGCTCCCCGATCAACCGCATATTCGAAGGACAACCCAATGAACGCCATGCAAGCGCTCGTCAAAAGAGGCCGCCCCCGGCATCTGGCTGGAGAGTCCCCATCCCCACGCCGGCGCCCAACGAGGTGCTGATCAAAGTGTTGCGCACGGGCATCTGCGGCACCGATCTGCACATTTATGAATGGGACGCCTGGGCGCAGCGCACCATCCCCGCGCCGCTGGTGGTGGGGCATGAATTTGTGGGGGAGATTGTGGAGGTGGGCGCGCTGGTCAAAGATTTCCGGCCGGGCGACATTGTGAGCGGCGAGGGGCATGTGGTCTGCGGTCACTGTCGCAATTGCCTGGCCGGGCGGCGCCATCTGTGCAAAGATACGCAGGGCGTGGGCGTCAACCGTCCCGGCGCCTTTGCCCAATTTATGACGCTGCCCATGACCAACGTCTGGTATCACGACCCGCACATTGCGCGCGACATCCAGGCCATCTTTGACCCCTTTGGCAACGCCGTCCACACGGCGCTGCAATTTGATGTGCTGGGCGAGGATGTGCTGATCACCGGCGCCGGTCCCATTGGCATTATGGCAGCGGCGGTGGTGCGCCATGCCGGGGCGCGCTTTGTGGTCATCACCGATGTCAATCCGTACCGGCTGGAGCTGGCGCGCAAAATGGGCGTGACGCTGGCCGTGGACGCCCGCACCACCGAACTGCGCGAGGTGCAGGCGCAACTGGGCATGCGTGAGGGTTTTGACGTGGGGCTGGAGATGAGCGGCAGTCCGGCGGCCTTCCGCGATATGCTGGCCAACATGTGCCACGGCGGCAAGATCGCCATGTTGGGCATCCCCAGCGCCGAGATGGCCATTGACTGGACCACCGTCATCTTCAACATGCTGACCATCCGCGGCATCTATGGCCGCGAGATGTACGAAACCTGGTACAAGATGACCGTCATGCTGCAATCCGGTCTCGACATCAGCCCCGTGATCACGCACCGCTTTCACTACACCGATTTCCAGCAGGGCTTTGACGTCATGCGCACAGGCAACGCCGGCAAAGTGATCCTGACCTGGAGCGAAGGATAACTGCCTTGTAAACCGCAGATTTTAAGTGAATCCAAGAAAGAAGATGGCAAAAGAATTGATGGCGCATAGCGCCCACTGCGTGATCAACAGATTACACAGATTACGAAGAGAGAAATCTGCGAAATCTGTGTAATCTGTTGATCATGTATCAGTAGAGTCAAGGATAATTTCAAATGAGCCAAAACAATAATCTCGCCTGGATTGAAGAAGAAATGGCCCAACTGCGCCAGTCCGGGCTGTTGACCAATATTCGCACCATCGAATCGGCCATGGATGGCTGGGTGACCATTGAGGGGCGGCGGCTGCTCAACTTTTGCGCCAACAACTATTTGGGGCTGGCCAATCATGCCCGCCTGCGCCAGGCCGCCGTGGACGCCATCGACCGCTTTGGCGTGGGGCCGGGGGCCGTGCGCACCATTGCCGGAACCAACTCGCTGCACATGGAATTGGAGACGCGGCTGGCCGAATTCAAAAAGGCTGAAGCCTGCATTACCTTCCAGAGCGGCTTTATGGCCAATCTGGCCGTGCTGCCGGCGCTGGTGGGTTCAGGCGACGTGATCTTTTCCGACGAGCTGAACCACGCCAGCATTATCGACGCCTGCCGCCTGAGCCGCGCCCAGGTGGTGCGCTATCGGCACAACGACGTGGCCGATCTGGCCGCCAAAGTCGACGAAACCAACGAGTTCCGGCGGCGCATCATTGTGACCGATGGCGTTTTCAGCATGGATGGCGACATTGCGCCGCTGCCGGGCATTGTGGAGGTGGCCGAAGCGCACGGCATGATGGTCATGGTGGACGACGCTCACGGCGAGGGGGTGCTGGGCAAAGGCGGCCGCGGCATTGTGGATCACTTTGACCTGCACGGTCGTGTTGATGTGGAAGTGGGGACGTTGAGCAAAGCCTTTGGCGTGGTGGGCGGGCTGGTGGCCGGTCGCCAGGTGATTGTGGATTGGCTGCGCCAGCGCGCCCGTCCGTTCCTCTTCTCCAGCGCTATGACGGCGCCCGACGTGGCTGCCTGCATCGAAGCGACCAAAATGCTGCACGAATCAACGGCGCTGGTCGATCAGCTCTGGGCCAACACCGAGCTGCTGCGCCAAGGCATGCAGCAGTTGGGCTTCGACACCGGCGCCAGCCAGACGCCGATTATCCCCGTCATGCTGGGCGAAGCGCCGCTGGCCCAACAGGTGAGCCGCCGCCTCTTTGAAGAGGGGCTCTTTGTCATGGCCATTGGCTATCCCACCGTGCCGCTGGGCAAAGCTCGCATCCGCGTCATGAACTCCGCCGCCCACAGCCGCCAGGATCTGGAGCAGGCGCTCGATATTTTTGAACGTGCCGGGCGTGAATTGAAGTGATTTGATCGCAACCTCCTTATCTGTTCATGGGTAAACATCTTCCCGTTTCAGTAAAATGTTTCCTCATAAGGTATAATTGTGCGCGCCCGGCAGAATCGGCGGGTTATCTAATAAAGGCAATTGACCATGCATAAAATATTCATAAAAAATTTCATGGCGCTTAACGAGGTTGAAATCGAAATAAGCGATCTCCTCATCTTAATTGGTGAGCAGGCCAGTGGGAAAAGCACGATTAGCAAGCTTATCTACTTTTAGATCGCTGCGTCAAGATTTTGTGGATATTATTTACGATGATTTTGGTAATAGCGCGGCGCTACATGATCAGTTATGGCGCAAAATCGGCGCCAAGTTTTATCGCTATTTTGGTTCCACAAGACACTTGAACAACTTTGATATCATTTATGAATACGGGAAAGATAAGCGCATCGTCTTATCGCTGAAGACAGATAAGAGCCTGAACATTTCATTTGAAAACTATGATTTTTATCAAAGTTTATTTTCTGGTCGCATTACCAAACTTATTGACGAGGTCCAGCGTTATGCGGAGCAAAACAGTGCCTATGCTCGGCGCGTTTTCAACGGTCATTAGAGGACCTAGAGGTATTTACGAAACGTGTATTTGAAGAAGATCGTTCGCCTCTTTTTTTCCGGCCGGCAGAAAT
Organism: Caldilineaceae bacterium; assembly: GCA_041391125.1. Lineage (GTDB taxonomy): Bacteria > Chloroflexota > Anaerolineae > Caldilineales > Caldilineaceae > JACKBC01. Next base: position 69,581 of record JAWKON010000009.1, read on the forward strand.
ATTTCGGTGAATTATCCAGATCAGTTTCGGTTTGAGTTCTATGGAAATTTACGCAGCGATCTCGCCCGCCAAGATTCATCGCAAAATTCGCCCTCGTCCTCTGACCTATATCTAATGACAAATTTTCTTGAGCAGATCGAAAGGATAAAACAGCGGTTTCGATCAAATGGTTTTAGGGGATTAATAGACGAAAAGCAAGCGCTTGGCGCGCGGGTGAAAAGCCAGGCTCTCCAGCTCGTAATCGAGAAAATCGAGAAAATATTGCACGGCAATTATCAACACGACGATCAAGGAGAGAAAATCTATTACGATGTAAACAGCTACGTTTACTTGAATAACGCGCCTTCTGGTCAACAAGAGGTGATCCGCATTCTTCAAGATGCCTTTTTAATCATCTTGGATAATGAAAGTGCCTTTCGCGTAATCGAAGAACCCGAGGCGCATCTTTATCCTCTAGCCCAGAAACAATTGATGGAGGTTCTGGCCCTCGTACTTAATAGCACCGATAGCCAGTTCATTATTACTACGCACAGTCCTTACATTTTAAGCATTGTCAATAATCTGCTGTTTGCCACACGTGTGGCGAAAATGAATCCGTTGGCTACGGACGAAGTAGAGTCGGTGATTCCCAAGCTGTCATGGATCGATCCCCAAAAACGAATGTCTACTTCCTACGAAATGGTGATTCTGAATCTATCTTCGATTTGTCTACCGGGCTGATTGATCAAAATACCCTAGATGAAATCTCTGAAGAGTTAGGAGCCGATTTCCAGGAGCTATACCACATACACTCCCGAGTATTTGCATGATTAGCGCCGACTTACTGAATAACGTACTGCGTGAATTATTTCCGGAGCGGGCTGAAGGTTGTATCGATTCCCATACGGCCAGCCTATTGTTAGCTTACGAGAGTGCAGATTCTCGTTCATATATTAGGCCATTGTTGGCAGAAGAGGTGGATTCAGCGCTTGGGTTTTTGATCAAAAACAGCAATAATCGGCGTATTTATTTGTTGGCCGTCGACGCTTGCTTTTTTCCGTAGCGATGATCCCTTGAAGCGATGTGACTGCTTGATTTTCGACGATCAATATATTTGCTTTGTCGAATTAAAACTTGACGTTCGTCGTCAGGCCACGCAGAAACTGAAAGATGCCCGTGGTCAATTGGGGGCATCGATTGAATTTTTCAAGACCAATGTTCCCATCTTAACCAACTATCGGCTTGAAGCATATGCTGTCCTGCAGGATAAAGTCTACCCTCGTAATAGTGCATCGCGAGATATTGTCAAAGTCCGCTTTCTTGAACAGTATGGCGTTGAGCTTTTTGAGACCAGTACAAAGTCATTTTGAGTCGAGAGACTGAACTTGAACCGCCCCTTCGCGCTTGCATTCCGCCCAATCTACTTAAACCCACTCAACGCAAACCCCTGCACAATCCAGCGCTGGAACGCCGCATAGACAATCAAAATCGGCGCGACCACCAATACGCCGGCAGTCATGGTCAGGTCGTAGCGCACGCCCTGCATGGAGTTGTACCAGGTGAGCACCACGGGCAGCGTGCGCCGCTCCGGCGTGGTGATGACGATGAGCGGCCACAGATAGCTGTTCCAACTGCCCATAAAGGTGAGGATGCCCAGCGTGGCCAGCGCCGGGCCGACCTGCGGCAGGATCACGCTGCGGTAGATGCGCCATTCGGAGGCGCCGTCAATGCGGGCGGCGTCGATCAGCTCGTTGGGCAACCCCTCGATAAATTGCTTCATCATAAAGATGCCAAAGGCGCTGGTGGCCGAGGGAATGACGAGCCCCCACAGCGAATCTATGAGGCCCAGACGCACCAGAATCAAATAGCTGGGGATCATCAGCACCTGGAACGGAATCATGAGCGTGGCCAGGATAAAGCTGAAGATCACGTTTTTGCCCGCAAATTCATACTTGGCAAAGATAAAGCCGGCCAGCGAACTGGTAAAGAGGGTTAGCGCCACCACGCTGCACGTGACAAAGAGGCTGTTGCCATAGTAGCGGATCAGCGGCAGTTGCGGGTCGTTCCAGACGGTCTTGAAATTGTTGAGCGTGGGCGCCTTGGGCCAAAATGCGGGCGGCACGGCGATGATTTCGCTCGATGGCTTGAAGGCGCCCAGGATCATCCACGCAAAGGGCAGCAGCGTCACCGCACAGCCGGACAGCAGCAGCACAAGCAGCAATATCTGCGACAAACGCAGCCGCGGGCGCGTCATGCTGCCACGGGATTGCAAAGTTGCGGATGCACTCATAGACTAATACTCCCATTGGGTGCGCAGCAACCGCCGCTGCACCAGCGTGACCACAAAAATCAGCGCAAAAAGCACCAGCGACGACGCCCCCGCCCAGCCCATGCGCTGGAAGCGAAAGGCGTTCAGATAGATATCCAGCACCAGCACGCGGGTCTGCTCTTGCGGGCCGCCCTTGGTCATGATCTGGATAATGTCGAACACTTGAAACGATGAGATCATGGTCAAAATGCAGACAAACATGAGCGTGGGGCGCAGCAGCGGCAGCGTAATGCGCCAGAAGATCTGCCAGACGTTGGCCCCATCCACCACCGCCGCTTCTTAAATTCTTTGGGAATGCCCTGCAACGCGGCAATAAAGATGATTAAATTGTAGCCCATGTCCCACCAGAGATAGGTGAAGATGACGGCCCACAGCGCCAGCGGCACGCCCAAGTAGGCCACCCGCGGGTCGGTCAGCCAGATTTGCGGCGAACCGCCCACAAACTTGATGATCATGTTGATCAGCCCGCGCTGCGGATGATAGAGATAGCCCCAGATCAGCGCCACGCCTACCGAGGCGGTCACCGTGGGCAGAAAGTAGATAAAGCGGAAGAGCACCTTCAGCCGCTCGTGGACCGCTTCGATGGCCACGGCCAGCGGAATGGTGATCATCAAGTTGAGCGGCAGCACGGCAAAGGCGAAGATCAGCGTGTTGCGCAGGCTCATGCGGAAGTTTTGCGCCTCCAGCGAATCGCTCAACATGTTGCGGAAATTGCCCAGCCCAATGAACGGATTGCTGCCCCCAAAGCCCAAAAAGAGCCCTTTGTTGCGTGCGCTATAGTCAAAGAGCGCCAGCGCCACCGCAAAGAGGATGGGAAAGAGCGTCCAAAAAAGCATATAGAGCATGAGCGGCGTCATCACGCTGCCCACAAACAAGCTGCGCCCCTGTTGGTGGTGGCGCATGCGCTGCCAAAGGCCGCGCGGCGCGGTGGTGGTCTGTGTGGTCATGGAGGGTCCTTGGGAAGAAGGGGAGGAGTAGAGGAGTGGAGGAGTGGACGCTCCCTCTACTCCTCCACTCCTCCACTCCTCTACTTTCTATTTAAACGTCGCGTTCGTCTCATCCTCCATGGCCGCCAGCGCCTGCTCGACCGTCTCCAGGTCTTGCAGCACGGCCAGGATGTGGGGCTGCACAATGTCGTACCAGAAGAGGTCGCGGTCGGGCAGTGGGCCTACGTAGCGGCCATAGGGCAGCACTTTGAGGCTGGCGGCAAACCAGGGCGCCGCGTCGAGCAGTTGCGGATCTTCGGCCACGCTGATCAGGGCGGGGATGGTGCCGGTGGCCACGTTCCAGGATTTGGCGTTTTCCGACTGTGCGGTGGCAAATTTGACAAACTCAAAGGCCATCTCGCGGTGCTGGCTATTGGGCGAAACCACTTTGCCCCAGCCGGCATCGGCGGCAAACTTGTGCTCGCTGCCGGCGTAATTGGGCATTGAGACATAGTCGAATTTGAAGTCGGGGAATTGGCTCAGGCCGTTGGGCACAATCCACGGGCCAATAAAGCCGATGGCCACCTGGTTGTTCCAGAACGATTCGCCCACCCAGTTGCTGTCGCCATTAAAGAGGAAGGGGTCGGTCACGCCGTAGTCGGTGACCCACGACTTCATGTCTTGCAGGGTGGCTTCGGCTTCGGGCGTGGTCAGGTCCAGCCCGCTGCCGTCGGGCTTCCAATATTCACCGCCGCGCTGCAAAATGCCCGCCAGAAACTGGAAGGCCAGCCCATCGCCCGAAATAAAGTGAAAGCCGGAGACGGTCATGGAGTCGCCATCTTTTTTGACCATTTTGCCGGCGTCTTCCAGCAGCGCCGACATCGAATCCCACTGCGGCGGATAGGCCAGGCCCGCCTCTTCAAACATGGCCGGGTTGACCAGCACCGCGCCATTCTCGATGTTGAACTCGTTGGGCAGGCCATAGAGCTTGCCGTCGCAATAGTAGCCATCCAGCGGCGCCGCGTAGAAGATCTCTTTGGCTTCGTTATAGGAGAGAATGCTGTCCGGCATCTCGGCCAGCCGGTCGGCATAGGAGCAAACCCACGAGCCGAACATCTCCATAATATCGGCCTCGTTGCCCGCCGCCATAGAAGTTTGCAGCGTCTGGATCAGCACGTCATATTCAAAGCTCTCCAGCTTGATTTTGACGTTGGGGTGTTCTTCCTCAAAGCGGCGGATCAGCTCCTCGTTGGCCCCAATAAAGGCCGGATTCTGATGCTGCCAGAAGCGCAGCTCGATGACATCATCGCCAGCCTCGCCGCCGCTGCTGCTATCCGCCACCGGCGCCTCCGCCGTCGAGCAGGCCGCGGCCAGAGCAACCAGCGCCAACAGCAGCAGCCAAACACCCGCTTTTTTGAGCATTTTCATGTTGCGTTCTCCTTTGGTTTTGACGAAATGAATGTGAAACGGGGATTTATGTAAATCGCAGATTACGCAGATGCAAAAGAAAATCTGCGTAATCTGCGGTTAGACTTTGAACCGGTTCCGGCTAAACATGAAATTCCAGCGGCGGCAATTCCAGCGGCCCAAACGAAACATTCCAACGGGCGTTGAGCCGCAGTGCATCAGCGCCAAAATGTGCATCCAGCGTCAGCGCGTGAGGAGTCTCAATAAAGCGCACGGCCACGGTGAAGATGTCGGGCGCGCTCCAGGCGCCGCTCACCATAACGGGGTCACTTTCTGCGCCGAAAAAGCTGAGCGTTCCCGATGTCCATTGACCATAGCCGCCAGCGGTGGCGGACGTGGCGGCGCTGTTGGTTAACTGCATCTGCCATTGCTTATCTGTAAAATTAAAGGAAATCTGTTCAATAGCAGGCATGCGTTCGCCCCAATCGGCCTGCCCGGCGTTGACCTGAAACGTGCGGCCCGAAACGGCGGCGGCGGTGGCGGAGTTCGCCGCTCCGGCAATGGGGGCAATCGTCAGGTTGTCCAGTTGATGTTGCAGGGCGTGCAAGGCGTCTGGTTCGTCCATCAGCGTGGCATTGCCCATGGCGGGCAGCAGGTGATCCCAAGCCAGATCCAGCACCGCCTGCATATTGCCCACACCGGACGTAATGGCCAGCACCGCATCCTGCTCGGGCATGATGACGCAGAATTGGCCAAAGGCGCCATCGCCGCGATAGCTGTTGTGGCGGCAGCGCCAAAACTGATAGCCATAGCCTTGCGCCCAGTCTATTGAGCCGCCTTCTCCGGGTTGCGCCGAGTCGATGTGGCTGGTCGTGGCCCGATCCACCCATTCTGCCGGCAGCAGTTGACGGCCAAACCAGTAGCCCTTTTGCAAATAGAGCTGGCCCAGGCGCGCAATCGAGCGCGTGGTAATGTGCAGCCCGGAAAAGCCCAGGTTGATGCCCTGCGGATTTTCCTGCCAGTGCGCCTGCTCAATGCCCAACGGGTCGAGCAGCCGCGGGCGCAGATAGTCGAGCAGCTTCATGCCCGTCAGCTTTTGGATAATGGCGGAGAGCATAAAGGTGGCGCCGTTGTTGTAGCAGAAGATGGTGCCCGGCGCCTGATCCGGCGGGATGGCCAGAAAGCTCTTGACCCAGTCGCCGTCGCTGCTGGCCCGCGCCGCCCGATCCAGCGTGTCCACTTTGTGCCCGGTGGCCATGCTGAGCAGGTGATGCACGCGCATGGCGGCCAGGTGATCGCTCACCTGAGCGGGTGCTTTGTCCGGGAAAAAGGCGAGCACCGGGTCATCCACCGAGAGCCGGCCTTCTTCAACGGCCAGCCCAATGGCGGTGGATGTAAAACTTTTGCTCAGCGAATAAAGCAGATGGACGCGGTCGGCGCTGAAGGGCGTCCAGTAACCTTCCGCAATGACGTGGCCGTGGCGCAGCAGCATGAGGCTGTGCAACTCGAGCTTCTGGGCATGAACGCCGTCGATAAACGTGCTGATGGCGGCGCTGGAGACGCCCTGCGATTCGGGCGTGCTGTGGGGAAAGGCGATTTGGGTTGGCATGGGTGGCTTTGGTCTTTCTTTGTTGACAAGCTGTCACTGTTGGATGATTAGACTATTTAGAAATTCTAAAAACTTATTCAGATCATCTTCATATATTGGTTCAAGTTCATAGGCTCTACGTAGAACCAACTCCAGACGTTCGACATCAAAATGCAGGACATAAGCGTTACGGAAAACGTGACGGAACCTTCGCAACTCGTTAAGGGCTTCATACGCCTCATCACTGATAACGCGTGGTCGAACGTCCTCTACGTCCAGCGTCATCCGTTTCAGCAATTGCGCATGCCATTGGCTTCATCGTGAATCCGGTTGCCAAAATTTGTCGCAATGCGCGTAAACAGGTTTTCAAATAGTCCATACAAAACATTCAGATAATAGCCAATGACAATATCTGTCGGGTCTTGTCGCACCTTCTCATCAATCATGTGCAACATTTGGAAAGCCTCGCCAATGTTCCTGACTTCTGCGCGGATTTCAGCTTGAAGGAGACGTATCTGTTCGTTCATAAATCTGTATCCCCGTACGCGTGATTGCTTGCCCAAAGGACGTAAGCGGATCAACATCGCGAATATCGATCGCCACTTGGGGCAATAGTTCTTCAAACGCCGCCCACACGCCAAAGTACTCCTCAGCGGTGGCGCCTTCAATTCCAATGTCCACATCAGATAAGGAATGAAATTCATTGGGGCGGATAATCGATCCGAAAAGATATGCACGTTGAATTGAGGGGAAGCGCGAAAAAGTTTTATGCGCACATCGCAGCACTGTTTGCATCAATTCCTGGCGACGCTGCTCGTGAATCCGATATTTGTCTTGTAGCCTGCCGCTAAAACTTGCCCGATATGCGGCAACCTGTTCAGGCGTCATCCTATTTATGCTCATATCTTGGCATTATAGCCCAAACCAAAAGATTGGCAAGCGTACCACAGAATGAATTCCGCGTCTGGGACAGCAAACCGGTTGAAACCGGTTGGTTACCATGACCATAACGTGATTTATCACGTTTTCCATGACAGGCTGGGAATTCATTCCTAGCTCTCGCGTCCTCCCAGGGAGCCATCTATATCTGCCCGGCCAGCCAGCTCACAATGCGCCGGCAGCGCGCCGGATCATACGTCAGCCCCACCGTCAGCCCCCACAGCCAATAATCGACGCAGCGCACAAAAGTCCAGGCGCGGGCCAGCTCGGCATCCAGTTCGGCGGCCTCCACCAACAGCGCGAAATGATGCGCCAGCCCGCCGGCCGCCTCCATGTCATCCAGCCGCTGCCACACTAGTTGCGCCAATCCATATTCGGGGGTACCCGAAATGGGCTTGGGGTCTAGCGCCAACCAAGCCGCGCGGTCGCTGGCCAAAATATCATCGTAATGGAGATCGTAATCGACCAGCCGGTGCGGATTGGGCTCGCTCAACTCCAGCGCTAGCGCGCAGGCGCGATCCAGCCACGGGCGCGGCATAGGCTGGCCATACTGCTGCCAGCGTTGCGGCATGAGTGCGGCGGCCTCTTCCGCCATATCGCGCATGGTGGGCAGACCGGCGGGCGCGGGAATGGCCAACTGTCGCAACAACTGCCCGGCAATGATCACGGCTTCCCCAATCGGCACAGAAGCAAGCCGGAGCGACGAATCCAATCGCTCTAGCAGCATGGCGTTGTCGGCGGGTTCAAATTCTAACAGCCGCACGGCGCCGTTGCCGTTCCAGGCGCGCAGCGCAATGGGCGCGGTTCGGGTATGCTCATCGAGCCAGCCCACGCGCAGCACGCACGGCTCTTCCCCGCGGCGCACCGGCGCGGCCAGCCCCGCATAGCCGTGCATCACCGATCCGTCTATGACCAATTGCCATTGGGCGCAAAGATTTTGAATGCGTTCCGGCAGGGCGGCCAACCACTGACGGCCCGCCTCGCCTTCACGCGTAATTGTGTCCTCGGCAAATGCTGGCGGAATAGAGAGCGTAGGTGAATTGTCTAATTTTTTCATATTTGACGACAGCCTGTCGAACTGATACACTATTGATTGCTATAATGTAATTGTAAGTTAAAAAATTTGTACTTACCCACTTCGCCCCCATCAGGCGACTTGCCGCTTTTTCCCACCCCCATCTTGGGTGAAACCGTAAAGAGTCCCACAATCGACGGATGCTATTATATTGCCTATTATACTTAGCTCCGGCGTCGATGAGAATTCATGGTTTGGGTGGAACCTCCTGCAATGTTGCCTATTGATGCCCAAATGTAGGATCGGTCCGCGCGATTATTTATTATATTCAGTAGACCGCAATAGCCACCCGTAGAACCAACCTCCGGGAGGTGGCCGACAAGTGAATGGTCTGACTGAGTTGTCGCTGGCCGCCTCCCGGAGGTCTATGCGCCGTTAGATTGGGTCTGCTGATATTCAATGATTGCCTGGAGAGTATATTTTTGATGGATAGTTACGCCGATCTGGAAATTGGTCTCCATCGCCGCGATGCAGACCTCTATACCATCGAGATGCGCTTTAGCGCCCCCGATAGCGATACGGACATCCGCGTCTCCAGCAATGGTCCCACCGTGGCCGAATTTGACCGCGAGCAGCTTCTGGTCCACCAGCTTGACCCGGCCGCCTATGGCCGCGCGTTGGGCGAAAGCCTCTTTGCCGCTCCCGAGGCGCGCGATCTCTTTATGCAGGCGCGGGCCGTGGCCGACAAGGCGGATGAGCCTCTGCGTTTGCGCATCCTGATCGGCCAGAGCGCGCCCGAACTGCACGGCCTGCGCTGGGAGACTTTGCGCGTGGGCGACGACGATGCTTTTCTCAGCACCAAAGAAAATGTACTCTTCTCGCGCTATCTGAGCAGCACCGACTGGCGGCCGGTACGTTTGCGCGCCAAAGCGGCCCTGCGCGCGCTCATTGTCATCTCCAATCCGTCCAATCTGGCCGACTATCAACTGGCGCCTGTGGACGTGGCGGGCGAATTGGCGCGCGCCAAAAACGGCCTCGGCGACGAAATTGAGGTGACCGAGCTGGCTTCCGGCGGCAGCGCGGCCATCGAAAATATTATCAGCCAGTTGCGCAGCGGCTACGACATTCTCTATTTTGCCGGCCACGGCACGCTGCTCAAGGGCAATCCGTATCTGTGGCTGGAGAATGCAGACGGCACCTTCAACCGCATTTCGGCCACCGACTTTGTCATGCGGCTGCAGGAATTGCGCGAGCGCCCGCGCCTGATTGTGCTGGCTTCCTGCCAAGGCGCGGGCAAGGGCAACGAGCCGGCCACCGCCGATGATGGCGCGCTCTCGGCTTTGGGGCCGCGGCTGGCCGAGGTGGGCATTCCGGCGGTGCTGGCCATGCAGGGCAACATCACCATGGAAACGGTGGCCCGCTTTATGCCCGTCTTCTTTGCCGAGCTGACCCGCGACGGCATTATCGACCGCGCCATGGCGGCGGCGCGTGCGGCCGTGCGTGACCGCGACGACTGGTGGGCGCCCACGCTTTTTATGCGCATGAAGAGCGCCCGCATCTGGTATATCCCCGGCTTTAGCGACAGCCGCTCCGAATTGGAACAGTGGAAATCGCTGGTGCGCAACATTGACCGTCAGAAAGTCACGCCCATATTGGGGCCGGGTCTGTCCGAATCGATTCTGGGGCCGCGGCACACGGTGGCCCTGAACTGGGCCAAAACCTACAATTTCCCCATGTCGCCCCACGATCAGGAAGAGCTGCCGCAGGTCACCCAGTTTATTGCCGTCAATCATGGCGAAATGTTTGCCCGCGATGAGCTAATCGACTACCAGCGCCAGGAGATGGTCAAGTGGATTCAGGAGCACAGTGAATACGCGACCGACAGCGCGCTCAGCGAAGAATTGAAAGCCGCTGTCAAGCCCAGAGCGCCCATGTCCAGCCTGTTTAGCGCGGTGTGGAAGCTGCGTCAACTGGAAAACCCCCTGGACCCCTATTGGGTGCTGGCGCAGGCGCCCTTTGCGCTCTACATCACCACCGACCCCACCGACCTGCTGCGCGACGCGCTGACGGCCGCCGGGCGTACGCCCAAGGTGGAATTTTGCCGCTGGAATGAATACATTGAAGATTTGCCCTCCATTTACGAGGACGAGCCCGACTATCGTCCCTCGGAGGAAGAGCCGCTGATCTATCATCTCTTTGGCATTGTGGACGAGCCCGAGTCGCTGGTGCTGACCGAGGATAATTACTTCGAATATCTGATCGGCGTCACCTCCAACAACGAGCTGATTCCTGAATTTGTGCGCCGCTCGCTGGTGGATACGGCGCTTCTGTTTTTGGGCTTTCGGCTGGATGAGTGGGATTTCCGCGTGCTCTTCCGCAGCCTTATGAAGCGCGAAGGCCGCCAGCGCCGCGGCCGCTACGCCCACATCGGCGCCCAGGTGAACCCCGAAGAAGGCCGCATTCTAGAGCCGGAGCGCGCCCGCGAATATCTCGAATCCTATTTTGGCAACGCCGACATCAACCTGTTTTGGGGCCGCGTCGAAGATTTTATCGCCGAACTAAACCAGCGGATTCAGAAGTGAGCGGGTGGCGGGTAGCGAGCGGCGGGTAGCGAGTTGTGGCTGGCCATTCCAGTAATCACCACAAACGAGATTCGTAAATCGTAAATCAAAAATTGTAAATAAACCCTGCTTCCGCAAGTCACAATCATGCTCCCAGATTCTACGCGTAACGTCAGTCGTCCCAACCCATATGTGGGTCCGCGCTCATTTCGGGCGGATGAGCGGCTCTATGGGCGCGACGTTGAGCTGCTCGAGCTGTTGGACTTGCTGATTGCCGAGCGCATTGTGCTGCTCTATTCCCCATCGGGTGCGGGCAAAACGTCGCTGATTCAGGCGGCATTGGCGCCGGCGCTGGAGGACGAGGGCTTTGTGGTGCATCCACCGCTGCGCGTCAGCCAGACGCCGCCGCGCGCCACGGAAGCCGTCGCGGCCAATCGTTATGTGCTCAGCCTGCTGCTTTCGCTGGAAGATGAGCGACAAGACGCGCCGCCGCGCCCCATTGCCGAGCTGGCGCAGATGACGCTGGCTGAATATCTGGACGAACGGTCGGCTAGCCAGGGCGATGTCAACGAAGTGCTGATTTTTGACCAGTTTGAGGAGATTTTGACGCTGGACCCAGTTGACAAGGCGGCCAAAGCGGCTTTCTTTCAACAGGTGGGCGATGCGCTGCGCTTTCGGCGCCCAGGCCAGCGCGGGCGGGACGGCGCGGCGCCGGGCGCACAACGGTGGGCGCTCTTTTCCATGCGTGAAGAGTTTATCGCCGGGCTGGACCCCTATGTGCGCCCCATTCCCACCCGGCTTTCTAATACGTTTCGGCTGGAATTGCTGGGCATCAACGGCGCGCTGGAGGCAGTGCGCCGACCGGCGGCGGATGCCAAACCCAAAGTTGATTTTACGTTGGCCGCCGCCCGCAAGCTGATCGACGATCTGCGGATGGTGCGCACGCAAGATGTGGATGGCACGGTGCGTGAAGAGCCGGGGCCATTTGTGGAGCCGGTGCAGCTTCAGGTGGTCTGCCGACGGCTGTGGGAGCATCTGGAACCGGGCGATACTGAAATTGATGAAGACGATATTGAAAACGTGGGCGATGTGGACACGGCGCTGCGCGGCTACTATCGCAGCAGCGTGGAAAGCGTGGCCAACCAGACCAATGCGCGCGAACGGGCCATCCGCGACTGGGCCGAACGTCGGCTCATCACCCAGCAGGGCGTGCGCGGACAGGTGCAGCAAGGCCCCGAGCGTAGTGACGGCTTGGAAAATGCGGTCATCTGGCAGCTCGTCAATACGCATCTGGTGCGCGCCGAAGAGCGCCGCCAGATCACCTGGTTCGAATTGGCCCATGACCGCCTGATCGCGCCGGTGTTGGCCGACAATGCACAATGGCGCGATGACAACCTGAGTTTGTTGCAACGGCAGGCCGAACTGTGGCATAACGCGGGGCGACCCGATGGGCTGCTGTTGCAGGGCCAGGCGCTGGTTGAAGCCGAACATTGGGCGGCGGCTCACGCCGACGAGATGGAGGCGCACGAGCGCGAATTTCTGCAAGCGGCTCAACAGGAGCGGCAGCGCAGACGATTGCAGCGGCTCATGTTGATTGCCATCTCCATCTTCGCCGTGATTGCGGTGATTTCGGCCTTCATTACCTATCGGGCGCAGCAAAGAGAGCAATTCGCCAAAGAAACCGCTCTAACGAAGGAAGCCGAAGCCGTAATTGCCCGCAATACGGCGGAAGCCGCCCGCGCCCAAGAGGAGATCGCCCGCGTGGCAGCGGAAACAGCGCGCGCCGTGGCCGTGGCCGCCGAAGCCACCGCCGTGGCCGCTGAAGAGATTGCGGTGGCCGAGCGCAACCAGGCGCTGGCTAACGAATCGCGTCTGCTGGCCAAAGAGGCGCAGGGTCAACTTGACGTTGATCCAGTGGCCAGCCTGCAATTGGCGCTAGCGGGATTGCCCTCGGCGGCGCAATCGCGTCCCTATGCGCCCAGCGCCGAATTGGCGCTGGTGCAGGGCGTGCGTTCCAGTTTGGAGCGCCGCTATTTGCCGCTCTCCACAAAGCCGCTGCACGCGGAGCAGGTGGCGCTGCAACCGGGGGCCGCCGCGGCCGCCGTGGGGGGCGACGCGCTGCGTTTGGTTAAGCTGGATTTGACCGAGGTGGTGACATTGGCGACTACGGAAACCCAAATTGCCCGCGTGGCCTGGAATGCCGATGGCAGCCAGCTTTTCAGCCTGGAACCGGCGCTGGCCGGAGAACTGGCCAATCGCGTCATCCGCGTCTGGCGCGACCACCAAGAAGTGGCCCAACATACCTTTGAATTGCCTATTGCCTGCGCCGAATGGGAGCCGAATAGCCGGCGCATTGCCATTTGCAGCGGCGCCTCGGTCTGGCTGTGGTCGGTGGATGTGGGCGCGCTGGCCCAAGTGGGGGGATACGAATTTCCCATTCGGCCCGTGGGCGCCATCTGGTCCCCGGGGGGGCGCTGGTTGGCCGCCTGGGGGGAGACAAATACGCTGATCATCTGGGACAGCCAGCAATATGAGCTAACCTATGTTTTGAACCAGGCGGGCGATACGCGCACTACTGGCGTAACCTGGGTGCAAGGGGGTATTGACGAGAGGAGCATGCTCGCCGTAATCCAGGTTGACGGCACGGTGCGGCTGATTCCAACGGACACCACTGAGCTGCCGCAAGTTTTTGAGCCGGGCAGCACGGCGGGCTCCTCACCGCCAGCGCCTCTTTTAGCATCCTCAAAAAGGTGGATGACGCGCATTTTGTGACATGGAGTTCATCCGGCGTCAATGGCATCTGGAGCCAGGATGAGGTGATTGCCTATTTGGGACGCGGGACGGATAGCGTGCAGGATGTAGCCGTTTCGCCCTCCGGTCGCCAAGTGCTGGCCTTTCAGCTCGATGGTTCCGCCCAGCTATGGGATATTGCCGATGCGTTTGCCTTTGCGCAGCCCCAGCAGATCCAGACGACGTCCGTCAAATTGCAGGGCCACAGCGGCGTCATCCGCAGCGCTGTATGGAACCCCAGCGGCGCCTACATTGCCACCACCAGCATTGACGGCACGGCGCGTGTTTGGGACGCTTTCTCTGGCAAAAACCTAACCACCTTGCGCGGCCACACCAACCTGGACAGCCAGGCCGCCACGGCGGAGGTCATTGGGGCGTTTTGGGTAGGCGACCGCTTTTTGACCACCTATGGCGAAGATGGCTCGTTCCGGCTGTGGGAGGTTTTCGATGCGTTTGGCCAGCCAATTGATTGCCCGGATGCCGCCAGCAATGGCGCCGCGTCCTGCTTGAATTATACGCAGCTTTTCAAGGCGCACAGCCGCGACATTACCCTTGCCCGCTGGCGAGATGCCGATACGATTTTGACTACGGATCGCGTTGGCAATGCTGGGCGCTTTGATCTGAAAACGGGACGCACAGAAACGCGGGACAGCGACGATTGGGAATATCCGGTGACGATTTGGAATCCCGCCGGCGACCAGCTTTTGACCTATGAAGAGCTGGATGATGAGCCGGAAGCGACCAAGAGCGAGATTCGCGATTTCGCTTCCGGTGAGACCATTCATACTTTCGATTTTGCCATTGCCGAGGCTGTGTGGCTGGATGATGCGCTGATCCTGGGTGGGGAGACGGCGGGTGTGACTTTGTATGACCCGACTACATTTGAGCCGCGGGCCGAGCTGACCGGCAGCGTCGGCGCCTTGACGACGGCGGCGCTGTCGCCCGATAATCTGCTGGCCGCGGCTTTTCTAGATCCAGAGGAAGACGTTAGCAGCGTTTATGTGTGGGATTTGGCCGCTGGCGCCGCCGCGGAACCCGTTGCCCATTATGCACCCCAAAGCGCCCTGGAAGAATGGCCCGTTGCGCGCCTGGATTGGGAGACCGACGACCAGGGCGGCGACCGTTTGTTGATGATTGGGACCAAGGCGGTTGTGCTCTGGGATGTGGTCGCCGATGAAGTCTTGCTGCGTGACGGCTCCGATAACTTTACCGACGCCGCGCTGAGCGCCGATGGGCGCTGGCTGGCCGTGGCGGAGGGGCGCAATGTGCGTGTTTTGAATGTGGCGGATGGCTCATTGGCGCTGACGCTGCCCCAACACGCCAATACAGTGCAGGGTGTGGCCTGGACGTGGGGTGCGGAATGGCCCCATCAAGCCGACGCACCCGCCGCCGATGAACGGCTGCTGCTGCTCACCTGGAGCGGCGATGGTACGGCCCGCGTGTGGGATTGGCCGCGCCGCCAGCAGATCGATCTGCTGTATGGCGACGGCCCGCTGAATATGGCCGCCTTCAGCCCCAATCGCGAGCGCATTTTGACGGCGGCCAGCAATGGCGCCCTGCGCGTATGGGACGCTTGGGTGCAACAACCGGCGGCTCTCTATGCCGCGGCGTGTGGGCTGGTCACGCGTCCTCTGTCAGCGGCGCAGGTGGCGCAATTTGCGCTGGCCGCGCCGCCGCCATTGGGCTGTATAGCCGCGGCGGCAGAGTGATTGAAATGTGACAGTTGACACCGCCGAATAAATTCGGCGTCTGCTAAAGCAAACCGGCTTAAGCCGGTTTGCCGTATCAGCCACCGGTTTTAACCGGTGGTAGGATCGCCAACCACATGAGCCCCCAAAGAGCCAGTTAATTGTGCGTTAATGGTCAGCGTGTATGCTTGCCAATGTATCATTGGTGGTGGAAATTCAGACTGCGCGAGTTCGACATGCGGCAGCCGCCGGGTTTCAAGCGGCGGCTGCTATCGGAAACCTGCTCAAGCAGGTCGGACGGCGGGCGATCTAACAGGCTTCAGCCTGTTTCCTGTGGCAGACGCCGACTTTTCATCGGCGGACTATTTTGCGGACTGTTTGACGCTCGCCGGCAATTCCCACCATTCCCCGATAGGAGAGAATTTGAATGACCCTCGACAGAAAAATATCGACATGCTCGCTATTGCTGCTGGCCACCCTTGGGGCTCTGTTTCTCATGTTCTGGCAACTGCCGTTGGCGCATGGGCAAGAACCAGTGGCGTGTACGGAGGTGATCGACGACCTGAGCAAGAGCCTGCGCAAGTGCGACAATCTGAATAATAACTATGCCTGCTATGGGCGCAAGCTGGCCGAGGCGCTGCCCTTTGGCGAGCCGTTCGAACGCACCGGTGACCGCATTCCCATTGCGGCGGCGGAAAAGATCGCCACGATCTCAGAATCGGGCATGGTCATCATGTACGTAACGGCGGGTGACTTTGACCCGGTCACCATCATCACCTTTGGCGACACCGAGATCGAGCCCGATAGCGAATCGGTGGCGGTCAACAGCTTTGTGGCCCGCACCATCAATAACGAATTTATCTGTGAGCAGACCCCGCCCGGCCTGATCGTCTATACTGAGTCCGGCAAAGCGGGCGTGGTGAGTATCAACGGGATTGGAATCACGCTGCACAGCGCCGCCTACGTGATTCAGGATGGCGCCGACCGCATGACGGTGGTCAACCTGAACGGACAGGTGACGGTGACGGCCAATGGGCAGGCGCGCGAGTTGCCGCTTGGTTATGCCATCCGCATTCAGGGCCTTCTGGCGACGCCGACTTTTATCGATCCGGCTCTCCCGTCTGCATTGGCCCAATCGGCGGTGGCGCGCTGGCTGGTCGATGACCCGGCCGGCTTGGACAGCATCCATAACTTTGACCACACCATCCTCTCCTGTTCGGCGGACAACGTGACGCTGCCCTTTAGCGATGAGCTGCGGCTTTATTCGCCCGGCCAGGAATGCTTGCTCGAGTTTTGCGCTGCCGCCGGCGAGCGGATCACCGTGCGCATGGACTCGCTCACCGGGCAGATCGATCCGTGGCTGGATTTGCGCGGGCCTGACCAGCAGCTTTTGCTCTTCAACAACAATGCCGATCTGGCGGAACAGGATGCCCTGCTATGCGATGAGCCGCTGCCGCAACAGGGCTGCTACACGGTCGTGGCCCACGCCCGGCATCATACATCGCAGGGAGCCTTCCGCTTGAGCGTTGAACCGGGGGCCGCTTCGTCGTGTGTAAAGCCGCCCCCCCTTTGTGAAGTCACTTATCATGCCGGGTTGAATTTGCGCCGCGGCCCCGAGGATAATGCTGCATTTATCCGCGCGCTGGCGCAGGATACAGAGGTTGAGCCTTTAGAGAGTTCGGCCTCCGGTGCGCGGCTGAAAGTGCGGGTTGTGAGTTCAAATGAAGAAGGCTGGGTGCTCAACAGCGCCGAGGCGTTGAGCTGCAGTGGGCCTCTGCCAACACCGGACACGCCCACACCCACGCCCACCGGGACGCCGCAAACGCCGACGCCCGCATCAACGTCGCGCTCTCCTACAAAGACGCCCACACCGTCACCGATCCCAACAACGCCGCCGCCGCCACCTACGCCGACCAGGGCCGTGCCGCCGCCTGAGCCAACCAAACAAAGCCCATATGGTTAATATAACCTCTGTGTCAAAGCAGTTATCCCAAAGGATGGTTGGATAGAAGATGTCAAATCGATATATTTTTAATCCAGTGCGCAGCGTGCTGCTCATGCTGCTGGCGTTCCTGGCGCTGACCCTGCCGGGCGCGGCGTGGGCCACTGCGGCCATCCGCCCCGTAGCGCAAGCAACCGGCTGCAATGCGGCCAGCGATGTGGGTGGCGTTGTCTTTCGCGATTACAATGCCGACGGTGTGCAGGATCTATATGAGCCGGGGCTGATTGGTAGCGACGCGCCCATTACCGTGACGGCCTACGGCGCGGCCAACCAGTTGTTGGGCGTGGCGGCCATCGATGATTATGGCGATTACACAATCACGGGGATCAGTCTGGCTGGCGGGGTCCGTATAGAATTCAGCGGATTGCCCGACTGGTTGCAGCCAGGGCCGCACGGCGGCAACTCGGGCACTTTGGTGCAGTTTGTGGGCGCCAATCCCTGCCAGATGAACCTGGGCGTCAACAATCCCAGTGATTATTGTAACGCTGGTCCCCAACTGGCCACCACCTGTTTAACCAACGGCAATCCTTTGGGCGGTGGCAGCGCCGGCACCCATGATGCACTGATGGCCTGGCCCTATGCGGAGAACGGCTGGTCATATGCCTATCCCGCGTCTACGGTTGGCCCCGGTACAGCCCAGGCGCCCGCCAGACTGGCTATCAATTCGCAAATCGGCCCCACGTGGGGCATTGCCTATCAGCGCTCCACCAAGACCCTCTTCACCTCAGCCCTGCTCAAGCGGCACGCCGGTTTTGGCCCGCTGGGACCGAGCGGCATCTACGCCGTGGATCTCAGCAACCCAAATGTTCCCCATGTACAGGGATTTATGCAACTGAATGCGCCGCTGTACGGCGTCAACGTGGGGCCTGAGCTGCCGCGACCCACCTTGTCTGTCAAGGCCGAGGACCCCAGCGCCGATCCAGATGTGATGCCACTGCTGGCCAAAATGTCGCTGGGCGGTCTGGATATTGGGGAGGATGATCAGACCCTCTACGTGATGAGCCTCAATAACAACGGCGTCCTCATTGAAGTCAATATTACCGGCAAGAAAGTGTTGCGGCAGATACCCATCACCGACCCTGGCTGTACGAATGGAGCAGCCAAAGCGCCGCAAGATAGCCGCCCGTGGGCCGTCAAAGTTCACGATGGCGCGGTCTATGTTGGCGTGGTCTGTTCGGCGCAGACATCGCAACAAAAGAGCGATCTGCGCGCTTATGTCATGCGTTTGGATGGAAACGCGTTTACTCCCATCTTTGGCTTTGCGCTGAATTATCCCAAAGGCATTGTCTCTACAGACAGACCTGATTCTACAAACCGGACGGGCTGGTACCCCTGGACGGATAATTTTGCCACCCTTTTTGCTAAAGACACGAGCCGAACCGAACAGACGCTCATGTATCCGCAGCCCATTCTGAGCGACATCGAATTTGATGCCGATGGATCCATGATCCTGGGGTTTATGGACCGGACGGGCCAAGTCGGCGGACGCAAAAATTACGGCCCGAATGATACCACGCCCTACAACGCCCACAGCGGTGGCGATCTGCTGCGCGTATGTAAAGTCAATGGCAAATTCGTGTTGGAAGGCGGCGCCGGTTGCCCCCAACATGCTTTCAATAATGAGGGACCCGGCGGGGGCGAGTTCTATCTCTCTGACGACTACAAATCCAGCGGATTGATTCATTATGAAACATCGCTCGGCGCCTTGGCCCTGCTGCCAGGCTCGGGCGAAGTGGTGGCGACCCATTTTGACGCCGTGCGCCACCTACAGCCGGGACAGATCGATACGGGGCAGGGCGATCCCGAACCACGCACCGGCGGCGTGCGCTTTCATCGCAGCACCGATGGCACAGTCACCCATCAATATGAGATCTATCCCGACACCGACAATCAGACCGGCACCTTTGCCAAAGCGGCCGGCCTGGGCGACCTGGAGCTGCTCTGCGACGCCGCCCCCATTGAAATCGGCAACTATGTATGGCGCGACAGCGATGGCGACGGCCTGCAGGACCCCGGTGAGCAGCCGTTGGCGGGCGTCACGGTGGAGTTGCTGCGGGATGGCAACCGCCTGGGCCAGGCGCAGACCGATGCCGCCGGTCAATATTACTTCTCATCGGCAGCGGGCATCAACACCGCCAGCGCCGTGTACAGCATTACCGCGCTGATTCCCTACACCACGGGCTATCAAGTGCGCATCGACCTCGCGCAACCGGCTCTGCGCGGGAAGGCGACCACGTCGCCCAATGCGGGCGGCATTGTCAGCAACGACAACAAGCTGGACCTCAACGATTCCGATGGGATTTTCGATGGGCAATATGCGGCGGTCGCCTTTAGCACAGAGGCGGCCGGTTTCAATAACCACAATTTTGATTTTGGCTTTAAAGATGCGCCGCCCGCCGTGGACATTGAAAAGCTGACCAACGGCGTCCAAGCTGACCAGCCAGACGATCCGAACGTACCGCAGATCGCGCCCGGCGCTCTGGTCACCTGGCGCTATATCATCACCAACACCGGCGCCATATCGATTGCCCAAAGCGAAATCAGCGTCTACGATGACATTGTGGGGGATCTGATGCTGGCGGGCGTCTTACAGCCCAACGCCAACTGGGCAGCTAATGGTAATGGCGATAAAGTACTGGCCCCCGCCGAAGCGTGGACGCTGACCGTGGCGCAGTCTGCCCCCGATCTGTCTGACCCGACGCAGACCAGCGGTCTGAACCTGGTGCTGGGCTGTGACGCCACCGGCGCGCGTGCGACCTACAAAAATGTGGCCACGGTCAGCGTGTCGCTGGCCAACGGACTGGTGGCTGCCGACGTGGACGCCAGCCACTTCTGCAACCCGCCGCCGCCCCCGCCGCCGGTCGATATCCGCATCAAAAAAGCGGTCAACGGCATCGACGCCGATTTGGCGCCGGGGCCACCCTTTGTCCAGGGCGCCCCGCTGACCTGGAGCTACATCATCACCAACACGGGGGCCGTCGTCCTCCAACAGATCACGGTCACCGATGACAAAATCGACGCCGCCAAAATCAGTTGCTCCGCCAGCGGCGCGTTGCCCCCTGGCAAAAGCATGATCTGCACCGCCACGGATACGGCGGTGGAAGGTCCATACCAGAATCGCGGCACGGTGACGGCCCAAACCGCGTCGGGCATTCAAGTCTCCGACAGCGACTTTGCTCATTACCTAGGCCTCCCCATCCCGCCTGTGTTAGATTGGGGGGATGCGCCGGACGACGCCGTCGGTGTGGGCGCCAATAACTATCAAACCGTCCATGCAGACGGTGGCCCGCACCATACCGTTGTCCCCGATCTTTACATCGGCGGCGGTGTGGACGCAGAGATTGATGGTCAGCCGACGCCGCAAGCCAGGGGTGATGATCTGGCCCAATTTGATGATGAAGACGGCATTGGCAACAACGCCTGCTTCGTTTTGGGCCAGCCGCTGCAACTGGATATTCCCGTGTTCAACAGCCGGGAGGCGGATGCGCAGCTCTCCGGCTGGATCGATTTTGACGGCAACGGCGCTTTTGCCGCCGCCGAACAGCAATATGCCGTCATTGCCTCTGGCCCCGGCAGCCCAATCGCCACGCTAGACTTTGGGCGGCCGCCCCTGTCAACGCCGCCCCAAACCTTTTTGCGCCTGCGCCTCAGCACCGACGCCAATGCCGCCGGTCAACCCACCGGTCCCACCGATCCCGCTGCACCCACGCCCGATGGTGAAGTAGAAGACCATGCGCTGCGCTTTGTCACGCCCACCCTCACCAGCGACGTGACGCGGATCGTGCGTAATATTGGCCAGGAGGCCGTGCTGAATATAGATGTGGTCGCGGCCTGCGGCAGCGTAGAGGCGCTGCCGATCTGCGTGGACATTACCAATGACGCCGAGCCGGCGGTGTGCCAGCCGTTGCCGTCCGACGGCCGCTTTGCCTTCACCTATAGCCGTCCGGTGACGGGTACGGACCAGGTTGCCATTTGGGCCGATCTCAATGCTGACCAGGTGCTATCTCCCGCCGAGCCGCAGGTCGCGCTGCCGGTCATTTGGCAAAAAGCCGAAATAAGCGTGGAAACGCGCATCAACAACCGGCGCGAGCCGAGCCCCCCCGGTCCTGAGCTGTTTGAAGGCGACGCCATTTCCTGGACCCACACCGTGTTCAACAGCGGCTCGGTGGAGCTGACCAACATCGACGTGACGGATGGCGCTGGCGGCGCCGTCATCTGCACCTATGCCCGCTTGACGCCGGGCGCCAGCACGGTCTGCCCCGAGTTTGGCGCGGCCCAACGTGGGCAGCACAGGAAGACGGTGGTGGCCTACGGTCACATTGCAGGCAGCCAAATCGTCTCCAACAGTGATGCCACCTACTATACGGGCATTCCGCCGCTGGTGCTTGATTGGGGCGATGCGCCCGACCCCACGGACGGAACCGGCTTCAATAATTATCAAACGCGGCAGGCGGACAATGGCCCCCGCCACATCATTACGGCCGATCTCTTTATGGGCGATGTGGCTGGCGATGCCGCCAGTGACGGCCAACCCAATGGCGAGGCGACCGGCGACGATGCCGACGGCAACGATGACGAAGACGGGCTTGCGGTCAACGCCTGTTTTGTGCGCGGGAAGCCGGCCCGACTGGACGTGCGCGCCACCAATCAACTGAGCCAAACCGCCCAACTCTTTGGCTGGGCCGATTTTGATAGCGATGGCCGCTTTGAGGATGGCGCCGCCGCCATGACGGATGTGCCGGCGGGCAGCGGCGCCCAAAGCTTTGCCCTCGACTTTGCCCAGCCGCTGATCCCGGCCATACCGTATGCCTTTGTGCGTCTGCGCGTAAGCACCGATCCGCTGGCCGAGTTGCCCACGGGATTGGCCCAGGATGGGGAAATTGAAGACCACCGCGTGCGCGTGGTGACGCCCACGCTCACGCTGGCGCCTACCCAAACCACGGTGCAACTGGGTGATTCGGCGCATTTGACGGCCGCGGCGGCCATTCCGCAAAGTTGCGCTGACGCCACGGGGCTGTCGATCTGTTGGGAAGGCGGCCCGGACGCCAACGGCTGCACGCCCGTTGGACCGGATGGCGCGGCGTCGATTACGCAGAGCTGTACGGTGGCTGGCGTACATATTATACGCGCCTGGGTCGACCTGGACGGCAATCAGCAGCCCGATGTGGATGAGCCAACCGTGGCCTCCACTATCACTTGCCAGCCGCCCACCAGGGCCTACACGATTACGCTGGCGCCCATCACCACGCCCCTGCTCATCGGTACGCAACACGTCGTGACTGCCACCGTGCGCGATGCGCAAGGCGATCCTGCCGCTGGTCAGGAAGTGCTCTTCAGCGTGTCGGGCGCTAATGCACAACCGTCAACTCCCCAAGCTACCAATGCAGATGGCCAGGCTGCATTTGCCTATGAAGGGCGCTACGTAGGGCAAGACACCGTCATGGCCGAGCTCGCGGCGGGGAATGCCGCGCCGGCGCTGGCCACGGTCACATGGTATTCGTACACGATTCCCGCGCCCACGCAACCGGTTTTCCGCGTGGTGGGTACAGAGGCCGTTGTGGACGCCAAGGTCTTTGACAACTACGGCCAGCCGGCGCCCAATCAGGTGCTGCAATTTGAGGTGGCGGGCGTGAATCAGATTGCCGGCGCCCACACCAGACCCACCGATGACCAGGGTCACACGCAAATACGCTACCCATATATGGCCAACAAAAACGCCATGTTGACCGATTGGATCACGGCCACCATCCCCACGGCTGATCCGGCCATCTCGTTTAGCCAAACCTTCTCCGTCACCTGGATACCCGTGGCGATGACGGTGCAAGTGATCACGAACACGGCGGACATAACGCCGTCGATCCTGATTGACGTGAGCCCCAGCGTGACGGCAACGGCTGAACTTACGGCCACGATTATCCAGGAAAATCTGGAATTGCCGCCAGGGCAACAGGTCATTCCTACAGCGCTGCCTTTCACTGTTTCTAAACCAGCCCTCCGCGGGCAGGAGGCCACGAGTTTTCAGCCTGAGGAGATATTTGTGCCATTGTCTGCGGCCAATCGCAGCAATCCGGGCTGCAACATTGGTGTGGCCGATGGCGCATCGCCCTGGCTGTTTAAACTGTGGATTGATCTAAATCAAGACGGCCAGGCCACAGGGGAGGAGCCGACCTGTATTGTCGAAGCGCCCACAGCCAACACAGCGCCGCGCTTCAGCGGCGCATCCACGGCGGATGCGGTGGTGCTTTCCTGGTCCACCGGGGTGGAAATTGACCTGCTGGGCTTCAATCTCTATCGGTCCACGGACCCAGCCGGGCCGTACACTCTGCTCAACCCCAATCCCATTCTGGCCGTGGGCAATGCGCTGGGCGCCGACTATCGTTATGTGGACCGACCACCGGCAGCCGCGCTCTATTATTACCAGATCGAAACCATGACCAGCGCCGGCCCGACCGTCTCCGACCCCGTTGCCATCCTGTTCCCGGCGCCGGAGCATCATATCTATCTGCCGCTGGCGCAGCACTAATAGAAATCATCCTTAAACATGGCACAAATGCAGGGATGGTTCAGAATCCAGTTTACATTTTTCGGTAACAGGGCTAGCGGCGGTTGAGCGGTGTCCTGAGTTCATCGAAGGGTAGCCCCGGCAGTTTGGGGCATATCGAAACCAGAGCGGGTCGACCCGTTCGCTTGATTTCGATACGGCTGCCAACTGCTGCAGCCTACTCAATCTGCACTCACTAGCCCTGTTTGTAAACCTATCTTTGTGGCTCATGTGAACCACGCCCAAATACAGGTTATTTTTATGCGAGGCCATTTGTGCCACGTTTAAATGGTTTGTCCATAAGGTGAATATAAACTATGCGATACATCCCACAACCCCATGCACTGCCCCGCTGGCTGGTCAGCATCCTGCTTGCGGGCGGGTTGATGAGCTGTTTTGTCCGCGCCATATGGCATAGTCCAAACGCGCAGGCGGCCCAAGCGCCCGCATCCACCGCGGCGCACATCGACGTAATCCGCTCGGACGCGCAGACCGTGGAATTGGAGTTCCACCTGGGCAGCTATTCACTAACCGATGTGGAATCGGCGGGCGCGCCCTATCAGCAACTGCTGGCCGAGGGCATGGCGCAGACTGCCGCAGCAGACTTTCCGCAAGCGCCCACGCTGGGCGCCATGATCGGCATCCCCACCACGGCGGGCGTGCGCGTGGAAGTGATGGATGCCGACGTGGTGGAGCTGACCGGCATCCGCTTGCCGCCGGCGCCCCAATATGTGGTGGAATCGTCTGCATTGGGTGGCGCGCCGGCGGCCAATTTGGTGGAGAAATTCGACATCCAGCCGGCATGGGCAGGAAACGATGACTGGCTGCCCAATGCGGTTGTTACCGTGGGACAAACCGGCGCCTTGGCCGGCCAGCCGGTGGCGCAAATCCAGTTTACGCCGGTGCAGTATAATCCGGCCCGCCAGCGGTTGAAACTCTATTCACGCATTCGCGCGCGCATCACCTGGACGCAGAACGCGTCGACCAGTCAAGTGATCACAAGCCGGCCGGCGCCAGCGACGGTTTTGGACACGGTGCTGGCCAACCAGGCCGCGGTGCGCGCGGGATACATGACGCCGCCGATCAACGCCGCCGCTGTCGCCGCGCCGCCAACGTTGGCGGCGCTGGCCTATGAAAAATTGGCCAAAGTTTCGGTCGCAGCAGATGGGCTTTACAAGATCACCTACGATGATCTGAAGGCCAAATTGTCCGCCGCGGATATGGCCAAGCTGCAAGACCCCACCCGTCTAGCCCTTTACAATCACAGCTCGCAGGCGGCCATCGAAATCCAACCTGCCACGGTAGTGACCGCGCCGTGGGATGCCATCCTCTTTTACGGCGCCCAGATTCGTGATAACAGCAAGCTGCCTGGCGGCCAACCGGACCCGTGCGGCGATTTCAACGCCGCCAGACCCGATCATTGGTACACTGAAACCAATGTGTATTGGCTGGTGCTGCTGCCCGCCGGCGATGCGGGGCTGCGCATGAATACGGTGGACGGGACGCCCAACGGCGGGGCGCCGCCGGCGGCTGCCTTCCGCGAGGTCCGCCACTTTGAAGTGGATGAATTTTATTGGCAGACGTTGCCGGGGCAGAATTGTGAAGATCGCTGGTTTTGGGGTCAGCGCCCGAGCAATATTGATGACGCAAACGCGGGTATTGAAAAGGCGCGATTTTGCCCTCGCCTTGAGTGAGCCGCGGTTGGGTTCGATTTCAGCCGCGGCAACCCTCAGCGTAACCATCAAAGGGTATAACCAATTTACGCATAAGGGCGTCGCGTCACTCAACGGTGCGCGCGTTGGCGCATTCGCCGTTACCGGAGACCAGCGCGCAACCCGCGCTTTTTCCGTCCAGCTTACCGGCAGCACCACGCAAATTGTCAAAATTGAAGGCGATACAACGGCGCCGCTCGGTGAATCGCAATTCTTTGTGGACAGCTTTGACCTTGATTACCGACGGCCCTACCGCGCGGCAGGGCAAGCGGAATTTGTTTTTGGCAAAAGTGTAACCGGCGCCGAGAATATTCGTATTGACGGGCTGCGGTCGGCGGCAGCCCTTTTCGATATCACAAACCCCTTGACGCCCACCCGCGTGGTCAACCCCGATTTTGTCACGGGGATATTTACATTTACAAGTGCAGCCAGCCCAGCCACGCTGCCGATTCCTTGCCAAGGCCACCTTTATTGGGGACGCTGCTATCTGGCCGTTGCTCCGGACTCCATCAAGACGCCTACGATTGAGGCCGCACAGCCGGCCCTTGCCGCAGACGGCGCCAACTATGTAATCATCACGAGCGGGGAATTTGTCACCGAGGCGCAAAAACTGGCGGATCACCGTCAGGCGGTCTCCGGTTTGACAACCACAGTGGTGACGATGACCGCCATTTATGATGAATTCAACGCTGGCATTCAAAATCCCGTTGCGATTCGGAATTTTCTCGACTACGCCTACCATTGCTGGGCGGACCCTCAATTGGCCTATGTGCTGCTGCTGGGCGACGCCAATCAGGATTATAAAAACCGCTTGGGCGACAGCCGCAACTACGTCCCTTCGTTCAACTTTGAAAGTACGCTCTTTGGCGAGATTTCGTCGGATAGCTGGTTTGCCAATCTGACCACAGCGGCCAGCTATGACTGCGCTACCCAAACGGGCAGCGCCGGTGGCCGCGATGCGCTGCCCGATCTTTTTATGGGGCGTATTCCCATTACCAACACGCTCGGTGCGGAAGCGGTAATCGCCAAGATTAAGCGCTATGAGCAGACCGAGTTAGGGGCGGAGTGGACGCGCAACGTCTTATTTGTCTCTGATGATGAGAATAAGTTTCATGCGACCGCGCAGATGCTCGCCGCCGCCATTCCCGATTCAAACCGCATCAACTCTATTTTGGCGCCGGATAGCAGCGACGATCCGAACGTCTCCATGCAACCGGCCTACGCCCTGGCGGATCAGATTAATGCGGCCATCGAGAAGGGGCAAGTGCTGGTGACCTATATTGGTCATGGCGACTATAACGCCTGGGGGCGTTGGGATGCCGATGGCCGCGACGAATTTCATTATATCTATCACGTTGATTATATAAACGAAATTTCAGAGACCGCCAAACTGCCCCTCGTCACCGTGGGCAACTGTCTTAACGGCTACTTTGCCGGCCCGCCCAGCCGAATCTCCCTGGCTGAGAAGTTCCTGCTCAAACCGAACAGCGGCGCCGTGGCCGTCTGGGCGCCCACGGGTCTGGGCTATCCATCGGGCCACCGCGAGCTGCTGGACGCCTTTAACAAGCTGATCTTCGGGCTGGACCCGGCAGCCACCCCCTACACCGGGCGCGAGTTGGGCGTGGCCGCGCAGGCGACCATGCTCAAAACCATTGCCGCCAACAGCTTCTGGCAAGAGCTGATCACCACCTACGTGCTCTTTGGCGACCCCGCCCTGCGCGTCCGCACCGTCGGCGCGAGCTATCTGCCGGTGGCTGTGCGCTGAGGTGGACTACAACAGATTCGGAAAACAGCAGATAATATAATGCGTCCCCTGCACATTCGGTAAACCAGTTCCGCGAACGAACCGATGGGCCGGGGACTTTTTCTGCGACTTCCGTGATGGGCTCATCAATGGTGTCGTTTTCGTGGCGTTTTGGGGACGCATTGGGGACGTTCGTGCGCTATAGTGTGTGCAACCCGCTTTGGGAAACATTTGGGAAGTACATGGGAAGAATGTGGGAAGGTCACCTGCTACACTGGAACCAGCTTCACCATGAATAATCATAAACCGTGGCTGCGGGTCGTCCGCATTTCGGCGATTCAGCTTGCCGGCGCTCCATCTTCAAGAGGCGAGCGCATGAAAGACGCAAGCTGATCCACTGATATGCTGACAGCGCAGCAGCCACCAGTAGTGCAAACAAAGGAGAACTATTATGGCATTAGTAGAAGCATATTTGGGTGAAATTCGGCTGTTTGCGGGGGACTTTGCGCCCGGCGGCTGGGCGCTTTGTCGTGGGCAATTGGTGCGGATTGAGGAAAACACGCCGCTCTTTTCTATATTAGGGACAATGTATGGCGGTGATGGCAGAACCACTTTTGCCCTGCCGGACCTGCGTGATCGCATACCGGTCCATACTGGACAGGGCGCCAGCGTGGGCATGCGGCGCGCGGGCGCCGGCGTCGCCGCCGGTAACGATGAGCGGTTGCCGTCAATGCTGGCGATGAACTATATGATCTGTGTGCAGGGGATTTACCCGGACCGGGGCTAGATTTTTCGGCGTTCTCCCCTTATTTCGGGAAAGGACCAAAGAGCCATTGTGTTTTTAGCGTACTTCTGGCCCTTTCCCGGAATACTCGCCCCCCATCCACCCACTTTTTCTATTGTGTCATTAGGCGGGAACAAAGATGCACACGATGGAAACTATACACAAGGAGGTCATTGCATCATGCCCGAATATTTAACACCGGGTGTCTACGTCGAGGAAGTTTCATCCGGGAACAAGCCCATTGCCGGCGTGGGAACCAGCACGGCCGGCTTTGTGGGCGCCACCGAACGCGGTCCACTGGCGCCCCAGTTTATTACGAGCTGGCTGGAATTTCAGCGCTGGTATGGCGGCTATGTGCCGGAACAGTCGTATTTGGCCTATGCTGTCGAAGGATTTTTTACCAACGGGGGTCAACGTTGCTTTGTGGCCCGGGTTGTGGGGGCAGGGGCCCAAAATGCGTTTGGTTCGGTTGCAGCGGATTCGGGCCAAAACAAGCTGAATGCCATCGCCATTGGCCCTGGTGAATGGGGGAACCGTATCGAGATTGCGGTAGTCAAGGATACAAATTCCAACGATGACGATGCGTGCAAATTCATGGTCCGGTATACAGATGCCAAAGGGAATTCTACGGATGAAGTATGGCCGAATCTGACGCATCAACCTAGCGCCAGCAATAATCTGGTCAAAACGGTGAACGCAGCTTCTCGCTTTGTACGGGTCTGGTGGGACGATGGTAACGCGCCCGCCAAACTTAAGGCACAGGAACTGCCACCAAACACCGATCCCACATTTGCACCGTTGGCAGACGGGAGCGACGGATCTGCGCTTACTGCCAACGACTTTACAGGAAGTGATGAATTTATCACGTCAGCAAATACACCGACCATGCTGCAAGGGTTACTCGGACTTAGCCAGGGGCTGGCGGCCTTGGAGTTGATCGACGAAGTTGCCCTCTTGATTGCGCCCGACGAAATCAAGTATGGCGCGGATGTTCGCAATGCAGTGATTGATCAATGCACAGCCTTGAAGGATCGATTCGCCATCTGCTCCATCCCACAAGGGCAGAGTACCGTAGCGAGCCTGAGACCTCCCAGCTCTGAAAGTTATGCTGCCGTTTACTATCCCTGGATCAAAGTCTATGATCCCTCCGTCAACGATGTGCGACTCATCCCCCCTGCCGGGCATGTGGCCGGCATCTATGCACGCACCGACATCGAACGCGGCGTCCACAAAGCGCCGGCCAATGCCGTTGTGCGCGGGGCGCTGGATTTAGAATTCCCCATTACCAAGCAAATCCAGGACCTCCTCAACCCGCGCAACATCAACTGCATCCGCGATTTTCGCAGCGACGGCAACGGCATCCGCGTCTGGGGCGCCCGCACCATGAGCAGCGATGCCGAGTGGCGCTATGTCAACGTGCGCCGACTCTTTCTTTTTGTGGAAGAATCCATCGATGAAGGCACCCAATGGGTGGTCTTTGAACCCAATGATGAACCCACCTGGGATGCCGTGCGTCGCAACATTACCAGCTTTCTGACCAGCGTCTGGCACAGCGGTGCGCTCGTGGGGACGACGCCCGAAGAGGCCTTCTTCGTGGCCTGTGACCGCACCACCATGACGCAGGACGACATTGACAATGGGCGGCTCATCTGCGTGATTGGGATTGCGCCCATCAAACCGGCCGAGTTCGTGATCTTCCGCATTAGCCGAAAGACGGCCGATGCGGGCTGAGGCAACAATCGGGCAATGGATCCACAGATAAATTGGGACTGTATTCCGGGAGAAAACCCTAAATGTCCACAAGCGATCAATCAGTGCAAACCCAGGTGGCCGGCCTCTTTCTTTTGGCCCGCAGCTTTTTGGATGGCCGGCTGCCCTGGCTGGCCAACCAACAGCGCTATCCCGACACAACTCACGCGAAGCCGGTGGCTCCCCTGCTGGCCGCTATCGGCATACGGTGGGCCGGTCTGGCCCAGCAGGAGCATGAGCAGCTCGATCCCGGTCTCTGTGTACTGTCCGGCTTGCCCCAAGGCGCAACGTGGTCCGCTCTGCGCCAGAGCTGGATGCAGGCAGCGGCGGCCGACCATGCGCAATTTCAAGCTAATTTCCTCACCATTTTGGCGGGGCAGCGGCTTGTGGGTGGTGATGTGTTGACCATTCACCAGGTGCCGGTCGCCGGGCAACAGGCGTTGGTCGCAGGGGTGCTCGGCGGCCAAGTTTGGCCGCTGGGCGGCTGTTTTGACAACGAGCATGAAGCCACGGCGCTCTTGAACCGCTGGTCCAACGCGTGGGCCGCGGTCATCGGTACGCCCCCCACGTTCATGATGGATCAAACGCTGGCGGCGCGCGTCACCGCGGCTGGTGCAGGGCTAGACGCCGCGCTCAGCCCCTACATTCGTGCCGTTGACCCCAGCACCGTGGACCTTGAAGCGGTCGACCCCTTCGATGCCGACGCCGACAGTGCGTCTTATGTCGAGACCGATCGTGAGCTGCGGGCGGCGCTGGCCCGATTAGATAGCGGGCAGCTTGGCTTGCCCGCCGCCGACCTGACCATTGGGTTGAGCGCGATCAGCCTGTTGCGACTGTGGGCGCGCTGGCTGCGCCAATTTGCCGCTTCGAGCCCGGCGTACTTGCTCGACAACTTTGTGTTGCGACCAGGCCGGGTCCGGCAGCTTGAGCAGCGGATCGTGGTGGAAATCCCGCCGCAGACCCTGGATATTGTACTGGAGATGGTGGACTATTTGACACCGCTCGAACGGCTTCCCTGGCTGAACAACAGTACTATCGAGTTTATGTTTCGCGATGACACACTGTAGGCCAAGCTGAAAGCTTGGCCTACAGTGTGGAAACGACTTACGCTTCGCGGCGCGGTTGCAGGAGCAGCACGCCGATGGGTGCAATCAGAAACATGGCGACCCCCACATGAATCCCCCAGCGCTCCGCCACGAATCCAATGAGGAGCGGCGCCGCAATCTCAATCGGCGCAAAGACGGTTTGCAGCGCGCCCACCGTGCCCGAGCGCCCCGGCAGCGCCTTGAGCGCTTGCGCCTGCGCCACTGTGTACCAGGGCGCCGCCCCCAAGCCGACTAGAAAAAGCGCCGGCAGGGCCAGCGCCCAATGCACGGCCGTCACCAGACCGACGACGCCAATCAACGCGACCCACGCGGCCACGCCCAATAGCCGACTAGGCTCCCAATCTTTGCCCCCGCGTTCCATCCAGAGCAAACTGAGCAAGCCCCCCAGTGTGGGCGCCAGCAACGCCAGGCTGATAAACGCCGGCGTCACGCCCAGTTTATCGGTGAGAAACAGCGCGGCAAAGCCCAGAAACATTTCGTCCAATAGCGACGGCAGCGTGGCCAGAAAGAGCCAGCGCAGCAGATGCGGCGTCGCAATGCCGTCGCGCAGGTTGGTGCGAATGCTCTGCCACAGCGACTGCCCGTCCACGTGCGCCACCCGCGGCGTGGGCAGCGCGGTGATGCGCTGCAGGCTAAGCAGGCCGCCGATGATGAGCCACAGGAGCGCCCCGCCCCCCGTAAGCAGCCGCCAACTGCCTTGCAGCGCAATCGTTCCGGCCACCAAGAGCGGCCCCAGCAGGTCCCCGATGGTGGATAGAAAGACCCAGCGCGTGGTGGTGGCCACCGCCGCCTGCGGATCCTGGTCGATCAAAATGTTGCCGCCCAGGCCCACCGCGGCGCCATTGGTGGCGCCCAACACCACAAACGCCAATAATAGCCAACCGAACGTTGGACTGCTGCTGACCAGCGTAAAGCCCAGCGTCATCCCCAGCAAGCCGCCCAGCACCAGGCGCGGCTTGGGCCAATGGTCGCTGGCCGCCTCCAGCGCCGGGTTGATGAGCAGGCTGGTTAACCCCACAACTGTCTCGATCAGCCCAACCTGCACATAGCTTATCTGCAATTCATCGCGTATCAACGGCAGCGCCAGCACCGGAATGGCGCCCACCATTTCATCGACCAACGGTAAACAAAAGAGCGTCGCGCGCAACAGCGTCGGGTTGCCCCGCAGCCTGCGCCACGTATTTAATAAAGACATGGATGCGTCCTTTCTGCAATCTATCTTGATGATGTAGAGAACCCACAGCCGAGAAGAGCAGAAAGGCGGGCGGCGGACGCGCAAAAACGCCGAGAAGCCCTTGCGCACGGGCAAGATGCTCCTCAGCGTGGCAACAGATTCGGTTGGCAGACGTCAGGCTACTTGATCAACGTCAGTGGAAGGCGCAATCGGTAATGTACATGGTTCCTCGGGCAGGTATGTTCAGAACAAAACGTATGCGCTAGCAGTATAATAGGCATTATCGGAAACAGCCAGTAGGAGCCATCGCTTATTGCTGTATTGCTGTATTACTGTCGAGATCCAGATAGCAATACAGCAATACAGCAATACAGCAACAAGCACTACCCCTCAATAGCGAAAGCCCAGCAGATTCCAGAAATTCAAGAAGACCGGAAAGCCCAGCGCTGTCATGCTGACCAGCGTGGCGTATGTCTTGGCCGCCCAGCCCCAATTGCCGCTGCGCCAACCCACTGCCGTCAGGCCGACCACCAGCAGCGTCAGCCCCAGCGTAATTAACGGCAGCACCAGCAGCGCAATGACTATGGGCGGTGGACCATAGGCGAACTGCCACGGGTCCATTTGTAGCAACGCCACACCGATGCCAACTAAAAAGACAAGGTTGAGCAGCCCCACCAGCGCCAGCGCGCTGCGCAGCATCCCGGCGCCGACCGCCAGACCAGCGCGCCGATCAGCGCCGATAGAAAGACCAGCAAAAACCAGCCCACCAATCAAACTGCACCGGCTGCGCCTCATACCACGACACTTTCACATTGGCCCCCGCTCCGGCAAAGAGATACGTATCCTGATTGCTGTCGCGGCCAAAAGCGATGACGCTCTCGCCATCTTGACTCTGGAAGAGGTCGGGCTCCACGGCCACATACGTGCTGCCATAAGCGTTCAACTGCGCACCTTCCACGCGTATAGGGAACTGGTTCGGCAGTGAGGCCAGCTTTTGGAAGGTGTTGTGCGAATAGGCCTGCACTTCGCGATAGTATCCGGCAAATTCGCGCGCCGATTGGTCGAGCGCCATGGGCGCCGGTGCAGGCGCAGCCTCCGCAACTTCTGGGAAAAACGTGTCGAAAAACTGTGTTGTAAACTCGCGATGAAAACGCGACGGCGCCTCGAATATTGGTCACTATTGAACGTCAGATAGAATCCCACCCGCTCATCCGGCAGCAACAGCAGCCGATTCAAAAAACCGGGGTTGCCGCCATCATGATAGACCCCGCGGTGACCATTCTCGCGCCATTCGGCAAAGCCATAGCCGCGCCCGCGCAGCGCCGGATGATGAGCAAATTGCGTCTGCTGCATGGCGGCCACCGTCTGCGGCTGCAATATCGATGCGCCGTCATAGCTGCCGCCGTTGAGCTGCGCAATAATGAAATGGGCCATCTCCGCCGCTGGCGCCACGAGTGCTGCCGCAGGGGCTACATTGACATAGTCCAGATCATATGGCTGGTAATCGCGGCCATCGTAACGATAGCCCACCGCCAGCCTTGCTTGCAGCGCGGGCGGCTGCGGCTGGGCAAAGGTGCTGTGCGCCATTTGCAGCGGCGCCAAAATGTGGGCGGCCATATATTCATCAAAGCGCATCCCGGTCACATCCTCCACCAGCAGCCCGGCCAGCGTATAGCCGTGGTCGTTGTAGCTGATGATTTCGCCCGGCGGCTGATAGCGTTCCGGCAGGTGGCTATTCAAAAAGTCCGCCAATGATTGCAGCTCGTCAGCCTTGCGCACATGCATACCAAAGAACACATCATCAAAGCCGGCCGTGTGCAGCAGCAGATCCGCCACCGTCACCGGGCGGCCAAAGCGCTCCGGCAGTTGGATGCTGTGCAGGTACTCATTGACGTCGGCGTCCAGCGCTACCTGGCCCTGCTCCACCAATTGCATCACCGCGGTGGCCGTGAAGAGCTTGGAAACCGAACCCGCCCGGAAGAGCGTCTCGTGTACATCCACCGGCGCCTGCTCTTCCAGTTCGGCCAGACCGTAGCCGTCTGCAAACAACACTTTATCGCCTTGGACGACGACTAAAGCCGCCCCAGGCACGTGCAGCGTGGCCATCTGCGTCTGCATAAATTCATCCACAAAAGCCGCAATGGTCTGCGCATTGAGCGGCTGCGGAATCGGATCGGCTTCAACGGCCATAGCATTCATTTCACCCCCGCCATAACATGCAGCAGAACTAGACTCAGAAGCAGTAATAATTTTAGACGCATGTTGTCTCTCCTTTTGTAACCATATAAGCGCCGCGCATGGAAGGCCGCTCTATTCATCCAATCTCCACACACAAATAACCCAGATACGCACGCGCCAGCGCCTGCACCAATGCCTCGCCCTGATAGGGCATACTCTCCTCCAGATGGGGCCACAGCAGCATCTCGCGGGCCGTGTAGAACATTTGCAACAGCCCGAACTGGACCGCCGTCTGCGGGTCCGCGTGCCGAATCTCATCCCGGTGCGCCAGCACCAATGCCAGCAACTGGGGAATGTGACTGTTGAGCCGCGCTTCGCGTTCGCGAAAACGCAGGTCGTTAATCAACCGCGCTTGCAAAATCAGCGTGCGCATCAAACCCCGTTTCTGGCTGTGCAGATCGACGGTCAACTGCGCCAGCCTTGCGATTGTTGCTGCCAGCGTCATGGATTCCCAATCGGGCTGGGCCACAGCCGCCTCGATCATTTCAATCATGATGACAAAGAAGCGCTCATCCAGCGCATGTAGCAGACCATCTTTGTCTTTGAAGCGGCCGTAAAAGGAGCCCACCGAAGTCCCCGCCCGGCTCACCACATCTTGAATGGTTAATTCAGACCAGCTTTTTTCCTCCAGCAGCGCTTCTGCCGCATCCAGCATCCGCGCCATAGAGCGTTGGCTACGCCTGTTGGGGTTTATTAATCGAATCTATATCGGTCATTATCCTTAACCTATTTATCTGAATTAGAATTCTAATTCTATTATATGGGCGGAAAAATAATTTGTCAAGAGGCAATATTTCTAGGGAGGTAATTTTTACGAACACTACAACAGATGCAGAAAGAAACAGATAGTCGCAAAGTGACACAGTCTTGGCGACTTTGCGGCTGCGTGCGTAATGGAGGGATCAAGAAAGTGAAGATTGTTCGTCTAAGGCGGAATTCCAGTGAACAGTCGGAGAGAATAATTATGCGCGGATTTGGCGGATTCACGCAGATTTTTGGTCATGTTCGAGCTAAAATCCGCGCTTATCTGCGTGAATCCGCGTACAATTTCTGCTTTACTTCTATGCCAATGCTCCAAACAGATTTTTCAAGGCCGGATAGAGCTGGCCATATGCCTGATACATCTTTTCATATTGAGCCACGTCGCCGCCCGGCTGGGTGCTGCCGGTGATCTGAATGGCCTGGCTGCACGCGGCATCCACATTGGCCCAGTGCCCCGCGCCCACGCCAGCCAGCAGCGCCGCCCCGTAAGCCGCCCCCTCGGTGGTGTTGATGGTGACGAGCTCACTGTTGAGCACGTCGGCCAAAATTTGCCGCCACAACGGGCTGCGCGCCCCGCCGCCGGAGACGCGCACCTGGCGGATGGCCGAAAGCCCGGCGCCCTTCATCAGCTCAAAGCTGTCGCGCAGGCCAAAGGCCACCCCTTCCAGCACGGCGCGGGTCATGTGCGCTTGCGTGTGGCGCACGGTCAGGCCCACAAAGGCGCCGCGCGCCAGCGGGTCCGGGTGGGGCGTGCGCTCGCCGGTGAGATAGGGCAGGAAGAGCAGCCCCTCGCTGCCCGGCGCAATGTCCGCGGCGGGGGCCAGCAGATCGTCAAAGCCCACACCCGCCGCCAGCGTATCGCGATACCAGCGCAGGCTGCCGGCCGCCGAAAGCATAACGCCCATCAAATGCCAGCGACCCGGTACGGAATGGCAGAAGGCGTGCAGCCGTCCGTCCGGCTCGATAAATGGTTCGTTGACCGTGGCGAATACTACGCCAGATGTCCCCAGCGTGAGCGCCACAATGCCTTCCTCCACGGCGCCCACGCCCACGGCCTGCGCGGCTTGGTCACCGCCGCCGCCCACTACGGGCGTACCCGCTTTGAGGCCGGTGGCCGCGGCGGCTGCGGTGGAAATTGCGCTGGTGATCTGCGGGCCTTCGTGCGTTGGCGGCAGCCATTCGTGCGGAATCTCCAGCCCGTCCAGTACTTCGCGTGACCAGTCGCGGCTTTTGAGATCCAGCAGCAGCGTGCCGGCCGCGCCCGCCTTGTCCGCGCCGAATTGGCCGGTGAGCCGGTAGCGTACATAATCTTTGGGCAGCAGCACGTGGCGCACGCGGGCGTAAATATCGGGTTCGTTGTCGCGCACCCACAAAATCTTCGGCGCTGTAAAACCGGTCAGCGCGTCGTTGCCGGTCAGCCGGATCAGGTTGGCTTTGCCCAGGCGTTGGCGAATTTCGTCACACTGGGCGCCGGTGCGCTGGTCGTTCCAGAGGATGGAGGGGCGCAGCACAGCGCCATTTGCATCCAGCAACACCAGGCCGTGCATTTGGCCGGTCAGCCCGACGCCGGCCACATTGGTCGCGTCCACACCGCTTTGGGCCAATACTTGCCGAATACTCTCGACCGCGCCATTCCACCAGAGGGCGGGGTCCTGTTCGCTCCAGAGCGGATGCGGCGTTTCAAACGGATATTCGGTGGCGGCGACGGCGACAACGTTGCCGCGTTCATCGACCAGCAGCGCTTTGGTGGCCGTGGTGGATGAATCGATGCCAAGAAAGTAGTTCATGTGTAGGCTCCTGTGGGCTGCTGAGAGAATGGCTCTTCTGGATATTGTGTAGCCGACAAAGAGTAGCGCCGGTTGAGTAGGCTGCGGCAGTGGGCAGCCGTACCGAAACCAGAGCGGGTCAACGACGTGATATCCTGTTGAACCGAGAGAATTTGGGTAAGCTGTAGCACAGATTTCCAGTCATCTGCATGTAAATATTATACGATCCTCTTTGTCGATTGCCAACGTTTAGGCTTTGGTTTAGAATTGAGGTTCATTCAAATTCTCCGACTGTTGCTCTCAGCATTTGGATTTGTACATCAACCATAAATCCATATCTTCATACAGAACGTAATCTTAAATGGCGGCAGGTCTCAGGTGAACCCAATATGATGGATACGCGTAGGTCACTCTTGTAGAGTGA
Source organism: Caldilineaceae bacterium (assembly GCA_041391125.1). Classification (GTDB taxonomy): domain Bacteria; phylum Chloroflexota; class Anaerolineae; order Caldilineales; family Caldilineaceae; genus JACKBC01. Next base: position 106,805 of record JAWKON010000009.1, read on the forward strand.
CATGCCTTATCTCATTAGGGTTGTCACTCTACAAGAGTGACCTACGGTTTACACGTTATGCGCCGGAGTCGCCTGCTTGTTTAAAACAAGAACCAAGCATGAAAGAGGTGCCTTTTGAATTGGAATAATGTGTCTCCCGTATTTGTGCAGAACTCATTGTTGGATCGTCCGCTGTTTTACAAGATCGTAGTTCCCCTTTTGTTTATTGGCCTATTTTGCTTAACGGCCACTCCGGCATTGGCGCAAGAAGGTGAGGACGAACCGAGCCTTTTGGAGATATTGCACGCCGCCCGCGCCGCGGAACAAACGGATGCTGACGCGGTGGATGCGGCAGAGCCGGCCGCGGTCGAAAGCGCTCCCATTACCGATGAAACAGATGCCCTCTCCGCGTTGCCGCCCGTGCCAATCGAGTTGCCGCGCATGGCGCCGCCGCTGCCAAAGCTGCCGCCGGCGCCCGCTCCTGCGGCCAATACAGCCGCGCCGGGGCAAAACGCAACGCCGCAAGGTGCATACAGCCCTGGCTTTATTACGCCGGCTGAAGAAGTAAAAAGCTTCCTGCGCTTTCCCGATGATATTGAGCAGCGCACCACCGCATTTGACCCCAGCGGCGTCGAGCTGCCGGAAGGTTTTGTGATGCCCGACATTGAGCCGGGCGAACGCTGGATTCGCGTCGATTTGGGCCATCAGCGCGTCTATGCGTATGAAGGGGATAAAGCGGTGCGCGGCTTTGTGATCTCATCAGGCTTGCCCGGCACGCCCACGGTGACCGGCGAATTCCGCGTCATCACCAAAGTGGCGGACCAGGTCATGTCCGGCGGTGGCAGCGGGCCGGGGACGCCGGGCTATTATTATTTGCCGCACGTCAAATGGGTCATGTATTTTTACAGCGAATATGCGCTGCACGGCAGCTATTGGCACGCCAACTTTGGCAACCCCATGAGCCACGGCTGCGTCAACATGACCAACGCCGACGCCAAATGGCTCTTTGATTGGGCCGGCCCCAAGTGGGACGGCGAGACCGAGTGGTTCCGCAGCACCGAGGAGAACCCGGGGACGCGGGTGGTGGTGCATCAGTAGGGGATGAAGGGGTGTAGGGATGATGGGATGACAAGATGATGGGATGACGACAACCTCATCTTGTCATCTGCTTCATTCCGGCTCGACCGAGACTTCCACTTTGAGCCGCGTTAGCTCATTGACCAGCCGGTCGCTGATGGTGCAGTAGTCGTTGGGAAGGCCAGTTTGACGCTGGCGCCGTTGTTGGCGAGGATGATCTGGAATTGATCGCGGCCGCGGGTTGGCGATCATGTCGCGGATTTCGCGCAGGCGGAACTTGTCGCGATCCAGGTTGCCGGTGCGCTGGAAGATGATTTGCAGCGTGCGGACCTCGGCGGCTTTGCGGCTATTCTTGGCTTTGCCATTGCTGGCGGCGCCATTTTGACCGTCACCGTTATGCCCGTTGCTGTGGTGACCATTGCCATTTTGGCTGACGCCATTTTGACCATTTGTGTGGCGCGCGGCGGCATGATGGTCGGTGTCGCTCACCTCCTCAGCGTGCGCCCTGACTTCAACGGCGTCAGCCGCGGATGCCTCTGTTTCTTCTTCCGCGCTGGCAACCGGCGCAATTGTTGCGTCAGCCGCCGCCTCCTCCACATTGACATCGTCCGCACTTGCATCGGGAACCGGCTGCGGCGCATTTTCAGCCGTCGTTGGCTCGTGGGCTTCCTTCTTCGATTTTGCACTTTTCTTGCTCATGGCAGATTCCATATTGGCTTCTTCTGGCCACCGGCTGGACCGTTGCTGATTCGCTGTCCGCTTCCACAGCGGCCACTGTGTCGTCGTCAGCCGCATCCATGTTGGGGTCGGCGGCGTCGCCATCCTCCCAACTGGGCAGATCGTTTTCAAACGGGCTGGCCTCGCCCGTGGGCAAATAATCATAGCTGTCGCCATAATCGGCGCTGTAATTGGCCGCTGTTTCATGGACGGCCACCATGTTGTTTCTGGCCGCCATGCCGTTGATGGTGGGCGTCACTTCAAAGAGCGGCTTCTGGTATTTGGTCTCTTCTTCAGCCACTGCCACGGCTTGATCCACATAGTTTTGGAAGCTGTCGGCCAGCAGACTGGTCTGCCCCTCGCGCGATTGCGCCTTGCCCTTGACCAGCACCACCGTGTCCGGCGCCAGCTTCTCTTTGACTTCGGCGTAGGTGCGCGGGAAAACCACCACTTCGCACTGGCCCTTCAAATCTTCAATCTGCACAAAGGCCATGGGGTCGCCCTTTTTGGTCGTGATGGTGCGCACGCTGCTGATCATGCCGGCCAGCGTTACGTTGTGGCCGTCGTGGGCTTCGCTTAGCTCGTTGCAGGCGCAGGTGACGATCTTTTCCAGATCGATACCTACGTGTTGCAGCGGGTGGCTCATGGCGTAGACGCCCAGCAGCTCTTTTTCCCACGTGAGCCGCTCGCGGCCCTTGGCTTCCTCCACATCGGGCAGCACAATGGGCTGCGCCTCCATGGCGGCGCTCTCGCCCATCAGGTCGAACATACTCAGTTGGCCGCTTTCGCGCGTGCCGTGGATATTGCCCGACGCCGCCACCATCTGATCCATGACGGCCAGAAGCTGGCTGCGTTTGCCAAAGCGATCCAGCGCACCCACTTTGATCAAGCACTCAATGGGACGCTTGCCCACCTTGCGCAGATCGGCGCGGTCGCAGAAATCGGCCAGGCTGGCGAAAGGTCCGCCCTTGGCGCGGGCGTTCAAAATGACCTGCACCGGCCCTTCGCCCACATTTTTGACGGCGGCCATGCCAAAGCGGATGAGCGCTGCCGGGCGGCACCGGGAATTTATAGGCCAACATGGAGTCGGGCTGCACGCCGGTGCGCTCGGCGTCGGGCTGCTGGATTTCAAAATCGAGGCCGCTATAATTGACGTCGGGCGGCAGCACGTCGATGCCCATGCGGCGGCACTCGTTGATAAAGTTGACCACTTTTTCCGTCTTGTCGCGCTCGATGAGCAGCAGCGCCGCCATATATTCGACCGGATAGTGCGCCTTGAGAAAGGCGGTCTGCACGCAGATGACGGCGTAATCGGCGGCGTGGGCTTTGTTAAAGCCGTAACGGGCGAAAAACTCAATGTCGCCATAAATGGCTTCGGCGGCCTTTTTGGGAATGCCGTTTTTGTCGCAGCCGTCGATGAAAATTTTCTTGTGCTTCTCAATATCGGAAGCCTTCTTTTTGCTGATGGCGCGGCGCACCAGGTCAGCATCGCCGGGCGAATAGCCGGCCAGCTGGCTCAAAATCTGGATGATCTGCTCTTGATAAATGATGATGCCCAGCGTCTCGGCCAGGATCGGCTCCAGCGCTGGGTGCTTGAATTCGACCTCTTCTTCTTCGTGCAGGCGGCGGATGTAATTGGGAATGTATTCCAGCGGGCCGGGGCGATAGAGCGAAATGGTGGCGATGATGTGCTCGAACAGGTGCGGACGCATTTCGGTGAGCACGCGGCGCATGCCCTGGCTTTCCACCTGGAAGACGCCGCTCACCTCGCCGCTGGAGAGCAGCTTAAAGGCTTCGACGGTCTCTTCGCCCTCAAAGGGAATATTGCTCAGGTCGTAGCGGATGCCGTGGCGTTCGTGGATCAGCCGGCCCGCTTCGCGCATGACCGACAGCGTACTCAGCCCTAAAAAGTCCACTTTGAGCAGACCGATGGATTCGAGGATGGGAAACTCAAACTGTGTGATGGCCTCGGTGATGCTGCCCTTGCTGGGGCGCATAAGCGGCGCGTAGTGGGTGATATCGCGATCGGCCACAATGACGGCGGCGGCGTGGATGCCCGAGTGGCGCGCCACGCCTTCCAGCTTCATAGACATTTCCAGCAGCTCGCGCACCCACTTCTCTTTTTTATAGACTTCGACCAGCTCGGGGTTGTAGAACTCGTGGCCCTCGGTCAGCACGTCGTTGATGGTCACCGGCTTGCCCGGAATGGCGGGAATCATTTTGGCAATGCGATCCACGTCGTGCAGCGCCACCTCCTGCGCCCGGCCCACGTCGCGGATGGCGGCGCGCGCCTTCATGCGCCCAAAGGTGACAATCTGCGCCACCTGATCCTGGCCATATTTTTGGATGGTGTAGCGGATCAGCTCTTCGCGCTGGTCGTCGGGAAAATCGAGGTCAAAGTCCGGCATAGAGACGCGGTCGGGGTTGAGGAAGCGCTCGAAGATCAGCGCATTCTTCAGTGGGTCCAGCCCGGTCACGCCGATGCAATAGGCCACCAGCGAACCGGCGCCCGACCCGCGCACGTTCCACCAGATGTTGCGGCTGCGCGCAAAGGCGCACAGGTCGCCCACAATCAAAAAGTAGACATCAAAACCCATCTGATGAATAATGCGCAGCTCGTGCTCTTTACGCTTCTGCACATCGTCGTTATGGGCGCGCTCACCGTAAAGGCGCTCTAATCCCTCTTCGGTCAAATGGCGCAGATAGGTTTCGTAATTGAAGCCGTCGGGAATGTCAATATCGGGGAGATGATATTCCCGGTCTTCCAAATCGACTTCGCACATCTCGGCAATGCGCAGCGAATTGTCGAAGGCGCTGGCCGGCAGATCCAGCAGCGGGCGGAAGGTCGCTTCCATTTGCGCCCGGCTCTTGAGGAAGTAGCTCTGGTCGCTCAGCTTCATGCGCTTTTCGGATTTGATGCTCTCGCCGGTCTGCACGCAGAGCAACATTTCGTGGGGCGACGCATCCTCTTCGCGCACATAATGTACGTCGTTGGTGGCCAGCAGCCCCAGCCCAAATTTTTGCGCCCAGGGCGCCAGCACTTTGTTGACCTCGATCAGCTCGGGGATGCTGTGCTCTTGCAGCTCGATGTAAAAATTCTCTTTGCCAAAGACATCCACATACCAGCCCATGCGCTCGTACGCTTCCTGCTCTTTGCCCAGCATGAGGAGCTGCGGCACCTCGGCGCCCAAACAGCCGGTGGTGCAAACAATGCCCTCGGCGTGGGCGGCCAGAAAATCGTGATCCACGCGCGGTTTGTAATAGTAGCCGTTGAGCTGGCTATGCGACGCCACCTTGAGCAGGTTGCGATAGCCGGTCATGTTGCGGGCCAGCAGCAGCAGGTGATAGTTCTCGCGGTCAAACTGGGAATCGCGACCGCCCATGGGGCGCCCCCATACGGTTTGATAGGCTTCCACGCCAATAATGGGCTTGATCTCGGCCCCTTTGCAGGCGCGGAAAAACTCGATAGCGCCGTGCATGGCGCCGTGGTCGGTCATGGCCAATGCCGGTTGGCCCAGCCGCTTGGCCTCCTTCACCAGGTCTTTGATGCGGCCCAGCCCGTCGAGAAGCGAGTATTCGGTGTGCGCGTGCAGGTGTACGAAAGCGTCGGTCATGGTTTTGTCCCGGAGAGAATAGAACACAGATTGCACAGATTTGGCAGATTTACGCAGATGTTTTTTGATTCAACGAGATCGCATATTGTTGACGAGGCTAGCGGCGGTTGAGTAGGCTGCGCTGTTGGCAGCCGTATCGAAACCAAAGCGGGTCAACCTCTTTAAGATCCGATTGAACCCAGATTTTCTTTTCTAGTCGTAATCAGCAAAAATCTGTTTCATCCGCCCAATCAGTGTTCCATTTTGTTGAATTGCGAAAGCAAACGAATGTTCTGCGTGGTGCGGATATTATAGCAGAGTTAAGCGGGGATGACCATACGCGGGGCGCGTGAATGGCGGCTCTTTTGCACACGAAAAGGAGCAAGCTACCAAACAACTGGCAAAACATTTGCGGCCGTAATCGATTGATCGGCAGTAACAATCTGCACACGATTGCCTTGATCTTGCAAATACAAGCCCGTACTCACAATAAGTCGATCATGCAGTTCAGGAATTAGCAATCCTTTTGAGGACTGGCTGCGGACAAAAATCTCCAGGGTGAGAGGATAAATTTCAATTCGGGGATCAGCCAACAGCCGCTGCATAAAATATTGGCTTGATGAAATAGTGGTACGTCCGCGATCGATTACCAAGGTTGCTTCCGCTAGCGCAATCACGGGCAAAACCAATTGGCTATCAGGGTCAGCAATGACAGTTTGGGCCTGTGTTCCCAAACGTCTGTTGCCTTCTAGAAACCAAATTAAAGCGTGAGTATCAAGAATGAACTTGAGGTCCATCTAATTCCTCATTGGTGGGTCGCCATTCGGCTATTGCGAAATCTTCTGGAGACGACATCGATGCTACGTCTCCCCCCATTTCGCCAAAGCGCAATAAGCGCGTCTTTTCTGGCGCTTGGGAAGCAATCACGGTTTGGACCAATCGTTCTATCAATTGTAGCCGCGAACGGACAGAAAGCAATTGAGCTTGACTTACAAGCTGTTCAATTGTCGGGGTATTTACACTCATGTTGGACTCCTATCAGCACCATATCGCGGACATATTCATACTCAGTAGATCGCAACGGCAGGGGATAGGGCTGGATTCACCATTCGAGACCGACGCCTGCATCGCCAACACCGTTGCGGTGTACTGATACTATTCTGGTAGGGGCATTTTATCACATGCTTATTTAGGTTTCAATCTCGTGCAATAGAGCCATTGGAGCAAAATGAGATCTTTCAAGGCTCGTTAATGGCCATATGAGGTTCGACATACAAATTGGCGGCTAACGCGGGTTATGCTACACTCTATTCACCATTTATCGTATCTATGTATGAGGTGATTCTGATGACACAAGTTGAGCGGATTCAGACCGAAATATTGACTTTGCCCTATGAAGAATTTGCCAGTCTGCGGAAACGGTTTGCTCAACTTGAATGGGAACGCTGGGATCAACAAATCGAAGAAGATGCTGTGATCGGTAAACTGGATTTTTTATTGGATGAGGCCAAAGTGGCCAAAAAGAAGGTGGCATTGTGACAGCAACTGCACAAACACGCCAGGAAGTCCTATCTATTCTTAAACAGAACAAATCGCGCCTACAACAAGAATTTCCCGTTCAACGGTTGGCCCTCTTTGGTTCGTGGGCGCGCAATGAGCAGACGCCCCAAAGCGATGTGGATATATTGGTGGAAGTCGCGCCGACCATTGGTTTGGGTTTTGTCACGCTGGCCGAACGCTTGGAAGAAATATTGGGGCGTGAGGTTGATCTCGTCTCGCATAGAGCCATTAGGGCTGCGATGCGGCCTTCTATTGAACCGGATATTATTGATGTCTAAGCGAGACCCACGGCTTCTGATTTATGATATTCTCGCATCAATCGCAAAGATCGAGGAGTATATTGAGGGTTTGAGCGAGAGCAATTTCTTGATGATCAGAAGACTATCGATGCGGTTGTCCGCAATTTGGAAATTATCGGCGAAGCAACGCGCCAATTACCCGCCGAATTTACGGCTCAATATGCTGCGGTCCCGTGGCTGCAAATGGCCGGATTCCGCAATCGCATTGTTCACGAGTATTTTGGCCTTGATTTGGACATCATTTGGGAAATAATCCACCATCATTTACCGCCACTCAAGGAGCAAATCTTGCAGCTTGTTGAATAAGCTTGCAAATTGCGTCATGGCGACAATAATTGATGTGATATAATGGAAGCAGTTGTTCAACTTAACCGTTAGGGCTTTAGGAGCGCTTCAAGATGGAAAGAGCGGAGACCCTACAGCGCTTGTCGGCGCATCGAGAAGAATTGCATCAACAGTTTGGGGTTACATCCTTAGCTGTATTTGGTTCTACCGCACGCGATACGGCTACGGCGGCCAGCGATGTTGATCTGCTGGTGGAATTTGACCGCCCGACCGGCTTATTTGGCCTGATTCGCCTACAATTCTACCTTGAAGAGCTGCTAGGCTGTGCGGTCGATGTCGGGACGGTCGAAGGCTTAAAACCGCGTATTCGCGACCGTGTAATGGCGGAAAGCATTCATGTCAACTAGAGCGCCGCGCGAATTATGTATTGACGAAGATATTCCCGATGAACTACGACCACCCCACCGACACCGACACCCCCCGCAACCAACCCTTTATCGACTGCGACGTCCACCATATTCTGGGCAAATTTAGCGACCTGCTGCCCTATTTGGAACCGGCGATTTTGCGGCGCATTGAGCCGGCCATCAACGCCAAGGCCGAGGCGCGCAACAATTTTCAACTGCCGCGCCGCGCCTATTTTCACCCCTTTAGCACCGCCCGCGTCGACACGATGGACGCCAACGGCACCAATCACGCCTCGGTGCCGGCCAAGGTCAAAGAGGAATTGCTGGACCGCTATCCCATTGAATACGCCGTGCTCATGGGCAACAATTTGACCACGCTCTCCGGCATGCCCGACCCGGACCTGGCGGCGGGTTTTGCGCGCGCCTACAACGATTGGACCAACGACGTGTGGATCGCGTCCGACCGCCGCTTCAAACATTCGATCTGGGTGGCGCCGCAGGATCCGCAGCAGGCGGCAGATGAAATTGCGCGCTGGGCCGATGACCCCAATGTGGTGCAGGTGGCCATGCCGCAAATGGACCAACTGCTGGGCAAGCGCCACTATTGGCCCATCTACGCAGCGGCGGCCAAGCACAACCTGCCCGTGGCCTTTCACGTGGGCGCTGAATCGGCCGGGCTCAACGGGCCGCAGATTGCCGTGGGCGCGCCGACTTATTACGTCGAGCTGCAAACGGGGGTCATTTCCATTGGCATCAACAACGTGATCAGCCTGATTTTTGAGGGCGTTTTTGACCGCTTCCCCAAACTAAAAGTCATTTTTATGGAGTATGGATTCACCTGGGTTCCTGGCCTTATGTGGCGCATGGACCGCGAGTGGACCTGTCTGCGCGCCGAGACACCGTGGGTCAAGCGCCCGCCCAGCGAATATCTGCTGGAGCACATGCGCTTTGGCTCGCAGCCGCTGGAGACGCCCAAGCTCGCCCACCTGCACCAGACGCTGGAGATGATGTCTGCCGAGCGCACACTGCTCTTTGCCACCGACTATCCGCACTGGGACTTCGACGATCCGGGCTACGTGATGCAGCGGCTGCCCAAGCACATGCGTCAGGCGATTGCGTTGGAGAATGCGCGGGAGTTGTATGGGTTGTAGAGGATTGCCCATGCCACCCACTCGCCACCCCATCGCCCCCGTTTCCGAAATTCCCCCCGGCAGCCGCAAGATTGTGCAGATTGGCCATCGCTCCATTGGGGTGTTCAACGTGGCCGGTGAATTTTATGCCATCCGCAACCAGTGTCCGCACCAGGGCGCGCCGCTTTGCCGGGGTACGCTCTCCGGCACCATGCTGCCGGCGGGAGCCAAGGAATATGTGTACGGGTTGGAGGGGCGCGTGCTGCGCTGCCCGTGGCACAGCTGGGAGTTTGACGTGACCACGGGGCAAATGATCTTTGTGCCGGAGCCTATGCGGGTGAAGACCTATGAGGTGGCCGTGGAGCCGCCGGAGCTAGAGCGATATGAGGTGGCGGTGGAGGAGGATATAGTAGTTCTCATTATTTAACATGTTCTGAAATCATATGGTCACAATGAGCTTTTCCTGCTATAATTGAAGATAATAAACATTCGCTCTACGATCACAACATCTCAGATCTGTTCACGGCATAGGCGCAGTTTTTGACTTCAACAGATAAGTATAACTCTTTATGAAACCACAACTTGAAACCCGAGGTTTGAATCTGGTAGCACTGGGGCATTTCACCCCGCAGATGTTTCACCCTTCATGGTTTGCTCTGCAGAATTTGATCAACCAACAGGAGGCGGAAAGTGCTGAGATCCAGTTGATTCATCCCGATGCAGCCATTTTTCAGATAGATTGGTTGCAAGTAAAGATTACGCGGGAACGATTTCAGGTTGCGACTTTGCAAGAGCCATATTTTGAGGCGCTGCGCGATTTTGCTATTGGCGCATTTAGCATTCTAAAATATACCCCTTTGACAGCTTTGGGAATCAACCATGAATTTACATATTCGGTTGCCACTGAAAAGGCATGGCATAAAGTCGGTGATACAATCGCCCCAAAACAAGAGTGGGCGGATGTCCTCACAAAGCCAGGTATCCGCAGCTTTATTATGGAAGGGGAGCGGACAGATCAGTTCAATGGATATATCAGAGTGAAAATTGAACCAATCGACACTATCAATCCCATTAGATACATGATTATGATAGAAGTAAATGATCATTACGATCTTGTGTCTACAAATATTTCTCGACTGAAAATATTGTTGCTTCAGATCAACTGATAGAGATTTTGTCTCGAAATCTGTCAGATTCTCAAAAGCAGGCAGAAAAGATTGCAGAGATTATTGAAAGGCTAGGAGGCAGCATGAGCGTCATGGTACGTGATAAGGAAACTAATGATAATGTATCTAGTGAATACATCATCGGTTCCAGCAAGAATGCTCATCAAAATAGCTTGTTTTCTGGTGAACGGATTGACTTCGTCGTTCCATCACGGGAGAATTCCACTGCTCTTTTTGAATCTTCATTTAAGCCCAATGTAACTAGAAATATCGACTCTATGCCTTTTGACCTAAAGCCCAAAATACCTTTGGTTCCAATGCCCGCGCTTCCTGTTAGAAAGTATTTTAAGGAGCACTTTAACGTATACCAGAAGTGGGAAGGTTATGTGCTTGAAGTTACAGATGATTCATTCTTGGCAAGACTTGTCACTCTTGTAGGCGAGGGTGGAGACCAGAAGCCGAGATATATCTCGAAGAAGTATCAAGGGAGGATCGTGAGTTGGTTGAGCCTGGAGCTATTTTTATTGGAGTATTGGATATCTTAATAGACCTTCTGGTCATATTCGCGCTTCTGTAATACGCTTTCAGCGTTTGCCTCCCATGAATGATTTGAATTCACAACAATCTGAAGCTGAACTTGCTCAATTGAAGCTTTTGCTGGGTATGGAGCAATAGAGTGGATCAGCCGCAAAGTGATGAAATTGAGATTGCTGTTTTCGGACCGGGCTATGGAGAATCGATTGTCATTCACATCGGAAATGGCAAATGGATAATCGTAGATTCATGTTTGGATGATGGCTCCGATCTGCCAGCGCCACTTCGCTATTTATGGAGCCTTAATGTAAACGTAGCCAAAGACGTTGTGCTTGTGGTGGCTACCCACTGGCATGATGATCATATCCGAGGGATAAGCGGGGTATTCAATGCCTGTGAATCATCAGATTTTGTCATATCCAGTGCGCTTTCATCGGAAGAGTTCTTGAATGTAATCAGGGCAGAAAAGCCACCCATTGAGAGTACAGGCGTCAGCGAATTTACCAAGATCATTGACATCCTACATGCCCGCAAACAGCGCCGAGTACAATGGGCGACGCCAAAACACGCTATCGTAGATAGATTACTATTGAGTCGAGAAATTCAATATGAATCCCAAATTACGAAAGTAAAAATCTATTCGTTATCTCCCTCAGATGCGGCGGTTATGCAAGCAAAGCTGGCTTTTGCGCAGGCCCTATCTGGACAGCAGGCGAGACCCAAGCGTATTGCAGCCGTTGCGCCAAACCACACCTCGGTTGTCTTGTGGGTCGAGATTGGACCGCATCGGATTCTGCTCGGCGCCGATCTCGAGGTTACGTCCAATCCGCAGACTGGCTGGTCCGTTATCCTCAGTGACTCAACTCTATCAATGGTCAAGCGAATTTCTTTAAAGTACCCCATCATGGCTCAGAAAATGCGCATAGCCCTGATGTATGGTCAAATCTCTTATCCAAAGAGCCATTTGCTGCGGTCACGCCTTTTGGCAGGGGTAGAAAAACCTTGCCGACTTCAAACGACGTCGTTCGAATATCAAATTTGAGTCCCAATGATATATCACCTCTCCGCCAAGGTGGAAGAAAACAGACTGGCGTAGACGGATTGTGAAAGAAACTGTGGAAGCCACGACCCGATTTATGCATGAAGTTCCCATTGGAAATGGATGCGTGAGAATGAGAAAAAGCATTCATGACCAAGAAGACAAATGGGATGTCACGCTATTGGGCAGTGCTTATTTGCTCAGTGAGTCAACTTAATCAGCATTTTCGCAATAAAGAGAAAAGATAACACATTCGCATTATTCTACCCGTCGCATATCCACCGAAACGCTCAATTCCTGTGCGCTTGGCCCATAAAACACGCCTTTGAGCGGCGTCACGTCGCCGAAATCGCGGCCCCAGCCCAACACCACGTGCTGATCGGCGGGGAGCAGGTTGTTGGTCGGGTCAAAATCGATCCAGCCCAAACCAGGCACAAAAAGTGAACACCAGGCGTGCGAGGCGTCGCTACCCACCAGCTTTTCCTCGCCGGGCGGCGGCAGCGTCTCAATATAGCCGCTGACGTAGCGCGCCGGCAAACCGTGCGAACGCAGCGCGCCTACCATCAGATGGGCAAAATCCTGGCAGACGCCTTTGCGCTCTTTCAGCACCTGGGCCAGGGGGGTGGCAATATCGGTGGCGCCAGCCACAAATTCAAACTCGTTGAAAATTTGCTCCATCAAGGCCAGGGCGGACGCCAACAGGGGACGCTGCGGTTGAAAGCTGACCTGAGCAAAGCGGTGCAGTTCGGCCAGCTCCGGCGCGTAGGGCGAGGGCAAAATGTAGGGGCGCGCTTCCAATGCATCCGCGTCAAGCGCGTCTGCAAGTTGGGCAACGGCTGCTTCCCAGGGGGGATCGCTAGCGGCCAAACTTTGCAGCCGGGCGGCGGCTGGCTTCTCCCATTCCCCCTGGGGTAAAATCTCAACCTGGCTGGTGGCCGTCACCGCCATCTGCTCATGCGGCTGGCGGATGGAGAAGAAGAGCACGCGGTTGCCAAAGAAGTCGTGGCGCTCGCTCTGGTCATCCCAGCCCGGTTCTACCTGCACCTGCGCCTCTAGCGCTGTCTGCGTGTAAAGCGGCGTCTCAAGCGGGCGCGGCAGCAGGCGCGCTTCATTATAGGAGAGGCTGGCCGCGCTTTCGTATTGATATGTGGTGTGGTGCGTGATGCGATAGATGGTCATGGGAGCTATGCCAGCCGCGGCGCCATCTCGGCGCGCGCCGCGCCATATTGCTGCGGAATTTGCACGTGGGTGAAAAAGGTGCGCGTCAACACGTTGGAAAGCTCGCTGAGTTGAAACGAGAGATCGGCCATCAGATCCTCCAACTGCTGCCGCACCACCGTTTCCTCATGCTGCGCCGTCAGTTGGTCAGAGTTTGCCAATTGCAGCTGTGTCGACGCCTGCAAAATAATCTGCTCCTCCGCGCTGAGCTTGTAATCCGCGCGGGCGCGCGGCAGATGAGAAAGATGCTCCTGCAGCTGGTTGAGCTGCCAGATGAGCGAGCGCGGGTTGCGGTCGTCGTGCATGAGCAGATCCAGCACGGTGCGCACCTGTAAATTGGCCCGATAGCGGCGGCGATAGGTGATAATGTTTTCGGTGGTTTTCAGCGTGGCCTCCAGCAGCAACTGTTCCACCACCGGTTCATGAACCACAGCCAGCACCGCCCGGATCAGCGCAATGGTGCGGATGGCGCGCTCCAGCCGCCGCCCGGCATCCAGCAGCCGCCAGCCGGCGTTGTGGGTCATGCTTTCGGCGTTGAGCCCGGCCAGCGCCATCATCTGTGTGATGAGCTGATTGAGTTCGCGGCGCAGCAGGCTCAGGTCAAAGCGTTTGCGTTTGCCCAGCATCTGTTGCTGCAACTCTTCCCACAGCCGGTCCACCTCCTGCATGACGCGCCAGCTATCGGTGGACCAAAGGTTGCGCACGGCATAGGCCGTGTTGACCATCGACTTCAGATCGGCGTGCAGCGCGCCCATCTTCTGCGCATCCAGCGTTACCGCCAGCAGTTCGGGGTAAGGCCGGCGCAGGCGCGCTTTGGCCCCTTCATCCACAAAGCCGGGGTAAGTCATGGTGACCTGGGTGAGCGCGATCAGCAGTTGCTGCAAAACGGCTTGCTCAACCGGATGCGTGGGCGCTTCATCGCCAATGAAAAAGTCGAAAATCGTGCGCAGCAGCCGCGCTGTGGCCTCGGCCCGCTCGGCATAGCGCCCCACCCAAAAGAGATTTTCGGCGGCGCGGCTGGGCAGGCTTTCGGTGGTGTGCAGCGCTTCAATGGACAGGTCCGCCCGGTTTTGCCATAGGCTGATATAATGTTGCGGCTCCGCAGTTAATATCCAGGTGTCTTTGCTGGCCCCGCCGGCGCTGGTGGAGACCATCAGCTCATTGGGCGCGGGGGCGGTGCGCGTCAGGCCGCCGGGCATAACGGTGTAGTCGTCCTTGCGCGCCACCGCATAGGTGCGCAGCACGGTGTGGCGCGGCTCCAAGCGGCCGTTGACCAGCGCCGGCGCCGTCGAATAGGCCACCTGCTCTTGGCCCACATAGTCGTAGGGGCGGGCTTGAATCTGCGTGCGCAGGGCGGCCAGCTCTTTTTGACTCAGCTGTGCGCCCAAAATGGGTTGCCAATAGCCGCCGCCACAGCGCCGAATAATAAGCTTTTCCAAATTGGCCAGCACAAAATCGCGCTCCTTGGGCTGGCCGCACCACCAGGTGGCCGCCATGGGCAGAATCAACTCTTCCCCCAGCAGGTGACGCGCCACGTTGGGCAGGAACGGCATGAGCCCCGGATTCTCCAGCACGCCGCTGCCCAGCGGGTTGACCACGGCGGCCCGCCGCCGCCGCACCGCCTCCAGCAGCCCGGCCACGCCCAGCCACGAATCGGCGCGCAGCTCCAGCGGGTCACAAAAAGTATCATCCACGCGGCGCATAATCACGTCCACCGGCTGCAAACCGCTCAGCGCCTTGAGCGACACATCGCCCTGGTGGACCGACAGATCATCGCCCTGTACCAGCGTATAGCCCAGATAAGCGGCCAGATAGGCATGCTCAAAATAGGTTTCGTTGTGCGGACCGGGCGTCATCACCACCACGCGCGGCGCCTCTTGATGCTGGGGCGACAAGCGGGCCAATGTGCTTTGCAGCTCGCGGAAAAAGCCGGCCAGCCGCCGGATCTGGTTGTCGCGGAAGAGGCTGCTCTGAAGCTGGGCCACAATGGTGCGATTCTCCAGCGCATAGCCGGCGCCGGAGGGGGCCTGGGTGCGGTCGCCCACCACCCACAGGCGGCGGTCCGGCCCGCGCGCCAGGTCGGCGGCATAAATGATGAGTGGGCGGTCGGTGGGCGGCAAGGCATTGTGGCAGGGGCGCAGAAAACCGGCGTCGCGATAGATCAATTCCAGCGGCAGCAACCCCTTTTTGATCAGCGTTTGCGGGCCATAGAGGTCGGCGTAAATCTGATTGAGCAGCTCGGCGCGCTGGGTCACGCCGGCCTCGATGGTGCGCCAATCGTCCTCGGCCAGGATCAGCGGCACAATGTCCAGCGGCCACGGACGCTGGTGGCCATCCGGCGCGCCGTGGACGTTGTAGGTGACGCCGTTTTCCTGCAGCAGCCGGCGCACATCCTGCTGCTGTTGGGCGGCCCCTCGCGCGCCCAAGCGCGCCAGATAGGCGTTGAAATCGCGCCAGTGAGGGTGGACTTCACCGCTGGGGGTTGCCATTCATCATTGAGGTGGGCGTGTAGGCTGGGAGGGGGACTGAGGCTGAATCTGCGCCATAAATGGGTTGGGGTTGCCTGGATTGGTTGGTATGAAATTACCAGGTAAGTATAGCATGGGGTGGGGGATTATGACCAGGCTTCTCAGCCGATTTTGGGGAGCTTGAATTTTAATCCTTTTTCCGCTATACTAGGCTGACATTCTCACGGGGCAATGCTTCGTCTTATGTTGTGTAGAAGAGTGACAAAAGGCGAAAAATTAAGTTGTAAATGCAAACGGATTCACTTATACTATCTTAATATACATAACTAAGAATCCTTGTTTTTTGCGCAATGAGGGCAGGATTCTATCGGTTCGTGCGATAAGAAGGTATTTCTATTCACATCATATTGCATAATCAGAGAACTATTTTCGGTAAGACGAAAATTTTCATTTGACTTAGCTCCAAAAATCGTTGATTGTCAAAAGCTCGATTTTGGAAATTACAATAATTTCATGTAGAGTTATCAAACTTTGGCGGTAGATACATTGCCTTGAGCAATTAATGAGTAAAAACCATATACACAACATCCAGGCGGAGAGTGCTATGACCTACTTTATTAATCAGTAGGCATAGTTTGCAAGTCTAACTATGAAAGTTTATGGCAGATCCATTTATATCCATGAATAACTTGAACGAAGTTAAAGTGACAATAATTAGCGAATAGAAAAACCGCTTTATTCGTCGACAGACAAGTGACCAAACCGCGAATTTTCGTGGTTGCGCTGAAAAATAAGGTAGAGATAAGGTAAGGAGATTTCAATGTTTAGTGATACCAATAACCTGATTGTGTACATTAGTTTTTAGCTATGGGTAGAAAGCGAAATGAAAATTCTGGGATATTAGAACGAGTACCAGACTCTCGAGCGCTTGATCTGGCAGATCGCTTGAGGGCCGAAAGATTCGATTCACGTATAATAATGTTTATTTCACGAAACTATCAACATGGATTTGAAACGCCTCAACCTGTACCAGGTGACTTTCGAGATCCATGGACGATTTGGCAAGAAAATGCTGATAAATCAAGCAGATTGCATGCTACTTGTTTGTACAGCTGACTACAGCGAGCAATACATGGAATCTTCTTCTGGAAAGCAATTCGTGACGTCTTATCAAACCAGAGTGTTTCCCTAAAAATATCGAAAGGATTCAGGATTTATGGTACGACTGGTACTTCATGGTTCAAGCTTTAGAATCGGGTACTAAACTACCAGAAGCTTTCATACCCGTTGGATTCGGCCCACATTATCCAGGCTGGATTCCGGATTTTACTCAAAGTGCAACGTATTGGATAATTTTTTTTAGATTCGGTCGTCAGCACTTATAATGTGTTTGTATCAAGAAGCGCTACGAAGCGTTTACTTAAAAATAATCCACGTAAGGGGATTTTCATAAGTTGCACGCACATGATGACGAATCAATGTGAACCGACTCAGCTTCTTCGGTATCTTGCACCTTTACAAATCCCATCCGGAATAAATGTATGGACCGATAGAGACATCAAGCCGGGATTGAACATAACATTTGGCATACGACGAGATTAAAAATGCTTTCTGCCGGTCATCAGGTTGCTATCTTAATGATAACTTCCGCATTCCTTGCCTCGCATTAATATTGCTAAAGTAACTTGGAAGATTTCCGCAACTCCCTTTATGCAGCCGAGGTGGAAGGTTTGAAAATTGTTTGGAAACCGGTCAAACCTAGCAATTATCGTCTAGGTGAAATCCATCATTTCCAATCAGCACATTCGCCTGAGCATACTCACCACTAAGAGCGAGTCAAACTCGACGAAGCCCTGGTTGCTATTGTAGATAAACTTTCAGTTAATTTGCGGTATTATATAGTCTGATCATCCCTGATGGGTATAACTTTGTAACTGTGGAGTCTGACTCGAGAGAGGTGAAAACGAGCAATTTGCTCAAATCGTACGAATCACGATCAGACGGCATATGTTGTAATAAAAGCGCATCACACGAATTAGGTGATTTTACTCGGGTGATGAACATACAGCAGAACATACGTGCTCGCGGAATGTGAGAGTTGATCATGCGATTCAGATAGTTACTGAGCAGTTTTTCGACACTTTCATTCGCTAACCACTTAGAAGAGGAGCGTAGCGTTACGTTCATCACTTTGAAATCTGTAATATGTAATGATTCAGGTGGGATCGTGCAAGGCTTGAGCTATGTGGCTAGACGTTTCAGAATGGCTGTTGGATACGGGGCTACACCTTGGTTAGATTTTTGTCGGATTTGCCCTTCTCGTTCCGGCGATGTGGAGATTGGCTGGATGCACAATTGTGACTTGTATTTGGCCTTGAGGTTATCCGAGACCGTTCCACTAGCAAAAATGGCTTGAAAACTCAACTAGGTTAGCTGTAACAGTGGAAGGTTTGTTGATTGTCTGAATCTATGGTAAATTTGACGGGGTTATATTTTTTTGGATGCGTTCTGCTCTCTGGGAGTTTCGCCATCTCTAATGACTTTACACAGCCCAAATGAATCCATTGCGAGAAACTGTGCTCGAAGGGCCGTTTGAGACACCGAACATCCATTGCCGTTGACCCGAGGAACCGTGCGCAATTTCAGCATTGGTTTCGTTCGCTTGGGAATGGGTTGGGATGTTGTCGGTCACGCCGCCTTGGGGAACTGATGTGGTGGTCACCTTCTACACCGAAAGAATCACTCATATGATACTACCGGACTATTGGCTGGCACGCCTAACGGAAACCTCGCACGAAGAACATGCAGATTGCTTTTGACGAGAGTGCTCAAGTCAACGCTTGGCGTAGGCGGGTGTCCAACCCTCCACTTCACTTTGCCCTGGCCCAAGTGGCAGTTCCTCTGTCATGTCGCCGATCACCGCGACATGGTCTTGTACAGTTCCGGCAATCCCAACATCACTTTATTCGAGCCGCGCCAGTCCCATGACCTCAGCGATTTTGGCAATCAGAAAGCCATTTATGCCGCCGCGGACGGGCTGTGGGCCATGTTTTTTGCCATCGTCGACCGCGCGCGTGTGCCGTCGATTACGAATGCGTGTGTTCGCCTTGCCGACCAAACGGGGACATTGCACGGCCCCTACTATGTCTTCTCCGTCAGCCAGTCTGCCCGGCCAACCCTGGCGAACGGGTACGGTCTATCTCTTGCCACGGCGCACATTTACGCTTCAGCCGTCCATAACCGTTGGCGCCAACGAAGTTCACATTGCGCAGCTCGCCAGTGTTGTGCCTGTGCAGCCCTTGGCCAAACTCACCGTTGCGCCGGAGGATTTCCCGTTCTTGCGGGAAATTCGGGGGCATGATGACCAGCGGCTGCAGGAATATGCCACGGCGTTGCAAACGGGTGCGCCATGGCCGAGCGACCTGTGAAAGGCAGATGACATGCCGCCGAACGAACATCCCCAACCGCCGTCGCCTAAAGCCAAATCCCACGGTGATAGCGTGGCTGCTCGACTCCGACCCGGCGATCCGCTGGCAGGTGCTGCGCGACCTGACGGACGCACCCGCCGATGAAGTCGCCGCCGAGCAAGCGCGGGTGGCGACGGAAGGCTGGAAACATTGGTGCTTGCTCTCCAGGGGGCCGATGGGCGTTGGGGCGAGGCGGCGTGGAACCGCGGGTGGAATTCCACCATGCACGTTCTCATGCTGCTGCGCGACTTTGGTCTCGATCCCGCTAGCGCCCAGGCCCAGAGTGCGCTGCAACGTATCCGTGACAACGTAACTTGGCAAGGGTGCGGCCCGCCCGAGTGTGATAACAATCCCTTCTTCGCACGGGAATTGGAGCCGTGCATCAATGGCCAGGTCGGTGCAGCCGGGGCGTATTTTGGCCAGGATATTGCGGGGCATCATCGAACGGCTGCTGAGAGACAACTGCCCGATGGCGGCTGGAATTGCGAGGCGAATGGCTCGGCACGCTCATCGTTCAACACCACCATCTGCGTGCTGGAGGCGCTGCTCGAATACGAGCTGCAATTTGGCAACCGTCCCAGAGGTGACAGCGGCGCGTCTGCGCGAGCAGAATATCTGCTCGAACGCTTAAACGCTTTTTCGCCGCAAATCCCACCAGCGCCAGTCGTGAGAGCGACCGCAAAGGCGGCAGCGCCAGCGCTACCCGCCCAGCCTTCCCCACCTGGTGGCACTATGACATTGCTGCCGCGGGCTCGAGTATCTGCGCCGCCGCTGGCGTGGCAGCCCGAAGAGCGCATGGCCGACGCCATCGCCCTGGTTGCGTCCAAGCGCGACGGCGACGGGCGCTGGCTTAGCGCGAGGTCCAGTATCGGGCGTGATGCCGGTGGCGATGGATGCGGATGTGGGCCAGCCGAGCCGGTGGATGACGCTACGCGCGTTGCGCGTGTTGGAATGGTATGCGGCGGGCGAATAACGCAGTGGCCGCGGAAAGAGGATGGGCAGCAAGCCGCAATGGACCATAAACCCACCAAGCCCGATCAGCAAGCTTTGGCGAACTGGGCCGCTGAGTGCGCTGAACATGTGCTCGCTTATTTTGAAGAACAGCATGTATACGACGAGCGCCCGCGGCGGCCATAGAGCGTGCCGGGCGTGGGCGCACCGGTGAATTTCCGCCGGCGACCATGCAGGCGCGGCGTTGGCAGCGCACGCCTGCGGCGCTGCCGGGCGAAGAGTGCGGCCTGTTTTGCCGCCCGCCGCGGCGGGCGGAGGCGGTGGCCACGGCACACGTAGCCAGCCACGCCATTGAAGCGGCTGGTATGGCGTAAAGCGGCTGATGCCGCAGGGGTGACGGGTGAGCGGGCATGGCAATATGCGCGCCTGCCAGAGCGTCTGCGGCCTATATTTTACAGCTTGCCCGCGCGAAACCAGCCTTGGAAAAAGTGTTGCACTATGCGAGTTGGCCGAAGCAATGCCAAATATCCTACCGCCGGTTAAAACCGGTGGCTGCTAAAAAGCAAACCGGCTTAAGCCGGTTTGCTAGCAGCCACCGAATTTGTTGGGGGTGTCCACTCCTCGATATCAACCCACATACCTGCTGCCTGGCACTTCCCAAATCAGCCAGGTCGATGCCGTGTAGCGCCCTGATTTGCTCACGCGTAACCAGCGGTCAAACGAACTTTGTCGAGGATGAGCGGCGCTGGCCAACCATCCTCCGCACGCATTTGATGCGCAACAGAACGAACGTCTGTTTGGGGGTGGTTTTGGAGCTGCGCCCACAAAATACAAGCCCACTCGCGCGCCAGACCTTCCATTCTGCCTGTTGCGGCCCGCGTAATTCCTGTATAAAGCGCCGCCACGCTTCCACTCTGGCCGGGCACCAATTTCTCGGTTATGGAGTACCAAGATATGTCGGATATTTGGGATTTTTGCAAGAGGGAAAATATTATCTGCGTATGTTATGACCATGAGATATGCTGTCCCTCATGATAAGTGGACGCTGCGTTACTTGCGCATAGCTCCATCCATAACGGCCGCCTTGATACAGGTTTCGCCGCCCTTGTTGCGCCAGGCGTGACGAGCGCCACATTTGCAGACAATCGCCCGCTTGGAGATGCACTTCGACCCCATCATCCAACTCGCACCACAGTTCGCCGACCAGAACAATGTTGTAATCGACGGTGTCGGTTGTGTGCATAAAGTCCGGCTCGATGACCGCGGCCAGATCGGGCATGGCGGCGGCGAATTCGGCTCCGGCTTGCGCCATGTCGATTTCGCCTTTGGCGGCCAATTCGGCCAAGCGCGCATCGGGTGGGTAATATTCCATGCGCAAACGCGTGCCACCGAGTGGCGCAATAAAGTTTGTCATTGTGACCGTGGGGTCGGCGCCGTTGATGGGGACCTGCGGGTTTGGCTCGGTTGCCCAAAGTTCTTCAATACATAAGCCGGGTAAGTTCGGAAACCGGCTAACACGGTTCGGCTCGCCTTCAAACAGAACGACCGATTTCCCCGCTGCATTGTGACCTGTTACTACGCGTTTCATATGATTGCCTCTCGCTTGATGATTCAAATGCTTAAGAATGGTGTTATCAAAGATGTAAACTTATACCATTTGCCAGACTAACCGCCGTGAATGACAAGATGACAAGATGACAAGGTGACAAGGTGACCGGTCACCCTGTCATCTTGTCATCTTGTCAGAGATTCCTAGCCCATAGATTGGCAATTGGTATTATGATGGCGCTACTTCTCTTCTACTTCGTATGAAAATTCCTCCGGGAAGGTCACTGCTGCCTTCCACCACGCCGCCGTTGACTCGGCATCGGCGGTGGCGAGATCGAGCGAATCCCAGATGAAGGCCTGTTCCATCTGCTCGCCCAGCGCCAACAGGCGATTACCAATGCGCACCTGCTCTTTGCCCCACACCTGCAAGGCCTCTTCCACCGTGTCAAAATCATTGAGCGCCTGCAGCAGATCTTTGACGTTGTTGTAACCCTTAAAGACTCCCGAACCGGTAAACGGCTGCGCCACCATTCCCGCATCGCCGATCACGCAGATGCGCCCTTGGTGATAGGCAGGGATGCGCGCGGTATAGATGAGCTGCACATAGGTATTCTGCGTTTTGCTGATAATCTCACCGTAATAGGTGGGCAGATTCTCGCACATCAACGCTTTCAGGCGATTTTCCTCGTCCAGCCGCACCTTACCGGGCGGAATCGACCCGTTGTGCGCCACACCATCCCGATCCACCATAAACGCCGGCAGATCTGCCTCTGGAATCGGAATATAGGCCGCCCAGTTAAAAATGCGCTCTTCCTGCGCCATCTGCCCATCTGGACCAGGCACAAAGTAGATGGCGAGATTGCCCTGGAGATGCGGGTAAGAGACACGCGGCACATTGCTGCCGAGCGTGGCGCTATCATGCATGGCGGCTTCTGGCAACAGCCCGCGCCAGAGCATATAGCCCCGATAATCCAACCCGTGCTCCGGTGCGACCAACTGCCGTCCCAGCGATTGATAGCCATCGGCAAAGATCACCAGGTCAAAATCCGCGGATGAACCATCCTTGAATTGCAGAGTGACGCTTTCCGCGCCATTGGGGGTGGCACACGCCACCTCATAGCCGCGATGGTAGGCTGCGTCCGGCACCCGTTTGCGCAGATTGTTCCAGAGCGTGCTCCAATGAAATGCCTTCAGGTTGATGGGGATCTGCCAGGGCGAATAGCCGGCGCGCTCCTGGTCCGGTGTGCGAATAATGAAGGGCATGGCTGTGGCGGAGAGATGGGGGAAATCGGCGTCAATCACATCTTGCGCAATCAACCCTTCAAAGACCGGACCCGGCGTGCCAATCCCACCGCCGCGACCGACCAGGCCGCCCCGCGAACGCTCGAAGACCTGCACATTGTGTCCCGCCCGCCCCAACAGAATGGCCGCCGAACAACCCGCGATTGAGCCACCAACGATGCCGATATTTAGCTTATTCATTTTGGTTTCCTTCTGTAATATTGTTGGATTCTCTGGTTGACTTCCACCATCTCGGCTAATCCAGAAAAATAAATATCCCAATTTTACGGATTTTCTGGATTAGCTTGCAGGCCATCCAATATGTTTTATTTTTGGAATGGCCCTTACCGGTTGGTGTATAATGGGTCCTCAACCATCTTGTGCCCCTACTCTACCAACCTGGCGTATCCACAGCGTATCCAAGATCATAATGAGCGTATCCAAGCGGGTGACGGACCCGCTACAAATCCAGTTGTTTGGCGCGGCGCAGGTGCTGTACCGGGGGCAGCCGCTGAAGTTTCGCAGCCGGAAAGTGTTGGCCCTGCTGATCTATCTGGCGGTCGAAGGCGGAGAGCACGAGCGCGACACATTGGCCGCTTTGCTGTGGCCAGAGAGCGACCAGCAGCAGGGGCGCACTGCGTTGCGCATTACGCTGGGGCGCTTGCGCCAGGCGCTGGCTGCGGCGGGTGGCTTTATCATCACTGAGGGCAGCCGGATCGGTTTTGATTTTGCGCAGCCGTTTGAGCTGGATGTGCAGATGGTCGATGCGGTCACCGTCGCGCTAGCGGCCGCCACACCGCTCGATGCTATGCAGAGCGCCCTGGATCACGTACGGGGCGAGTTTCTGGAAGGCTTCTCTGTGGAGGATGCGCCCGATTTTGAGAGCTGGGCCAGCCGCCAGCGTGAATGGTGGCATCGGCGGGGGGATGAACTCTTTGCCGCCGTGGGGCGCCGACAGTTGACATTGGCCCACTTTGCGGCGGCGGTTGATACAGCTATCCGCTGGACGCACTACGCCCCCTTTAATGAAAGCGCCCATCGCTGTCTGATCGAAGCCCACGCGCTGAACGGCAATCGAAGCGCCGCCTGGCAAGCATATGCCGTCTGCCGGCAGATATTGGCCGACGAATTGGGCATCGACCCCTCCTCCGAGACAACGGCGCTGGCCGAGCGGGTTAAGCAGGGCCATATCCCGCGGACACACCATCCCGAGATGGCGTCCCCACCCACCCCACGTCAAGCGGCAACCCCCGTTGCTCCCCAATCGCTGGTCATTCCCCTGGTGGGCCGAGCCGCCGAGTATGGCCGCCTGGTCGCAACCTATCAACAGGCGGCGCGGGGCGCATTGCAGGCCGCCGCCATTGTGGGCGAGGCCGGCATGGGCAAGACTCGGCTGGCTGAGGCGCTGCTCGATTGGGCAGCGCTGGCAACGGCGCCCGCCGATGTGCTGCGCGGCCGGGCCTTTGAAATTGGCGGTCATCTGCCCTATCAGCCGGTTGTCGATGCGTTGCGCCAGCGGCTTGAGCGCGAGAACGCCCCCGACGATCTGCTCGATGATGTGTGGCTGGCCGAGCTGAGCCAACTGCTGCCGGAACTGCGCAGCCGCTATCCGGATTTGCCGCCGCCCCTGGCGGGCAATGCCGATTTTGTGCAGGCCCGCCTCTTTGAAGCTGTGGCCCATTTGGGCGTGGCGCTGGCCGCACGCCGACCCCTCATTCTGTTCATCGACGATCTGCAATGGGCCGATGCCGGCAGCCGGGAACTGCTCCACTATTTGGCTCGCCGCTGGTCGGCCCAGCCTAACCCCATCCTCGTGCTCCTGACCATCCGCCAGGAGGGCCTGCTGACCATGCCCGATCTGCGCCAATGGTTGACGGGGCTGGGACGCGATGTAGCGCTGACCCGGCTGGAACTGGGGCCGCTGACCCAGCATGACCTGACCGAGCTGGCCCAGACATTGGCCAGCGACGGCGCCGCCAGCCCTCAATTTGGTAATTGGCTGCAAGCCGAAACGGGCGGCTCCCCCTTCTTTGTGGCGGAGCTGCTGCAATATTTGCAGCAACAGTCTTTGTTGATGGCCGAAGCTGAGACAACGGGCCGACCATCGTTCAATCTGGCGGCCACATTGGAAAGGCTGCGGACGGGCCAGCACTCCCTGCTGCCGCCGACGATTCGCGATCTGATTTTGGGGCGGCTGACCCGCCTCTCTGACAAGGCCAGCGCGCTCCTTTTGGCCGGGGCGGTCATTGGGCGGCGCTGCACCTTTGAGCGGCTCTGTCAGGTGGCTCGCCTGGATGAATTTGATGGGCTGCCGGCGCTGGACGAGCTGCTCCAGAGTCGTCTGATGCTGGAAAATGCGCACGAAGCGCGCCCCTTTACCTTTGCCCACGACAACATTCGCGATGTGGTCTATACCGAAGCGGGCGCCACCCGCCGGCGTCTCTATCACCGCCAGACCTTCACCGTGCTGGAGCAGGACAAAGCGCCCGCCGCCGAATTGACCTTTCACGCGGCGGCGGCCGGTCTCCACCAGCCCGCATTCACCTATGCCGTCGCCGCCGGTGACGAAGCCATGACTTTGCACGCCTTTGCCGATGCAGTACTCTTCTATGAACAGGCGCTCCACCTGACGGATCAGGTTGAGGTTGCCGCCGCCCAACTGAGCGATCTCTGCACCCACTACGGGCGCGCCCTGGAACTCTGTGGTCGGTATCAGGATGCGCTCAACCACTATATCGAGGCAATCGCTACGGCGCGCCAAAGCGGCAACCGTACACTCGAATTGGCGGCGCTGGTGGCGCAAGGCTCAATTCGGGCGACGGCCAATGAACTGAGTGACTTTGCGCTGGGTGAAGCGCTGGGGTTGGAAGCGCTGACCTTGGCCCGCGCCCTTGATGACAAGGCCGCCGAAGCCAAGATCCAATGGAATCTGCTCAACGTTTACCGCATGACCGGGCGCAACCAGCAAGCGCTGGCCGCCGGAGAGCAGTCGCTGGCCCTGGCCCAGGAGCTGGATCTGCGCGAGCAGATGGCGTATGCCGCCAATGATCTGGTCTACGTGTATCAGGCGGGCGGCGATTTTGATCGTATGGTCGTCCTGGCCGAAATGGCCGCGGCGCTGTGGCGCGAAGTGGGCAATCAGCCGATGCTCACCGACAGCCTGGTGATCCTGGCCAATATGCAGGCGCTTTGTGGGTATTACGAGGAAGCGCTCACCATCGCCGCCGAAGCGTTGCAGATCAGCCGCGCGTTGGAGAATCAATGGGCCATTTCCTATTGCCTTTACACCTATTCTCAGGTGAACTGGTATACATTGCGCGTTGCGCCAGCCCTGGCCGCCATGCATGAATCGATCCAACTGGCGCACGCGGTGGGCTTTACGGGGGGGCAGGTTTTGGTCCGGGTTTTTCAGGCGCAATTGTGCTTAGCGCTGGGCGATCTGGGGCAAGCGCGTGCGCTGGCTGAGGCCGCCAGCCAAATTGCGGCGAGCGCGATTCCGCTATTCGTGCCGGCCGCGCAGGGCGCCCTGTGCTTGGTGGCCATACAGGAAGGCAAGCTGGATGAGGCCGTCACGATCATCGCCACCCATCATTTCAATGAGCTGCCCTTTAGCCTGATGAATTTTTTTACACCGGAAGCCGCCATCTGTCGCTACGCCCTGTCGATTGGCAACTATGCGCAGGCGCTCACCTTTAGCGAAAAGACATTGGCCATCGTGTTGGCCAAGAATATGCGCATGTATAGCCCCGAGTTCTCCTATCTGCACGGCCGCGCCTTGCTTGGGCTGGGGCGGGCCGAGGAAGCGCGGGCCGCCTTGGCCACTGCCTTGGCCATTCTGCGCGAGACCGGTGCCCGCTGCTATTTGGGGGAGATCGCTGATCTGCTGGCCGATTTGGAAGAGCAGGCCGGAAACGTAGCGGACGCGGTCGCCATACGCCATGAGGCGCGCACTCTCCTCTCTGCGATCATCGAGCAGATCCCCGCGGGCGAATTGCGGGATTTGTTTCTGGCTTTGCCACAGGTCAGGGCGCTGTCGGCGCGCTAATCACTCCGCCCTACCCGTTCGGCAAAGTACAGGTTGAAGGCGCGAGACGAGTGCCGGTCGAGCGGCGTTCACTAACGGTCTGCGAAAGTACGGCTTTCTTGCTGATTTCACAATAGATTTGGCAAAATCGATGCGGTGTAGTGTAATTTTTTCGCGTGTTCATTTGGTTTGATTCGGAATCCCTTTTGGCCAAAACTTAAGGAGCAGATATGGGCAGTGAAAAGCTGTTTACGCCGGCGCCCTCGCCAGAAAGTGTGGGCATCCCGTCCCCCGCCATTCTGAATTTTCTGCGGCGGATCGATGCCGAGCGCATCAACATGCACGGGTTTTTGCTGGTGCGGCGCAACCAAGTTGCCGCCGAGGGCTATTGGGCGCCCTGGTCGGCGGCGCGCAAACACCGCATGTATTCGGTCAGCAAAAGTTTTGTGGCGCTGGCGGTCGGGCTGATGATCGACGAAGGGCGGCTCACTCTCGATGATCGGGTCGCCGGTTACTTTGCGGACAAGGCGCCGGCAACACTGCATCCGTGGCTGGCCGCCTCCACCGTGCGCGATCTGCTCATGATGGCGACCGCCCATTCCAGCACCTCCTATTCGCGCAACGACCCCGATTGGGTGTGGACTTTCTTTAACAAGCTCCCCTCGCATCCGCCCGGCGCGATCTTTTCTTATGACACTGCCGCCACTGTTGTGCTGACGGCTATCGTCGAGCGGCTGGCGGGTATGCCCTTTCTGGATTACATGCGCCCGCGCTTTCTGGACCGCATTGGCTTTTCCGCCGACGCCTGGTGTGTGCGCACGCCCGAGGGAGGCTCGTGGGGCGGATCGGGCGTCATCTGCACGTTGCGCGACATGGCCAAAGTTGCCCTGGCCTGCCTGAATGGCGGCCTGTGGGGTAATGAACAGGTGCTGCCGGCAGCGTTTGTGGCCGCGGCCACCGCCAAACAGATCGACAACAGCCTGCGCGGCGCTCATGGATATGGCTATCAAATCTGGCGCGAAAAGGAGAACGGCTTCTCCTTCCGCGGTATGGGCAGCCAATACGCCATCTGTTTGCCCGACAAAGAGTTCCTCTTCGCCTGCATTGCTGACACGCAGGGTGCACCCTCTGGCAGCGCCATTCCCGATGTGATGTGGGAGGAGATCTATCCCCATCTTGCCGACGCGCCGCTGCCGGAAAACCCGCATGCTCACGCCGCGCTTACCGCCAAGATCGAGCGGCTCGCCGTCCTGCCGCTTCCGGGGGATGCCGACGCACCGGTGGCGGCGGCAGTCAACGGCGCCTGGTATGCGCTGGACGAGAATCCTATGGGGATCACGCGGATGCGCCTCTCCTTCGATGGGGATCAGGGCGTGTGGGAGTACACTAACGGCCAGGGCGACAATGTGCTGCCCTTCGGCATCGGGCGCGTGCTGGCTGGCAAATTTCCGCAACGCAACTACTTCGGCGAACAGATTGGTGTGATCCCGGGCATTGAATATGATTGTCTGGCCTCGGCCGCTTGGGTCGATGAACAGACGCTCAATCTGGAAATTTATGTCACCGATATTTACCTGGGCGGGCTGCGCATCACTTTCGCCTTCCAAGGGGAAGAGATCGGTGTCTTTATGACGAAACAGGCCGAGTGGTTCCTGGATGAATATGATGGATTCGCCGGCGGCAAGCGTCTTTAAGAAACCGTCTGGAACTTATAACAAAGAATATCAAAGGATGAACCAATGGATGCAATATTAAGCAAAGAACTCGCAGCCCAAATCCAAAACTTCAAGCCTCTCATCACAGACTATTGCCGTCTGGAAAGCGTCGCCGCCCAAAACCGCATGATGGGCGCAACGGCGAATTGGGTGGAGAAGTTGCTCCAAGAGACGGGGTTTGAGACCCGCCAATTGCCGGTCGAAGGCGCGCCCAATTATGTGTATGGCGTGCTGAAAGGCCAAAGTGATTTTACGCTCCTGCTCTACAACCATTATGACGTGCAGCCGGAAGCGCCCATTGAACTGTGGGAGAGTCCGCCGTTTGAAGTCACCGAAAAAGAGGGCAAACTCGTGGCGCGCGGCATTTGCGATAACAAAGCGGAACTGATCGCGCGTATCTGCGCCATCCGCGCCATGCAGGCTGCGCAGGGTGAATTGCCGATTACCATTAAGTGGATCATCGAAGGCGAAGAGGAAATCGGCAGCCCGCATTTCGACGCCATGACGCGCCAGTATGGCGATCTCTTGCAGACCGACGGCGCCCTGTGGGAAGGCGGCGGCTTCAATGAAAAAGGGCAAGCGCATATTGCGCTAGGTTTCCGCGGTCTGTTGTATGTCGAATATAGTATAGAATTGATGCAGCGCGACGCTCATTCCGGCGGCGCCCATATGCTGCCCAGCGCGGCCTGGCGTTTGGTCCAAGCCCTGGCCAGCATAAAAGATGACAGCGGTCGGGTGCTGATCCCTGGTTTCTATGATGATGTGCGCGAGCCAACCGCGATGGAGAAGCAAGCCGCGCGTGATAACGTCGATCTTGAGCAGGAGGCGCGCGCCAAGGCCATGTACGGCATCGATGCTTTCCTGCACAATCGCAGCGGTTACGATCTCGAAATCTCTGTGTATGAGCCGACAGCCAACATCGCCGGTTTGCTCACGGGCTATACAGAAGCGGGCGTCAAAACCGTGCTGCCGGCCAAGGCCATGGCCAAGATGGATTTCCGTCTCGTACCCAACCAGCGCCCCGCGGACATTTTGGCAAAATTGCGGGCGCATCTCAAGGCCCAGGGATTTGATGATGTCCAGGTCATGCAATTAGGCAGTGGCGATCCGGTGGTCACGCCGCTGGAAGGTCCATTTGTGCAAAAGATGATGGAAATCTGCCAAGAATTCACCGGCCAGGCGCCGAAGATCACGCCGCTTGTGGGCGGCACGCTGCCCTTGCTGGGCGCCATGCAGAACAACGTCGGCGTCTTGGGCATCTCCACATCGGGCAACCCGGCTTATTACGGCAGCGGCGCCCACGCTCCCAATGAGCACATCCGCATCAGCGACATTGCGCGCGCCATTGAATTCAATGTGTTTATGTTCACCCGATTGGGTGAAATGCAAAGCGGCGCATTCTAGCCGCTTGTCGGAGAGAACGATAAAAACGATTTTTGTACGCGGATGAACGCTGGTTTTCGCAGATTTAAGTAAGCGTTAACAAATAAGTTGGCCATCAAATCTGTCAGGTCTCCAAGACCTAACAGGTTTGATGGCCAACTTATTTCTAATTGATTACTACAGCTACACCGTTACGCCAGTTCAACAGGTCAATCCCGCGTCAGCACCGGGGCGATGAGCGCCCGCGCCCGCAGATCGGCAAACGCCGGGCTGCCATCATCCTCGATCAGCGTGGTGTAATTGCCCTTTTCAAAAATGGGCTGGTTGGCCGTGCGGAAATAGTGCCACATGGGCGCGTTGCTAAACGAGGTGTCGGCAAAATAGATGTTGACGCCGCACGCCCGGCTCACCTTGACCAGCCGCTTGGGCAGCGACAGATCCGCCTTTTCAATGCGATATTGGCTGAGCGCGGCCTCGTCAATTTCGATGCCCAGCCCCGGCGCTTCCGGCACCGGCGCAAAGCCGCCCATCACGTCAATGCGCTTGGAGAGCAGCGAATGCTCATACAGCTCGTGACACGTAATGGCGGGCCACTGGGCGTGGGTCAGCACGGCGGCCAGGTGCTGCATCATGGTGGTGGTCAGCCCGGTGCCCACCATTTGCAGGAAGAAAGGCATGTTGGCCGTGGCGCAGGAGATGCCGCCATTCACCACTTTGGAGACGCCGCCGCCCAGCACAAAGCCGTCGCAATAGCCGTCGCGCAGGGCAATGTTGGGCGGGATCGAGCCGTAGTGGTGGGCGATGGCCGTGCGCATCTTCTCGCGCAGCAGCCGGTTGCCGTCCAGATCGTCGGCGCGGATCGGCCCTTCCCAAATTTTGATCTTGGGGAAATTCTCCTCCAGTTCGCGCAATACCGGCACGGCAAACGACACATCCAGCAAAAAGTCGTTCCAGTCGCCGTCAATGCAGAAATAGTCCGGCGTGGCGTCGCTGATGCGCTGCACCGTTTCATACACATCCCACCACGGCCGCGCCTTGATTTTGATGGAAGTATAGCCCAGCTCCACCGCCGTGCGCGCTTCAATCTCATACTTTTCCGGCGACATGTCGTGGTCCCAAAACGAGATGGGCGCCCAGTGGCGGCACGGATGGCCCAGCAGCCGGTAGACCGGCATCTCCGCCAGCTTGTCGGCGTCAAAGAGCGCCATCTGCAAACCGGTTTCCAGCGTGTCGTCCCCACATGCACTCAAAGGGCGACTTGCCAATGACGCGATCGGTGTCCGGCACGCGGCCCCAGGTGTAATTCTGGATGGTCTCGCCATAGCCCACCACGCCGGCATCGGTCACCACGCGGATCACCTCCACCTCCGACCAGGTGTGAATATTGGCGCGCTCCATCTCAATGCGCACGCGGTCCACCATGGGCACCCACAGCAAAATGCGCTCGACTTCGGTAATCTTGGCCTGCATGATTCCTCACTTTCTGATTAAGACTTTGATCAACAGATTTCGCAGATTACACAGATTTTTATTTGGGTGAGACAAGACCTGTGCCCGCCATGCGGCCATCGGCGTCATCTGCGGTTTAAAATGTTTTGGGAAGCTTATCGGGGAATGTTGTCATTTTACCACCAGGCGAGTTGAAAAGGAATCGGCTATGTTATGGGATGTTGGTTGACGGTTTTGCCTGTGCTAAAATACGCATCACTCAATACTCGATACTCAACACGCCACTCGCAAAGGAACCTCATGACCCCAATCTACACCCAACCCATCGACCTTCTGCAAACGTTGATCCGCTTTGACACCACCAACCCGCCGGGCAATGAGATTGCTTGCGTCCAATATATCAACAACCTCTGGCTGCAAGAGGCCGGTTTTATGACCACGCTGCTGGCCAAAGACCCCAACCGGCCCAACCTGATTGCGCGGCTGCCCGGCCGCGGCGAAGCGCCGGGGCTGGTGCTGAAAAAGGCCATGTGGACGTGGTGACCACCGCCGGGCAGGATTGGCAGCAGCCCCCCTTGCCGCCAATATTGTCGACGGCTACCCGTGGGGCCGCAGCCTGGACATGAAGAGCGGCGTGGTCATGATGCCTGCGCGCCGCTGCGCCCAGGCCGCAGGCGTGACCCCGGCCTATGACATCATTCTGACCGTACTCAGCGACGAAGAAGCGGGCAGCGATTTTGGCGCCAACTTTCTGGTGGATGAGCACGCCGCGCAGTTTTCAGGCGTGCGCTATGCCATCGGCGAAGGCGGCGGTCCCCCCATGTGGATCGGCGACCAGAAATATTATTCGACGAGGATCAGCGAAAAGCAGGTCCGCTGGATGCGCGCCACGCTGCGCTTTGGCCCGTCGGCCACGCCTCCATGCCCATGCGCGATGGCCCATGGGCGTGTTGGCCAACTGCTCACCACGCTCAACCAGAATCGGCTGCCCGTCCACAAAACCGAGCCGGTGCTGCAAATGCTCAATGCGCTGGCTGCCTGCGCCTGCCAACATCCGCACGGTCATGCAGCAGCTCATCGACGCCGCCGACCCCGACCCGGTGCTGGACGAGCTGATTGCCGAAGGACTGCGTATCGGCAACCGCATGGACGCGCTGCTGCACAACACGGTCAACGCCACCGGTCTGCGCGCCAGCGACAAAGTCAACGTGATCCCCGGCGAGGTGAGCATTGAATTGGACGGTCGCCTGCTGCCCGGCTACACGCCCGACCAGATGATAGCCGAGCTACACGCCCTGCTGGGCGACGACGTGGCGCTGGAAGTGACCAAGACAACCCCGGCCCCGCCTCGGTGGACATGGGTCTCTTCGACACGCTGGCCGGCATCCTCAAGGACGCCGACCCCACCGGCATTGCGCTGCCCACCGTGGCCTCCGGCTTTACCGACGGCCGCTGCTTTGCCAAGCTGGGCATTCAGAATACGGCTTCCCGCCCCTGGCCCTGCCCCGCGATTTCAACGCCATGAGTACGGTCCACGCGGCAAATGAGCGCATCCCGGTCGATGCGCTCCAGTTTGGGGTGGATGCGCTGTTTGAGCTGGGTGCAAAGGTATCGGTAGGGGACTTTGTAGTGAATATTGAAGCTATGGAATGAATCAGCAGTAATAGGGCAATTGTGGTAGAATGACGGCAACAGCTAGCGCGCGAGACTTTGGAGAAATTGAGCAATGAATGGGATAACCGACGCATCCGGAAACCGCCGCACGCCAACTCCTGTCTGAGTACCCCGATCTCGCCTATTTTTACATTCTCTATCGCATTACAGCTTTGGCGCGCAACGGGGACAGCCGCTTTCATGCGCGTCTGCGCATGAACAGAGCTGTCGCGGTTATCCAGCGTCTGTGCGCTCAACAGCAGGCGGGAGGCCGTGGTTCTCGCTGAGCTGGCCGAATTGTCCCCCGATGAGGAAACTGTACGATCCCGCCCTGCCGGATGGGTGCCCGGCTTCCTTATGCATTGTACTGCCGGACCAACAAAAGCTATGTACAGATACACACCCAACGCTGGAACAACCAAGGTCAAAGCCACCACCCGGCAGGGATTCCAGACATTTTTGATGTAGTGTATCATATTGACAAGGTCGAACGTGGTGAATATAAAGATCCGATAGAATCAAAGCCTAAAATAATTGGAGCCACCCACTATGAAAGCACTCGTCTGGGAAGCCCCGCGCGATATGCAGATGCGCGAGCAGCCCATCCCCACCCCCGCCGCCGATGAAGTCTTGATTCGTGCCGTCTACGGCTTTGGCATCTGTGGCTCGGAGCTGAGCGGCTATTTGGGCCACAACGTTACGCAAGCCGCCGCTGGTCATGGGCCACGAATTTGCCGGTGAAATCACCGCGCTGGGTGTGGACGCTTTCGCAGAAAAACCCGGCGCTGGCCGTGGGACAGCCGGTGACGGTCAACCCGCTCGATTATGCCGAGCCGGGCGATGAGTTTGTGCAGCGGGGCCTGCCCCACGTGAGCCCCACGCAAGCTGGTGGGCGCACCGGCCCGGCGCCTATGCTGAATATGTGCCATTCCGGCCAAGCTGGTCTCGCCGCTGCCGGACGGGCTGTCGCTGCGCAACGGCGTTGACCGAGCCGGTGGCCTGCGGCGTGCGCATTGGCGACTGGCCGGTGATGTGGCGGGCCAGGACTGCCTGATTATGGCGCCGGTCCCATTGGGCCGCTGGCGCTGCAGGCGCTGCAACTCCAGGGCGCCCGCCGCATCTTCATTGCCGACCTGGATGCCGAGCGGCTGGCCATGGGCGCCGAATTGGGCGGTGAAGCGCTCAACCCCAAACAGGTGGACGTGGTGCAGAGCGTGCGCGAAGCCACCGGCGGCGGCGTGGCTGTCTCCATCGACGCCGTGGGCGCTGGGGTGACGCGCACTCCAATGCGTCTCCGCCACCAAACCCACCGGTCGCATGATCCTGAGCGGGCTGCACGAAGAGGTGAGCCAAATGCCCGCCGCCGACATTATCCGCCGCGAGATCACCGTGCAGGGCAGCTTTGCCTACTCGCCCGCCAATTTTGCCCAGGCGCTGGCGCTGCTCCACCAAAACAAAATCCGCCTGGACCCGTGGATCGCCTCTTGGCCGATGGCGGCCAGTGGTTTGACCGCCTGATCGACGCTGGGAATGTGTCCGGTGTTGTTAAAACCGTAGGCGATTTACGATCCAGATTTACGATTTACGATTGGGGTTGTCGGAGTAGCTTCGTAAGTCGTAAATCTTATTCGCCTAAACGAAACTAAGCCCATGTTTCGACTCAATTCCGTCAACGAGATCTCGTAAATCGTAAATCAAAAATCGCACATCATGATTATAGACTCCCATTGCCACGCCTGGACCTATTGGCCTTACCAACCGCCCGTGCCGGATGCTGAATCGCGCCCGCGGGTGGAGCAATTGCTCAATGAGATGGATCTGCACGGGGTGGATCAGGCCGCCATTGTGTGCGCGCAGATCCAGCACAACCCGGAAAATAACGCGTACGTTGCCGAGCAGATCGCGCGCTTCCCCGACCGGCTGCACCAGATTGCCGATGTGGACAGCTCCTGGTCCGCCACCTATCATCAGCCCGGCGCTGCCGACCGGCTGCGGCAAACGGCCGAACGCTGGCCCATCAAGGGCTTCACCCACTATTTAAAGCACGATGACGATGGCGCCTGGCTCTCATTCTGACGAGGGGTTGGCCTTCTTCAAGTTTAGCCGCGGCGAAGCGGCTGATCGCCAGCATTGCCTGTGCCTCATCACCAGCCTGCCATTCGCCGGGCCGCCGAGCGTTTCCCCAGCGTACCATTTTTGATTCACCATTTGGGTGGCGTCAGCTGGCCGAAACCGCGTTGCCGGTCTGCAACAGGTGCTGGAATCGGCCAAGGTGGATAATATTTACATCAAGCTCTCCGGTTTTGCTTACGCTACCGTTTGTCCCAAGTGGGACTTCATGGCGACACGCACGAGTTGATCCGAGCCGAGTATGAGCATTACGTCTGGCGCATGTGCTGGGGCTCTGATTATCCGGTGGTGCGCTTTTACATGACCTACCGCCAGGCGCTGGAGGCCTTCCGCACCCATTATTTATTTTATCCCCGCCGCCGAACAGCCGTGGATTTTGGGGCGACACGCTGCACCAGTTACTCGCCGGGGCCGGTTCGACGGCGCGGTTGCTTTTGAAAATGGTGCAGTTTGTTGTTTAAAAAGTCTCATTTTCAAACAGAGCTAACTTTAAAGTATAATTGCAAATAATCGCCACAAAAAACACAACGCTACACAGAGCGCGGCACTGTGTAGCTAATACGATGGATACACAAAAGCTCCCAAATTCTTTGTATATCTTCGTGTTTTTGTTAGCAGTCCGCAGTTCCAGCAAAGTCAGCTTCACAAAATAGCAGTGTGGCTTGGGCGGCGCGCCAGTTGTCGACAACTGGCGCGCCGCCAAACCACACCTACAAATCTGCAATCCCTGCTAATCCAACCAAATTCAACAAGGAGAAACCAGCATGAACAATCGTACAGATCAACTGCACAGCCTGAGCCGACGCCAGTTTTCGATGACGTCGGCGGCGTCACCGTGGCGGCGGCATTGGCGCTTGCGCCGTCCCTGCGCCGGGCGGCGATGGCGGCGGGGCGCCAGTCCTGGAAGCGCAGCAGATCAGCTTCCTGGTGCGCCCGGACATTCGCAACGCCTACGCCGTCGATGCCGCCGCCGAAGCGTGGAATCAGGAAATGGAGCAGCAGATCATCATCGATGAACCGGCGGGTGCGGCTGACCAGAAAATTCAGGCTGCGGTGGCCGCCGGCGACCTGATTTGGGATGGCTTTGCCGTCATCGAAGGGCCGTGGGGCATTGAAAGCTGGGTAAGCCGCGAGCTGATCCAGCCGCTGGACGACCTGATTGCGGTCTCCACCGTGGCCGATGCCGACAAGGTGGTGCCGGCCATCATCCCGTCGGTGCTGGAGTCGAGCAACATGAAAAGGGGCAGTATACCATTCCGGGCAACGTGGGCAGCGTGGCGCTGGGCTGGTTCTGGGAACCGCTCAACGCCGCCGGCGTCGAACCGCCGGAAACTTGGGACGAGGTGCGCGCTGCCGCCGAAGCGGTCAAGGCCGCCACGCCCGATTGGACGCCTTTTGACGCCGCTCTGCAGCCCACTTGCGACCACATTGCCATGATCCGGGGGCGCCACCGATGCCCCGCTGACCGACGAGGGGCCGGTCGATTGGACCGGCGAAGCGTCCATTGCCGCCCTCAAATGGAAGCAGGAAATGGTGGCCGCCGAGCTGATGCCGGGCATCCACGGCGAAAGCTTCGGCAACTGGCTCGCTGGGCGGCACCGCCATCATGACTGTTGATGTCCACGGCACCAGCGCCCAGCAGACCTTGGCGAAGCACGCCGCCACCACCGGCCTCAACATCAAGCTGGAAAAGGATGACATCAAGGCTTATGCTTCCTTCTGGCTCAACGGCAGCGTGGTGCCTCAACGGCGCCAACAACGCCCAGGGCATGATGGACTTCCTGCTCTGGTGGTTTGGCCCCAACAACAAAGCCAATGGCGAACAGATTGCCACCGTGGCCGCCAAACCCGCCTATCACATATACCTACGATGATTTCATCCGCGGCAACGATGTGCCTGGCAGTTGGATGGCATCGAGCTGGTGCGCGAATCGGTGCCGTTCCCGGTCAACCTCTTCTGGGGCTTGCAAAACAGCGCCGCCGGCCCCTGGATCGGTGCCCTCGACCCCGCCAATTGAGCGCCGAAGAAGCTATGCAAGCGCTCCCCTGGCCGAAATGCATGACGAGATCATGATGAAGCAGG
The DNA here is from genome assembly GCA_041391125.1 of Caldilineaceae bacterium. Classification (GTDB taxonomy): domain Bacteria; phylum Chloroflexota; class Anaerolineae; order Caldilineales; family Caldilineaceae; genus JACKBC01. The sequence continues at coordinate 143,961 of JAWKON010000009.1, forward strand.
GGTAGGAGCAGGGAGTAAGAATTAAGGAGTAGGGAGTAAGGAGTAGGGAGTAGGGAGGAAGCAGGCGACGACGCCTCTGCTTAATCCCTACTTCCTAATCCCTACCCCCTCTTTATCGAAAGGCCCACCATGACAACCGAAGTCTCTGAAAACCTGAGCAGGCGGCGCGTGGGGCAGTTGTGGCAGAGCTGGCGGCAGCAGCGCGGCGAGCGCAAGCGCAACAATCCGCTGGGCTATCTCTTTATTGCGCCGGCCATGCTTCTCTATCTGGTCTTCAATATCTGGCCCATTGTGCGCGGCTTTTTGATGGCCTTTACCGACTATCGCTTTATTTACCCCGACACGCGCTGGGACTTTAACGGCGTGGCCAATTTTAGCGAAATGGCCGCCGACGATAAAGTGTGGGAAACCTTTGGCGTGGCCATCAAATATATGCTGATGGTGGCGCCGTTGACCATTGGGCTGGCGCTGCTGATCGCGGTGCTGATCAGCAAAGTGCGGCGCGGCGCTGGCTTTTATCGCTGGGTGGTCTATCTGCCGTCGATTCTGCCGGTGGCGGTCAGCTTTTTGATGTTCCGCGAAATGTATGGCGACAAGTTTGGCTTTCTCAACACCAACCTGCGTAACTGGGGCGTGGCGCACCCGCCCAACTGGCTGGGCGATGTGGCCACGGCGCTGCCCGCCATTGCCACCGCCCACATCTGGATTATTGTGGGTTTCCCCACCCTGCTCTTTTTGATTGGCATCTACAACATTAGCAGCGAAGTCTACGAAGCCGCCGCGCTGGATGGCGCCAACGGCGCCCAGCAACTGCGCTGGATCACGCTGCCGCTGCTCAAGCCTACGCTGGCGCTGATTGTGGTGCTGCTGCTGGGTGTGCTCGGCACCACCGACGCCATGCTGCTGCTGACCAACGGCGGCCCGCAGGATTCCACGCGTACCATCGGCCTGCACCTCTATCAGATCGCTTTCCAACTGGGCGATCTGCGGCTGGGCTACGCCGCCGCCATCAGCCTGGTACTGGGGCTGGCCAGCGCGCTGATTGCCGGCGGGGTCTTCCGCTGGTCGCGCGAGTGATTTTTTAACGCAAAGGACGCTAACGGCGCAAGGGGCGCAAAAGGGGCTAAAGAAAAAGGGCTCACGCAAAGGCGCGAAGCCGCAAAGAAAAAATCTTAGCGGGCTTTGCGGCTTTGCGTGAGCTTAATTTACATTGTCGAACCGAAAAACTATCAATACGCTTGCGCCCTTTGCGCCTCTTGCGCCTTTTGCGTTCTAATTTTTCATCATCCGAGAATCCTCATGTCAAACCAAACTTGGTTGCGCCGGATACCTGCTGAATCACCTTTTGCTGTGGCTGGCCGTCTTCATCATTTTGCTGCCCATCCTGTGGATGATCTCCACGTCGCTCAAGGATCGCGAGGAGTTTTTCACCAACTCGGCCGCGCTGATCCCCAGCCGCGCCTCCTTTGTCAACTATGAATACATGTTCACCTCGTTACAAGAGCTGCCGCTCTACATGCGCAACAGCTTTATCCTGGCCATTGGCGTCTCGGTGATTCAGGTTGTCGCGGCGTCGCTGGCCGGTTATGCCTTTGCGCGCATGAATTTCTGGGGCCGCGATCTCATTTTCATCTCCATTGTGGTCTCCATGTTTATCCCGCGCAGCGGCGGGCTGATGGCGCTCTATGAATTGATGGCCTTTCTCAAGCTGCGCAACAGCCTCTTTGGGCTGATCCTGCTCTTTTCGGCCGGGCTGCCCATTCCGATATTTATTATGCGGCAGGCCTTTTTGTCGATCCCCAAAGAGATCGAAGAATCGGCGCTGATCGATGGGGCGAGCTGGTTCCAGATATTCTGGCGCATTGCCTTTCCGTTGGCCAGCAGCGCCATGGTGGTCATCGCCACACTGGCCTTTGTGGGCGTCTGGAGCGACTATCTGGTCACCTACACCATGATCGACCGCAACAGCCAGTTGACCATTTCGGTGGGCATCCAAAAAGTGCTCACCGGCTCCTATGAAGCGGCCACCGCCGTGGTCCCCCACCTGCGCGGCCAATTTGCCCACGAAGCCGCCGACGCCGCCATCCTGCTCTTTAGCGCCTTCCCGGTCATTTTGGTCTATGCGCTGCTGCAGCGCTGGTTTATGAAGGGGCTGACGGATGGGGCGATCAAGTTTTAGAAAATTGTGTGTATGGTATTTGGGTACAGTGTTTCAGTCACCTGGCACCAATAGCGTAAGAGATATATTCAACTTTGAAACGTTGTCAGAGATGAGTTGTTGATTATGAATTCTATCGAACTGTGCAAGTTATTGAAGGAAGTTACGCATTCGATCGAGGTTTTTTCCCAAGACGAACACATCAGCTCTGGGTCAGCTGTAGCGATTAAACCTGACGGTCGTTTACTTACGGCCGCGCATGTTGTAGTAAGATTGAGCAATGTCTTGGATGATTTATATGATCCGAACATGCGCATCTTTGCAAGATCACCAGACCAAAAGTATCAGCAATATAAAGTTGGTTTTGCGCACCTCAGATTACCGCAAATGAGTATCTGCGTTATCCTGCTATTATCGATTTAGCGGTCCTCATACCGTCTTCAGCTCAGTACGATATTACATATCTTAATGTGCGCCATGATCCCATAGTTGTTGGTGAATCTGTTCTTCTTGCTGGTTTTCCCGATGAGATGAATTTACCTTTTGCCTTTGACAGCATATTAAATTATAGACATCCAGAAATACAGTCGCAGCAAAGCAAATTGGAATACACTCGAAGGTTATTGATGATCAAATCAGGAATGGTAGGGCATAAAGTTGGATTTAACTTTGATGGAGATGATAAACTCATAATTCAGGGAGAGATCTTTTACGTAGATAATGCAATGCACAGCGGAGCAAGTGGTGGTCCTGTCATAGATACCCAGGGAATCTTTCTGGAATAATTACGCAACGCGATACAAAAGTGCCGTATGAAGATACGCCAAATCTACAAGTACCATCAGGGTCATGCATTGCGATTACACCTCGCGCTGTAACAGATTTCCTGCACTAATGATCAGTATCGAAATCAAGCAAACGAATCATACCTGCTCTGGTTTCGATTCAGTCAGGAACTGCTCCGGCTTACTCAATCGCCGCTAGCGCACAAAAGTGTTAGCTTGATTCTGAACTAATCCTTGATACAGAGGTTATGTTATGACTGTTCTAGAAACTGTACAGCAACTTCAGCAATTTACTTTGGCGGAGCGTATTCAGGTAATAGAGTTACTTCTCAAATGGCTCAAGACGGAACTTTATCAGCATGAATCCCCCCGCTATAGCCCAAAACCATTTCGCGCTTGTACATTCAGCCTTGGTGAAGATATTCACGTTGATAGAGATGAATTATATACGAGTATGAAAACGCCATGACCAACGTAGGCAGCAACTTCGGCTTTGCCGACCCAATCGATGAATCCGCCGCCCCCGCCAACGAAGAACAGCGAAATGACTTACATCGCGGCTATCAGCGAGGCGCTGCGCGAGGAGATGCGCCGCGACCCCAATGTGCTGCTCATGGGCGAGGACATTGGCGGCGAATTTGGCGGCGCCTTTAAGGTGACCAAAGGCTTTAGCGAAGAGTTCGGCGAGCGCCGCGTGCAGAACATGCCTATGACCGAGTTGGGCTTTGTGGGCGCGGCCACCGGCATGGCGCTCATGGGGCTGCGCCCGGTCATGGAAATGCAGTTCGCCGACTTTATCTCCACCGCCTTTGACAGCATTGTGCAATACGCCGCCACCAATTACTATCGCTGGCGCGGCGCCGTGCCGTGGGTAATCCGCGCGCCGGCCGATGGCGGGCTGCGCTCCGGCCCCTATCACAGCCAGAACCCGGAGGCGTGGTTTGTCCATGCGCCCGGCCTCAAAGTGGTGGCGCCCGGCACGCCCGCCGACGCCAAAGGACTCATGATTGCTGCCATCCGCGACAACAATCCGGTCATCTATTTTGAGAGCAAGCCGCTCTATCGCTCTATGAAGGGCCACGTGCCGGCCGGTGAATATGTGGTGCCCATCGGCAAAGCGCGCCTGGCCCGCCGCGGCCGCGACCTGTCGATTATTTCCTATGGCGCCATGGCCCGCGAAGCCCTGCGCGCGGCCGAACGTCTGGCCGCCGACGGCATTGATGCCGAGGTGCTAGACCTGCGCACGCTCAAACCGCTCGATACCGAAGCTATCCTGGCCACCGCCCGCAAAACGGGCAAGGTGCTCATCGTCCACGCCGCCAACCGGCTGGCCGGCATCGGCGCCGAAGTGGCCGCGCTGATCACCGACGAGGCGTTCGAGTGGCTGGATGCGCCCATCCGCCGTATGGGCGGGCTGGATGTGCCGGTCCCCTTTAGCCCGCCGCTGGAAGATGCCTACCGGCCCAATGCGGACAAGATTTATCAAATGGCGTGGGAGCTGGCGCGGTTTTAGATAAACCACAGATTTCGCAGATTACGCAGATTTTTTAGCGATGAATCCGAGTATCGATTACTCGGATTTTTTGTTATAATCTGCCGTGTAAACTCCGCCGCGTAAAGAATTTGAAAGAATCATTTCAAGAAAAGTGTGCCATAATCATACCGAGAATTGAGATTCGATGAAATTAAAAGATTTCGACCAATATCAACAAGAGTCGCGCAAGACCTGGAATTTGGTCCACACCGACCACCCCATTGTGTACCCTACGCTGGGGCTTACCAATGAAGCCGGCGAATTAGCGGGCAAGGTTAAAAAGATCTTCCGCGACAAAAATGGCCAGATCAGCGACGAAGATCGGCAAGCACTTAAGAAAGAGCTGGGCGACGTGCTCTGGTATCTGGCCCAAATCTGCACCGAACTGGATCTGTCGCTGCAGGAAGTGGCCGAGGCCAATCTGGTCAAACTCTTTGACCGGCTGGAGCGGGGCCAGATTCGGGGTGAAGGGGATGAACGGTAATGCAACTAACCGGCAGGCAATTTCAACAATTTAGCCAAGTCCTGCGCGCCGCATTCACCCTGCAGCGCTTCGACATGATGCTGCGCTTCCGCCTGGACCGCAATCGCGAAGACCTGGCGTTGGGTGACGATTATGAAGAGATCGCTTTCAAAGTGATCGACCGCTCTACGCGCGAGGGCTGGACGGCTCAGTTGCTGCTGGCCGCCCGCGAGGCCAACCCCGGCAATGATCAACTGCTGGCCTTTGCGCAACAGTTTGGCATTGCGCCCGAGAACACGCCGCCGCGGCCCGAGCTGGAAAAGCTCATCAACCAGGCCAACAGCTATCTGGACATTGCCAAATGGCGCACCAAGCTGGGCGAAATTGAGACGCGCGTCTGCCGCGTGGAAATTCAGGGCGACGCTGCCGGCACCGGCTTTTTGGTCGGCCCGCGCGCCGTGCTGACCAACTATCACGTGGTCAAAAGTATTATCGACGGCAACGGCGCGCCGACCGATGTGCAAGTCCGCTTCGATTACAAACGTCTGAGCGACGGTACCACCCTCAACGTGGGCAAGACATATGCCGTGGATGGCGCCAACTGGCTGGCCGACTATGCCATTTATGATCCGGTGGACTTGCAGCCTATGCCGAAAGTCAATGCGGTTGACCCGGCCAATCTGGATTACGCGCTGCTCCAAATTGACGGCGAACCGGGCAGCGAGCCGGTGGGCGACACCGCCGATCCGCAGGCAGCGCCGCGCGGCTGGATCGCGATTCCCGAGGCCGAACACGATTTCCTGGCCAACCCGGCGCTCTACATTGTGCAGCATCCCAAGGGCGCACCGCTCAAGCTGGCTCTCGATTCGGAGGCGGTCACCGGGCTGGACGCCAACCGCACCCGCGTCTACTACCGCACCAACACCGAACCCGGCTCATCCGGCTCGCCCTGTTTCGACCAAAATTGGGATCTGGTGGCCCTGCATCACAGCGGCGACCCCGCCTACATTCCGATTGCCAACGAAGGCATCCCCATCCGCCGGGTGGCTGAGATGATTGTGTCGCGTGGTTTTGGGCATCTGTTGGGGGAAGAGGAGCTTTAGGGTGAAAGGGTGAAAGGGTGAAAGGGTGAACCTGCTTCCTTGCCCCTTCACCCTTTCACCCCTTCAAGTATTTATTGAAACATTCAACACGCTACCTGCGTCTTTGATACAGACGCTCCCATTCCATCACAGCCCCAAGCCGTCCAACCGTCTCGTCAACCAGCATACCCAATACTCGATACGCAATACTTTCATGACTCTGTTCGAAGAAAAACTTTTTGTCGACCGCGAACGCAAATTACGCGGTTTTGAAAAACTCCTCCAACCCGCCACCCGCCAATCGGTGATGCTGATTGAGGCCGCCGAAAAGATGGGCAAAACCTGGCTGATCATCAAAATGCAGCGCATCTGCCAGGCGCCCGCCGTGGGCGTACCCGCCGCGCGCATCGACTTCCGCAATCCGCTGGACATGCTCAAGCTGCCCGACCACCTGGGGCTGATCCGCCTGCTGCGCGACCGGCTGGAGCAACCGGACTATTTCGCCCACCTCAATATGGTGATCAACCGCGTCACCGCCGGTCTATCTGCAGCCAGCCCCGGCAGCAGCCATCTGGCCGCGCTGGCGGAACAAATGCAGAAGGTCTTTACGTTGGCCGAGTTGGAGCGCTTTGCCCGTTTCTCCGATGTCGAGTTTGAAAATCTGGAAGGAACCACGCTTTTTAACAAGTGCTTCAGCTTGGTGGGCTACTTTTTCCGCCGCCAAACTCTGCCCAATCTAATTGCTCGCTTGCACGAAGAACGTAATGCCGTGGATTGGCAACCCTTTGCCGACCGCATTCTGGCCGCCCCCGCCATGACCGACGCCGAAAGCACGGCCGCCATGACCGACCAGAACTTGCGCCTGGTCGGCGTCAGCGAAGCCGAGCGGCAGCACGCCGAGCGGCAGGTCAGCGAGGCGTTTTTTCAATGCCTGGCCACGCTGTTGGCCGATAAGCAGCAGGTTGTGCTACTCTTTGATGCATACGAAGCCGCGTCCGAAGAGGCCGCCCGCTTTATCAGCGGCCAGTTGCTGCCCTATCTGCTCGATGAATCGCTGCGCGATCTGGTCATCATCATCACTGGCCGGCAGACGCCCGATCTTTCGGCGTTGGGGCTCAATCAGCTCATTGTCAAGACCGATCTAGAGGCTTTTACAATTGATGACGTGCGCGACTTCATGACCGTGCGCGCGATCCAGGAAAATCCCCCCGATTTTACCTTTAAGGGCGTCCACCTGCTCAGCGGCGGCGTCCCCGGCGACCTGGCGCTGATGGCCGACCGCCTGACCGCCGTGGCCAGCCAGCACGATCCGTTTTTTGATGAATAGGATGGGGATTAGGGATTAAGGAGTAGGGATTAGGCTGTATGGCGGCGCCCAATCCCCAGTCCCTGATCCCAGGCCCCAATCGTCCGGCAAAGACAACTATGCCCCAAGATGATAGCGCGCCGCCCGGCTCGGACGCACAGAATGAGCCCGCCACCGAGCGGACGGCCTATGAGCGCAGCGCGCAACTGCTAAACGAAATTGTCGAAGCGGCCCATCCGCTGATGGCGGAGGCGCTCTATTGCGCGGCTGTGCCCCACTTTTACGGGCTGCCCCTCTTCACCGCCGTGCGCCACCGCGACGATGGCCGTAACGAAGGCTTGATCCCGCGGCTGGCCAACTATTCATTTGTGATTCCCCTGGCCTCTACTGAAGAGTTGACCTACCGCGTGCGCAACAGCGAGCGCAAAGCCCTCAACGAATTGTGGATTGCCAAAGACCTGCCTGCCTACACGGCGGCGCATCAACGGGCCATGCACTATTGGGCCAACAGTGCAAAGGTCGATGAAGTTCTGCAGGAGCAAGAGTGCCTCTATCATCTCTTCTTTGTCAATTTGACCGAGGCCAACGCCAAATTGGTGCGCCTCTTCCGCAAATATTATAACGAGCATCACCTGGCGGCTATTGAGCATTTACTGCAATTGGGCGCGGAAGCGTTGGAACATCTAACGCTGCTGCGCGCCGATATTGACCCGGCCGCGCTGACCCGCTTGCAGCAAATGCTCATGCATCTGGCGGCGCGCTTTGCCCAGCTCCAGGGCGACTGGACCAAGAGCCAGGGGTTGCTCAATCAGTTGCGCCATCAAGAGGCGCTCGACCCCCAGCTGGCCCCCTATGCAGATCGCGCTTATGGCAATGCGCTGGCCCATACCGGCCAATTTGTGGAGGCCATTGACCAACTGGCAAAGGCCGTGGACGCTTTTAGCGAACAGATCAAAAAAGGCGTCGATGTTGAGACCGCCGAAACTGAACGGGCGCTCACTATGATCGACCTGGGCGAAACCTATCTGCGCTTCGCCCAATCGGCGCGCGGCTATACCCAGAAAGAGCCCCTGGCCAGCGGTCTATGGGGTCAGGTGCAAAGTGCCTTCTTCTTTATCATATCGGTGCCGCTGATTATTTATTTGAGCTTTTTCTTGGGCTGGCGCGTTTGGCATCCGCGCTTTTGGCCCACGCTGTACAATCTCGATTGGATCATCGCCCGCCTTTTTGCCACCGGCGCCTACTATTTCCAGCGCGCCGACCCCGTGCTGGAGCGCTCCGGCAGCCTGGCCGAAGGCATTGTGGCCGACGAGCGGCTGGCCCAGCTCTATCTGACCATGGGGGACGCCGCCCAGGCCGCCAACCAGTTTGCCCGGCTGTTGCAAAATGATGCAGCCACGCTGGGCGACTATCGGCGGGCCGTGGTGCAGGTGGGGCTGGCCGAAGCCTATCTGGCCATCGAGCATGCGCACGATGCGCTACACTTGCTGCAAGACGCCATTCCCATGTTGGAAATTTATGCGGACGCCGCTGCCGAGACGCGGGCGGCGCTGTTGGGCGAAGCGCTATTGCTCACCGGCAGTTCCGCCGCCGGGCTGGATGAATTCGCGGCCGCCATTGCGGCCTATGCCGCCCAAGAGCAGTGGTTGGCAGCCACCGATGTGGCCGAACGGTTGGATGCCGTGGTGGAGAGCCGTCTGGATGCCATGCCGGAAGGGCCAACGCAGATGGCCGCGGCTATCCTCACCGCGCAGGCGGACGCCATCAGCAGCAGCCTGGCCCGCCGTCTCTATGCGGTGCGCTATAATCATCCGCTGCTGTCTATGTTTCGGCGGCTGGTGGCGCTGCTGCTGCCGCTGGCCGTGGTCTTCACGCTGCTCATCGCCGTGGGGCTAGATTCGGACGTGAGTTTGGCCCCCAACATCGAATTTAGGGCTACACCCGTTCTCGATCCACAGGCCACGGCGCTGCGCCAGCTTACCTTTTCACAGGGCGTCACCTCGGCCACACTGGCCATTGACCCCAATCCGCGCGCCGCCCTGCCGCTGCTCCTCTCGATCATCACCGGCTATCTGGGCTTCTCGCTGCTGGTCGGCGTCGGTGTGATCGCTTATACGCCGCTGCGCACGATTCAGCGCCGCGATTCAGGCATCGTCCAACTGGATGCCGAAGGCCTGACCGAAGGCGAGGGCGAAGGCAAGCAGCGCGTGCTTTGGGCGGACGTGACGCGCATGATCAAGGCCGATACCTGCATTTGGCGGCTGCCCATTCCAGCCTCTTCGTCATTTGGCCTGGAAACCGCAGACGAGCGGATGGTCATTGGGGCCAGCGCCAATTGGTATCCAGCCATGCGCCGGCGCGTGCAGGCGGCCATTCCGGCGACCGCCCAAGTGCTGGATTTGGACTATTCGATTGGGCGTAGCCGGCTGGCCGTCGTCTATGGACTCAATTTATTGCTGCTGCTGGCCGTGGCCTTTATCGCCTGGATATCGCCGCGCTCGCCGCTGCTTTGGCAGCGCGCGCCCTTTACGGTCTATCGCCTGGCCGATATTTACCCGTATCTCTTTATGGGGCTGGTGGTCATTCCGCTCTGGTGGGGCGTGGTGCGCCCGCTGCGGATTGTGCGCTATCTGGGCCGGTACGGTCGCATTGCCTGGGGCATGATCAGCGGCGCGCTCTTATTGGTGATTTTGCAAGTTGTGCTGCTCTTCCGCCCCCTGCTCACCGTGCCGGACATCTATCCGCCGCTGATCTGCGCCGTGGCCCTCATCAGCGCGGCTTATACCATTTGGAACGTCCAGGTCGCCGGTCGGCGCATTTTCCCGGCCTGGGTGCGCTGGGGGCTGACGCTGCTGGTGACGCTAATCTGCGCGCTGATGGTGAACCTTGTCTGGCGCGAGACCGTGGCCTATCATTGGCTGGTCAAAGGCACAACGCTGCGCGACCGCGTCCAGCAGAGCGGCTTGAGCGGCAGTTCGTCCAGCGCGCTGTTGCTGCAGGCGCTGGATGCCTTTCAACGTTCCGAACAACAGAGTCGCCAGCCGCTGTGGGGCATTTTCAATACCGATGGCGCTATCGACCGCACCTTTGGCATCCCCGGCCGCAACAACATGACGCGCGTCATTGCGCTTAAAAACGCGGCCGCGCTCAGCGCCCAACTGGAGCAGGGCGATAAATCAATCCGGCTTTACGACGAGCTATTGAACATCATCGACCAGGAAAAAGTTGACCAGGTTTACGCTTGGCGCGCCATGGCGCGCCAAAGCGCCAATACCAGCGATGCCCAGGAAGGCCCCAAAATTTCCAGCCTGCGGGTTGCGGACGAAACCTCCTATGCGGTCACGACAAACAAAAGCGCCTACGAACTATCGCTGGACGATTACGATGCAGCCATCCGGCTGAATCCCGCTGATCCGCGCTATTATCTCTGGCGCGGCGTCACGCACCACGCGCTGGGCCATTTGGACGCCGCCATGACCGATTATGCCAAGGTGCTGGAGGATGAATTGAACGCACGCGCGGCCACCAAAGAACGGGCCCTCACCGGCACGGGTTGGATATATTACGACCGGCGCCAATATGCCGAGGCCGCCGAACGCTTTACGCAGGCCACAGAAATGCTTCCCGCCAAAGCCAGCGCCTGGTTGGGGCTGGGCTATGCTGAATATGCACAGAACGAACTGGATGCGGCCGAAGCTGCTTGGGAAGAATCGGCGCGGTTGGACGATAAAGACCCGGTGGTGCGCATTTCGCTGGGCACGCTGCACTGGAAACGCGGCGGCCAGAGCACCACAGAAGAAGCGCGCTGCGCCGAATATGCGCGCGCCGTGGACTATTTGACCGCCGCCACCGACCGCGCACATTTGCGCGAACAGACCGACGCCGACGTGGCCTTCACCTTCCGCACGCGCGCCCAGATCGAATGGCTGCTGCGACGCTGTCCGCAGGCGGGCGGGCTCGCGCCGGGGTTAAAGAGCGCCATTGTCAGCTATAGCGCAGCCATTACGCTGGCGCCGCAAAACGCGGTCTATTGGCAGATGCGCGGCCGCATTACATACGTGCTCTACAGCGAACTGCTGGCGCAGGGCGATCCGCAAGCCAACGTGCAACTTCTCTCCGGGCTGGCCGATCTGGCCAAAGCACTCGAGCTGGATCCGGTTGAAAACGTGGCGAAAGATTACAAACCGAACGGCTGGCTGCAAGCGCCCTATCAACCGGCAGTGAGCCGTGCGGCCCATCAAGCTCTGCAAAGTGGCGATGAACGCCAGGCTGTGGTGATTTATCACGCGCTGATCAATGCCGCCGCCCCGGCGCCCAATGGTCAGGCCATCTTGCAGCACACGCTGGATGAGCTGGTGGGGTTTTTAGCGCGGAATCCGCAGATTGAGGGGGATGCCGCGCGCGCCGTGCTGGATGAAGCGATTGCAGAATGAAGATGTGGAATTCAGTATCGAGACCACCCCTTCCTGGCAATCGATGGTGTTTGCATGTCATTGACGGTTCCGCAGACAGCGTTTATAATTTTGAAGTATTGCTCGACAACACTCTGGCTTCGGCTAGCCAGTATCCACACAACCCACTAATCGCAGTTTAATCCAAACCCATAGAATGGAGTTTTTCATGACGGCAACGACGATGGCGGCGGTCTCCATCCCGCCCACCTCCGTTTCGGCAATCGGTCAGCGCAGGCGGCTGGTCGAAGGTGAATCCAAAGTGACCGGCAAAATTCGCTTTGTCTCCGATATTTCCCTGCCCGGCATGTTGCACGCCCGCCTGGTGTTTAGTCCCCACGCCCATGCCCGCATTAAGTCAATTGATGTGAGCGCGGCCGCGGCTGTCCCCGGCGTGGCCGCCGTGTTGACGGCGCAAGACCTGCCCAACATCCCGCCGGTCAGCCGCCAACGCTTATTGCTGGCGCGCGACCGCGTCATCTTTGCCGGCCAGCCGGTGGCGCTGATTTTAGCCGAGAGCGAGGCCATTGGTGAAGATGCGCTGGAGCTGGTCGCGGTCCAATATGAACCGCTGCCCGCGGCGGTCACGCTGGATCAAGCGCTGGCCAAGGATGCGCCGCTGGTCTGGCCCGGCGGCAAGCCCGGTGAATCGGAAGAGGCGGCGGCCCACGGCGCCGATGCCGGCGGCGATGATGCGGCTGAAAACAAGGCCAGCAACATTGCCAGCCAATCCCAATTTGCGCGTGGCGATCTGGCCGCCGGTTTTGCCGCCGCCGACCAGATTATTGAGCGCACTTTTACAATTTCCAGCGTGCATCAAAGCCCGCTGGAAACCCACGGTTGCGCCGTGCAGATGGACCCGTACAGCGATCAGGTCACGGTCTGGAGCAGCACGCAGGGCCCCTTTATGGTGCGCGAAAATGTGGCCGCCATTTTGGGGCTCAGCGAGACGGACGTCAAGTGCATTGGCACGCCGGTGGGCGGCGGTTTTGGCGGCAAGGGCTGTCTGTACGAGCCGCTGCTGGCGCTGGCCTGTCGCGTGGTGGGCCGCCCCATCCGCCTGATTTTGACCCGCAACGACGAGCTGATCGCCACCGTGCCCACGCCGGAGGGGCGCATCCGCGTCAAGCTGGGCGCCCAGAACGACGGCGCGTTTACGGCGCTCGAATTTGATGTGATGTTTAACAGCGGCTGCTTCCCCGGTTCGCCCATTGGCATTGCGCTGCTCATCGGCGGCAGCATGTACAACGTCCCCAATGTGGTGGTCACTGGCGCCGATGTGCTGTCGTTCCGCCAGTCGGTGGGGGCATACCGGGCGCCGGGCATTCCGCAAAGCATGTTTGCGCTGGAAAGCGTGGTGGATGAAATGGCCCGCACGCTCAAGGCGGACCCGGTGGCGCTGCGGCTGCAAAACGCGGCCGGCCCCGGCGCCAACCTGATCAACGGCAAACCGTGGCCCAAAATGGGCATGCGCGAGGTCCTGCACGCGGTGCAAGCGCACCCGCTTTGGCAGCAACGGGCGCAGGCGCGGGCGGCGGGCCGCGGCGTGGGCTTGGCCATTGGCGGCTGGCTGGGCGGCACCGGTCCGGCCTCGGCGGCCTGTAAGCTGGAGCGCAATGGAGAGCTGCATATTCAGGTGGGCTCGGCCGACATCAGCGGCACCAACACCAGCTTTGCTAGTCTGGCCGCCGAAGCTTTTGGCATTGCGCCGGAAAAGGTCAAAATTACCAACAACGACACCGACGGTCCGGCCTTTGCGCTTAATGCGGCGGCAGCAAGATTCTGTATACGGTGGGTCATGCCGTGGCGCAGGCCGCCATGGAGACGCCGCCAAACGCTGGAGCACGTGAGCCAATTGTTGGAAGTTGACCCCGAAGACTTGGAAATTATCGACGGCAAAGTGCAGGTCAAAGGCAGCCCAGACAGCGCCATTGCGCTCTCTGAACTGGCGGCCAAAACCATGCAGTTTGGCGGCGTGCTGGCCCCCATCATCGGCCACGGCCGCCACGCCGTCACTTCGCAATCGCCCGGCTTCTGCGCCCAGTTGGCCGAAGTGGAAGTGGATGCGGACACCGGCGAAATCACGCTGCACAAGCTGGTGATCATCCAAGATGTGGGCCGCGCCATCAACCCCGCCGCCGTGGAAGGGCAGATGATCGGCGGCGCCATGCAGGGCGTGGGCTGGGCGCTCCACGAGAGTATGCTCTATGACGATTACGGCCAACCGATCACGGCGTCGTGGATGGATTACAACATGCCCAGCTTTGTGCAATCCGCGCCCGAGGTGGAAACGGTGCTGGTGGAAGTACCCAGCGACTTTGGCCCGGCCGGCGCCAAGGGCGTGGGCGAGCCGCCGGTGACGCCCACCGCCGCCGCCATCGGCAACGCCATCCGCGAGGCCGCCGGCATCCGCATGACGCACCTGCCCATGACGGCGCCGCGGGTGGTGGAGATGATGGCCAATGGGTAAATGAGGAACCGTGCAAAGAATATCAAAAAGCTCAACCGCAATGGTTGAGCTTTTTGTTTTGCTGACTTTTTTGCTCGCACTACTTACGGGTGATATACTTTGGCATGGCCTCACTTGCCTGACCATATATACTCGGCTCTGTCATTAAGTAACATTTTTTACACCGAGTAAAAATGTTACTTAATGACAACCGCTTGTATAACCATCACAAGACAAATGAGCTTTCCCCCACCCGAATATATTTTGGTTCAAATTTCTCTATCGGTAACTGAATAGTGTGAAGGAGACAACTATGTCCAGATTTTCACGACGTGATTTTCTACGATTCACGGCCGGCGTTAGCGGAGTAGCATTGCTAAGCGCGTGTGCGCCAGCCGCCAGTCCGCAAGCTGGCGATGCGGCGGGTGAAGCCACGACCGAGGGTGTGGAAGTGACCTTCTGGTGGTGGGACGATGCCGGCAACATCTGGGCCGAGGGCTATAAGGATGTGAAACCCGAGGTCAAAATTAATTTTGTAAATACGCCGTTTGCCGATGCTCACGACAAGCTGCTCACCTCCTTTGCCGCCGGCAGCGGCGCCCCGGATGTGGCCTCCATTGAGATTGGCCGCGTGGGCGGCTTTACGGCCAAGGGTGGCTTGATCGACCTGAAAGAGGTCTTTGATGCCGGCAAGTATGAGCAGGACATGGTGGCCTACAAATGGACGCAGGGTTCGACCGAAGATGGGCGTCTGGTCTGTATGCCGTGGGACATTGGCCCGGCCGGCGTTTGGTATCGCGCCGATATTTTGGACGAACTGGGTCTGCCCTCCGAGCCGGCGGATGTTGAGGCCGAATTTGGCGGCGCCGACCACACGTGGGACGATTTCTTCGCTTTTGCCCAAAAAGTGAAAGACGCCAGCAATGGCGAGACCTCCTTATTTGCTGACGCCGGCACCGACATTTATGGCGCATCTTACCGGCAGCAGGGCGAGGGCTATCAAGAGGGTAACAAAGTCTTGATTATTGAAAAAGCCACCCGCCCCTTCCAGTTGGCGGCGCAGGCGCGCAACGGGGAACTGGACGCCAATATTCCCTGGTGGGGTCCCGAATGGGCCGCCGGTGTGAAAGACAACGCATTTGCCGGCATGGTGATTGCGGCCTGGATGCAGGGCGGTTTGACGCGTGACCAACCGCAGACCGTGGGCAACTGGCGGCTTGTGCATGCGCCGGAAGCTAACTACAACTGGGGCGGCTCCTTTACGGCGATTCCCGAGCAGAGCGCGGTGCGCGACGAGGCTTGGGCCTTTGTGGAATGGGCCTGCTGCACGGCGGACGCGCAGAATTTGCTCTTTAAGCAGACCGGCGTTTTCCCCGCCTATAAGCCCGCCTGGCAAGACCCGCTCTACGATGAGCCGGTTGAATTCTTTGGCGGACAGGCCGCCTACCGCGTCTGGACCGAAATTGCCGATAATATTCCGGCCATCTTCCGCACGCCCAACGACTTGCAACTTGACGACATTGTGAGCGCCGAGTTGACAAAAGTATTGAAGGAAGGCAAAGATCCCGAAGTAGCGGCGGCGGATGCAGAGGCGGAAGCACTCAACCGCATTCCCGATACGACTGGGTGATTGGTCGATTTGTCTAGTACACGGCGGCTTAAATAGACCAATAGATTGCGAGTAACTCAGAAACCGAGTTTTTGCCAAAAACTCGGTTTCTCGAACCCTTGGCTTATTTGCGTCGCCGTGTACTAGTGGTCAGGTGGTCGAGTAGTCGAGCCGACCATCTGATCCTCGGCTCACCTGATCACCCGACCACTTGACTAAATTAGGATAGGGAAATGGCAACACTGACCGCGGGCTCCACAGCCAAACCCACAGAGCGCAACAGCCTTTGGCGCGAAATTCGGCGCAACAAGTGGCCCTATATTTTTATTTCGCCCTTCTATTTTCTGTATGCCGTCTTTGGCATCTTTCCCCTCTTTTACGGTCTCTGGCTCAGCCTGCATCGCTGGGATGGCATTTCAGACATGCAGTGGGTGGGCGCCGAAAACTACACGCGCCTGATGGTGGACGACATTTGGTGGAAGGCCATCTACAACACCATCTGGCTCTTCTTTGGCGCCACCGTCCCCCAACTCTTCTTTGCGCTGATGCTGGCCTTTATTATCAATAGCCCCTACATTCGCGGCAAAGATTTTTTCCGCGCCGCCTACTTTATGCCCATTGTGGCCTCCGCTGTGGCCGTGTCGCTGATTTTTAATTCGCTCTTCGGCGAGCGCTATGGTATGCTCAACTATGCGTTGGGCCTCATTGGCATCGAACGCATTGACTGGCTGGGCAGCGCCAAGTGGCTCAAGCCCTCCATTGCGCTGGTCACCATCTGGCAGTGGACTGGCTACTCCATGATCATCTTTTTGGCCGGGCTGCAATCGATTAACCAGGAGTTGTATGAGGCCGCCCGCGTAGATGGCGCCCAGACGCGCCACGTCTTCCGGCACATCACTTTGCCGCTGCTGCGTCCGGTGATCCTCTTTCAGGTCATCCTCTCCATCATCGGCGCCATGCAAAGTTTTGACCTGCCGGTGATGTTGGCGGGCGGCACCCAATCGTCGGCGCCGGGCGGTACGGATCGCGCCGGGCTGGTCTCTATGGTGCTGATCTATTGGACCGCCTTCAAATATACACAATTTGGCTATGCGGCGGCCATGGCGTTTATCCTCTTTGTGTTGATCGTGATCTTTAGCTTTTTGTATAATCGCTGGCAGGGCGGAAACCCAACGGACTGATTCTTATGGCAACAGATGCAACCACAACCCAGACAAGAGTAACTCGTGTAGCGGCGGCAAAGCCGCGTCGACGCGCCAGTGGGCGCGACCGTCTGGCCGGCCCGTTGGGCATGATGCTCATCTATGGCGGGCTGATTTTCATTGCACTAATGACTGCTTTCCCCTTCTTTTATATGCTGGTCACCTCGACCCACCGCACGTCGGACATTTTGTCGATTCCACCGCCCATGTGGTTTGGCAGCGCGCTGATTCAAAATTATCAGGATTTAGTCAATGCCCTGCCGTTCTGGGCTGCGCTGCAAAACAGCCTGGCCATCGCGGCCATTCACACGATCCTGGTGCTCTTTTTCTGCTCGTTGGCCGGTTTTGCCTTTGCCAAATATCGTTTCCCCGGCCGTGAAGGGCTCTTCGCCTTCTTGCTGGCCACGCTCATGGTGCCCGGCATTATCGGGCTCATCCCCTCCTTTGTGATCATGCGCTGGCTGGGCTGGATCGACACCTGGTATCCGCTGATTGTTCCGGGCGTGGCCAATGCGTTTGGCATCTTCTGGATGCGCCAATATATTGATGGCGCCATCCCCAACGACCTAATCGACGCCGCCCGCATTGATGGCGCCCACGATTTCCGCATTTATTGGAACATTGTGGTCCCCGTCATTATGCCCGCCCTGGCCGCCCTGGCCATTTTGACCTTTATGGCCAAATGGAACGATTTCCAGTGGCCGCTGCTCATTCTAAAAGAAGAGGCCAAATATACGCTGCCCGTGGCGCTCAGCACGCTGCGCAGTCTGCGCGGCACCGAAATTGGCGTGCAAATTCTGGGCGCCACCGGCGCCATTATCCCGATTCTAGTCGTCTTCCTGCTGGCCTCGCGCCAGTTTATCTCGGGCATCACCGCTGGCGCTGTCAAAGGATCATAACCGGGCGGCGCACCCACATCCCAAAAACTCTTGTACATTCCGGGAATGGGCCACATTACGGCTCATGTTTCTCGTTGACGCATGAGCTTGTCTCGCCTAGAGATGGCCCATTTCCGGAATGTTGAACGCTCTGCCCCCAATTCCTTGGTATCCATATTGAGCCAATCCCAAAGAACCGCCCCATGACCCAATTCACGCACCGATTGATTATTTGTCTCCTGGCGACGGCGCTCAGCGGCTGTATGCTGACGCTGCCGGCCCCTGCCCCTTCATCCGCCGCAACCCAAATCACGACTACTCCTCTTGCAGATTCAGCGTGCAGCGGCGCCTTTGTCACCCATGAACTAGATCACGTCACCACCACTTCTTCCGCCGTCATTGGGCTGTATGAGAGCAATGGCGCCGGCGTGGCCATCAACGACCTGGACAATGATGGTGATCTGGATATTGTGCTGGCCAATCTGCATGATCCCAACACGATTTTGTGGAATGAAGGCGGGCTGAGCTTCCGCACGCAACGCCTGGCGCACGGCGAATCGCGCGCCGTAGCCATTGTGGATGTGGATGGCGACGGTTGGCTGGACATTGTCTTTACGCGGCTCTTTGCCAAGCCTACTCTCTGGCGCAACACCGGCGCCGATGGCGACGCCCGTTTTGTGGAAGAAGCGCTGCCGGATGTCAACAACCCCTTTTACACCATGGATTGGGCCGATCTGGACAAGGACGGCGATCTGGATTTGGCCATTGCGTCGTATGACACCGAGCTGCGCAAACATGAGGGTCCCATATTTGATTACCAGGGCGGCGGCGTGGGCGTCTTTGTCTACGCTCGCACGGACCAGGGCTATGTGGCGGAACGCTTGAGCGACGAGGCGGATGCGCTGGCGCTGGCGCTGGTGGACCTCAATGCCGATGCGGCGCTGGACATTTTGGTGGGCAATGATTTTATTCGCCCCGACTATGCCTGGCTGCACACGACAGATGGCTGGCGGGCGGCGGACCTTTTTGGCGCCATGACCGAGAACACCATGAGTTTTGACGTGGGCGATGTAGACAACAACGGCAGCCAGGAAATCTTCGCCACCGACATGAAGCCCTATGCGCAGGACGCTCAAACCGAAGCCGCCTGGATGCCCCTCATGGAGATGATGTCGCATCCCGCATCCAGCGACGACCCACAGCACACCGACAACGTGCTGCAAGTTTTGGGCGCCGATGGGCGCTATCAAAATGAGGGGCTGGCCCGTCAGGTGGACGCCACGGGCTGGAGCTGGTCCAGCCGCTTTGGCGATTTGGACAACGATGGCTTTCTGGATATTTACGTGGTCAACGGCATGATCGCCGACGGTCTGCTGGCGCATCTGCCCAATGATGAACTGGTGGAAGAGAATCGGGCGCTGCGCAACGACGGCCACGGTGATTTCACTCTGGCCGACGCGTGGGGGCTAGGGTCCACGGCCAGTGGGCGCGGCATGAGCATGGCCGATCTGGACAGCGACGGCGATCTGGACATTGTGGTCAACAATTTGCGTTCCCCCGCTCAGCTTTTCGAGAATCAACTGTGCGGCGGCGCCGGGCTGGCCATTGACCTGCGCTGGCCGGCCAGCCCCAACCCCTTTGCCATTGGCGCCCAACTCACGCTGCACACGAGCATGGGTGCACAATCGCGCACCATCCGCGCGGCCAGCGGCTATCTCTCCGGCAACGCCACGCGCGTCCATTTTGGCGCCCCCGCAGATGCCACGCTGGAGAAGATGGAAATTCGTTGGCCCGATGGCGCTATTTCGACGGTTGATGCACCAGAGTTGCACACGCTGATTCAAATTGAGCGAACAAATTGAGCATCAGACGGGTATGATGTGCCGTGTTACTTGCCAGTGCCGTCTTTGTCCTATAGGGGCGTCTGAGTTTAGATGGATTTTATGATTTTCATTTTATGATTTTCGTAGTCTAAACTCAGTTGTCCCTACGGGGCGCGCTATATGAACAGAATTTTTGTAAGGCTGTACTCCTTAATCAGTACACGCAACACGCAATATGCATCACTCACAAAACTATTTTCCTGCGCCGCTCTCGGCAACACACCATGGCTCCCCACACCTACATTTTGGCCCACGATCTGGGCACCACCGGCAACAAGGCCAGCCTGTTTGATGAGGCGGGGCGGCTGGCGGGTGCGGCCTTTGCGGGCTATGCAACGCACTATCCGCGGCCCAATTGGGCCGAGCAGAATCCAGCGGATTGGCTGGCGGCCATCGCAAACCACGCGTGAATTGATTGCCGCGCACAGCATTCGGCCCGACCAGATAGCCGCCGTCAGCTTTAGCGGCCAGATGATGGGCGTACGCCGGTGGACAAAGAGGTCGCCCGCTGCGCTCGTGCATTATCTGGGCCGACCAGCGGGCGGTGGCTCAGGCTGAACAAATGGCGGCAAGCTGTGGCGCTGATAGAATTATCGACGCACCGGTCATCGCGCCAGCCCAGCTCTATACGCGCCCAAAATTATGTGGCTGCGCGATAACCAGCCGCAGATTTATGCGCAAGCCAACTGCTTTTTACACCCCAAAGATTATTGCGCCTTCTGGCTGACCGGCCATCTCGCCACCGACTATTCGGACGCGTCCGGCACGCTGCTCTTTGATTTGGCCGGCCGTGCTTGGCATCAACCCTTTTGCAGGCGATGGAGCTGGATGCTATCCAATTCCGGAATTGCATCCATCGGCCACCGTCATTGGCGAAGTCACTTCAGCGGCGGCCACGAAACAGGTCTGCGCCGGCACGCCCGTGGTCATCGGCGGCGGGGATGGGGCTTGCGCCGGCGTGGGGGCGGGCGTGGTCGAGCCAGGGAGCGGCCTATTGCTACATTGGCTCGTCGGGCTGGATCGGCGTGAGCAGCGCTGCTCCCATTGTGGATGCGGCGCAGCGCATCATCACCTTTCACCACGCCCGCCAACGCCTATGCCCCCATGGCCGTGATGCAGGAACGGCAGGCGGCGCGGACTGGGCGTGGCGGCTGCTGGCCGATCACGATGTAGACGGATGCGGCCGCCGCGGACCGTCTCCCCGGCGCCAACGGCCTGCTCTTTCTGCCCTATCTGCTGGGTGAACGCAGCCCCCATTGGAACCCGCGGGGCGCGGTGCGCTGGTGGGTCTCAGCATGGCCCACGGCAAGCTGAGATTGCCCGCGCCGCCCTGGAGAAGGTGGCCTTCAATCTGCGGCTGATTCTGGATGGCTGACCGAGCACGTCCCCGGTATTACGGCCATGCGGCTCATCGGCGGCGGCGGCAAAAGCAGCCTGTGGCCGCAGATACTGGCCGACTGTTTTGGCCTGCCCATCCAGTTGCTCGAACTCAAAAGTGAAGCCACCAGCTGGGGCGCGGCGGTCATCGGCGGTGTGGCCGTGGGGCTGTATGATTGGTCCATAGCGGCGGCGCACGGTCAGGTTGTGCAGACGGTGGCGCCAGATGTTGAAATTGGGGAGCGCTACGCCGAATTAGTTCAAATTTATGCCGATACCTATGCCGCGCTTAAGCCGATTTATGAGCGGTTACAATAGCCACACCTGTCCTGAGCGAGTCGAAGTATAAACACAAAATTCACAAAAAATCCTCTGAACCTTTTGTGAATTTTGTGTTTTTGTGGCTATTCCCTCTTCACAGCCTATTCATTCAAACCAAAGGAGCGAACCATGAACTTCATCAACAAAGTCGATCCCGCATTGCGCGTTGGGCTGGACGCCTTCCCACCCGACCTGCTGAATCTAAACGACATCCCCGGCACGCGCCAGAAGCTGGCCGACCTGTTTGGCGCGTTGCCGGCGCCGGTCATTGAGGGCGTGACCAGCGTGGATCATCACGTGCCCGGCCCGCCCGGCGACCCGGATGTAATGGTGCGCGTTTATCGGCCAGAGGGGGCGGGGACGCTGCCCGGTCTGTTGTGGATTCACGGCGGCGGCTATGTGCTGGGCGATATTGAAGGTGACGACGCCAAGGCGCGCACGCTGGCCAAAAATGTCAATTGTGTGGTGGTTTCAGTTGAATACCGACTGGCGCCCGAGCATCCCTTCCCAGCGCCGGTGGAAGATTGTTATGCGGCGCTCAAGTGGCTGGCGACCAACGCCTCCGATCTGGGCGTTAATGGCGAGCGCATTGCCATTGGCGGCGCCAGCGCGGGCGGGGGTTTAACGGCAGGATTGGCGCTGCTGGCGCGCGACCGGGCCGAGGTGAATGTCTGCTTCCAACTACCCATTTACCCCATGATCGACAACACCAATACCACCGCCTCCAGCCACGCCATTACCGAGCCGCGGGTCTGGAACCGGCAGAGCAATCTGCTGGCCTGGGAGGCCTACGTGGGCGACGGTTGGCACACCGAGGAGGTGTCGCCCTACGCCGCCGCCACCCGCGCCGCCGATCTGTCCGGTCTGCCGCCGGCGTACATTCCGGTAGGTGAACTGGACCTTTTCTTAGACGAGAATATTGCCTATGCCCAACGGCTGCTGCAAGCAGGCGTCCCTGCTGAGCTGCACGTGTACCGCGGCTGCTACCACGGCTCGGACGTTTTTGTGCCGGATGCCGATGCTTCGCAGCGCTTTACGACGGGGTGTGAGCAGGCGTTGATGCGGGCGCTGCATGGGTAAGGGGAAAGAAAACAGATTCGTGTCGGCGGGAACGACACGAATCTGTTTCTCCGTTTATTGCGTATCGCTCAATTGCGAACGAAACTCTTCGAGTTCCTGCAATATTCCATTGAAAAGGTGACTAGACTCGCGCCATGTGCGGAAATATTGCACCTCTCCGCCGACCACATGTTGAACCCGACCGCGCACTTCGGCATGATCACCGCTGGTGGTTTCCACCCACAGGCGCACGGTGAAGAGGTGCCATGTGGGGACGTTCGTCGGTCATTGTTGCGATTTGTACTGTAGGTGCTTACCAGCGCAGGTGGCCTCGATAGAGGTAGTTGCCCGCCTCGATATCGTCTTTAAATCGAGACGTCCGGTGGCTCCGGTAAATACGCCGTCGCCACTGCCCGCTGTAATTGGATGTTGGCAACGTCCAAAGATCTCGCCAATCAGGTTGGAGCAATCTTCATACTTGGCCGTGAAGCGATACGTGGTTTGAAAGGTGCCGAATTGTCCATGATACTGGCCCACAAAGGTCTCGGTCCCCGTTTCTACGTAGGTACCGCTGGGCGAGCATTGGGCGGTCTCGACAAAGCCGTAGTGACAGCCTGCGACCTGTCATTCGGATGGCATAGTCGGCCATTGCCTTGGGCATCGGCGCATTCAGCGGCACTGGCCGGAAAGCCAGTGCCGCCTATCTGCGTCGCGCCACCGGCGAACACTGGGGCCGGCGCCATGAAAACATAGGCGAGCAGAGCCGCCATTGCCACCGCCATGATTGTTGATCTAGCGAATTGTCGTTTCATGATTTTTCTCTCCTATAGTGCGGTTGTGATGAAAAGCGTAGTTTCGAAAACTCTACCAGAGAGGCCAAACTACGGTTTTCATCCAGAGCAAGTATAGTGTATATGAATTTGCCTCGGTTACGATGGTAGCTATCCACCTCAACTACCTGTATCCGCACAATGAACTTCACGGGGCGTCATTGGAATGTCGCCGCCAGCGATAAGCGAAATCGTGGCGGCCCACTTCGGTTGCCACACGATCACCGGATCAATGCGATAAAAGCCATCGGCATAGGGCGTTGTGCCATGAGGTCGTCTTCGCTGGTAAAGCCAATCCCATGATCTCAAAGTCATCTTCGGTACCGGTAATTTGGGCCATCTCGGTTGGCGCGCCGGTTTCCTATCGAGCGTATAGAGCATATTGCCGGTGGTCCCCCACAACTGTCCGTCTGGGTCAAAGCTCATATCCATAATGCGCTCGAGGCCAGTGTCGCCGATCAGCGTGGAAAGCGCCGGTCTGGCGGTCAACGCGGTAGAGATTGGTGTCGCCAAACAGTTCGCCGATTTGATTGACAAAGTGAAGCCGGCCGTGAAGATCTGTCCACAGGGATCAATTTCCATCGCAATGACGTTGAGCGGGATAATTTCACCCAGCAGTTCCACCGCGCCCGTTTGCATATCGACTCTACCCAGGCGCGCTTGGGCATCGTCCGGCGTGTCCGCTGGGGTCAACCGCTTGTTCACAATAACATAAAACGCATTGTCATAAATGGCGCCGTTGGCAATAAACCATTCAGCGGCAAAATGTTCACTTCCGCATTTGCATATTTGGCGACATCCGAACCGGCGCAGTGTTGAGGTCGATCTTGCCGAAGCGCTCGTGGGCGGCATGCGAGCTATAGAAGTTGACCGCGATGGTGGAATCAGGCGCTGTGCTTTCTTCGGCGGCTGCCTCTACGGCCATTGGCGTGGAAGCGACGAGCGGCTGGCAGGCACTCAGCGACAGCGCAAGCAACCACAGAATTGGTACGATCTGTCTCATGGTTTTCCTTCCTTTCGGTTATTGGCTCATCAGATGAAAATGCGAAAATATGCAATTGGGCATCCGATGATAACGGCGGTTTCAAGCGTTGCTATAAAATCAAGAATATGGGATGGGATAGTGTTGGCGAAGATAGGTGTGCCACTGTTCCTCAAATTGCTCGACAGAGAGGTGGAAAAGTGCGGTAGCCAGCGTTTCCACGAGTCATGGACAGCAAGGCATCCAGCAACTCGACTACCTTGGCATCCCCATAAGTCGCCAGAATGAATTCGATTAGTGGATTGGCGATTGCATAGGCCGATGTGGTGAACGCGCGTCCCCTCTTCGTCATTGCTCAGATCATATACGCCCGTGAGCGAACGACTTTGCGCCTTGTACCGTTGGTCGAGAAATACCTCTTCCCATTGCCAGTTGTGCTGGTGGCCATGTTCTAATTCCACATAATTTTTGAGCGCCAGCGTCATTCCTTGCCATTGCGGTTTGACGGCGCGGCTGGCAATAGCCTGCTCAAGCAGTTTCTGAAAAAGTTTGCGCAAGAGTTCTGTGGTGAGAGCATCGGCTTCACTGATGCCGTAGCGTTGTGCCGTAAACTTCGGATGTCCGACAGCTATTTGAAATTCATCTAAGATAGGATAGTTGGCGTTCATTGTTGGACCCACAAAGATCTGGAACTTTTCCGCCGGCAACGAAAGCCCCCAATCCCTGTAGAGTTGCTGGAATTGGGCGTCGATGTGCGGTGCAATGGCCTGCACGACTTCGGCAGCGTTTGGGCTTACCACAAATTGTAGATAGGCGGTCTCAAGGTGAAAAGCCGCGTGGCCATTTTCGTAGGCGATGGTCTGCCCCTTTCCAGCCACACTTTGTTGAACTACCGAGACTGTCTCGCGTTGGGTAGCCACTTCACCGGCAATTAGATCCAGTTTCTGCACTGTCTGCTGCCAAAGTAAATAGATGACAACGCCATAAAGCAAAGCGACGCTAATGATCAATTCATAAAGGAAGTGCATTTTTCGCCGTTCCCAAACCGGTCCTTGTGCGTTGCCGGCGCCGGTTGGATCGGTCGGCTGCGTATTCAATTTGTGCCACTCTGTTTCAGAAGCTGCATCAAAGAAGTGCCACTCGATGGATCGGCGCGCCATAAATATCCTACTTTGATAACGTTATGCGGTTTTCAAGGGATTTTGCACTAAGCGATAGTCAATACACCGCCACGGTATTGGCCAAATATCAGCCTGTTACACAGAATCAGACCTTATCGCCTGCCGTCGCGACCTACGGCCAATTTGATGCGACACAGGTTCCACTAACAGAGCTTAGAATATCAGGATAGGCATTCCAGTAGCGATCCCAACGGGGCAAAACGCGCGGCAATTTAGGGGCAAAAATTAGCGCCGGGCGATCCCAAGCGATCCCGACTCTATGTTAAGAGGAGTATGAAGTAGATTGGGATGTCTATTGCAACCAATCAGTCAGACGCTGTCTGATTTGTCGTAATCGCTTTGGAGAAATATTACCGAGGCGTGCATTGATTACTGAAGGTTGTATACTTGCCAATCGCGCTAGTCGTACAACTGAACGAACTTTTAGACCGGTCGTTGAATAATCTGAATCAGATGGATCGATTACCTCATCGAATTTTGGGGTTGCCTGATAGGAAGCGATGTGACCAGAGCAAGCAGCAAATCGGCATGACGACCCGGCGCGACAGCTAACCAAGCGGGGCGTAGCTTCCCCGCTTGAATCGGTCTGAGGAAATCGAACTAGAACGATGTCGCCAAACTTCATGGATGGTAAATCTCTTGAGCATCTTCCAAAGTGTACTCAACTTCATCATCTTCGTGAAAGAGCTGCTCCAGTGAAAAATCTTGCCATTGGCTATTAAATCAATCTGCATATAACGGAGCAATATCCCGTCTTGCCATCACAAAAAAAGTGAAATCAGCGATTTGCTGCACGATGTCGTCCGACATTTCTATTTGTTTCTGTAGTTTTTCACGAAAAGTTACAGTTGTCATTGTGTTTACCTCGCAGCGATAAAGATAATCAAATTCTGAAATCTATTTTGGCATTTGATGCCGCAATCTTAATGTTACTCCGCAGTTGGTCCGGGCAATTTGTTCAGAGTCGAGCTTAGGAAAGTTCGGCGAGGAGGCGGCGTGCAGCTTGCAGATCGTCGGTGCGAAAGCCTTCGGTGAACCAGTTGTAAATTTCCGCTAATAAGGCATGCGCCTCCAGCTATTTTGCCTTGCCGCTGCCACAGACGGGCAAGACTCACCGCAGCGCGTAATTCCAACATCTTACTGGATTGTTGGCGAGGCGATGGCAATGGCCCACTGGTAGTACTCTTCCACTTCAGGCATGGGTGTGTTGAGAGCCGCCGAGCGTTCACCACGCAAGCGGACCAGCTCAGGATGCCCAGATACCTTCACCATTGCGTTTCCACATGGGAGAGCCCTTTGTCCAAGGCCTTCACGGTATCGGCGTATTCATGTCTGCGCAGGCATAGGCAGCCCAACAAGCCCCAATAACTTCTTAGAAAGCCCTGCTGACCATCTTCGTCAAGTTGACCCAACGTGCGTTGCAGTAATTCGATCGAAGCAGTTTTGCCAGTTTCCGCCCGCGCCCCAAGGAAAAGCTGGCCCACTTTGACCAAGAAGGAATCTCTCATAGGATGAACAAGTAATGGCTCGCTCTGCCCATAATTGGGCTAAATGATTACGGCGCAAGAAATGATTCAGCCGTGCTAGACTCGTCGCCTTGGCATAACCGATTGCAATTGGATGACCCAGGTCACTTGCCCCGGGCCAATGCTTGGTACATTTGTGCGCGCGCCTGTTCTGGATACCCAACAACCACAAATTAATGGATGAAAAAATTTGTGGTTATTTTTTGATTCCTCTTGTGCGAATGAGATCGTAATAGGTGCGCGCCTCAATGATCGCCTAAAAGAGAAGCCATGCATTGGCTAGTCATGGCGCGCCCATGATAAAAGTTCTATATCAACAGATGATGGTGAAGGACTCCATTAGCATCTCATTGGCAAAGAGCACATCTGTATCGCAAAGGTAGGGTATCCTGATAGTTGCCCCGCATTTGTGCGAGTGTGCGTAAAACCACCAGCACTCGGATTTGCTCTCGGCGTCGCCCCAGTCTTGCGCTATCTGATGGAGCCTGCGTGCAGATTTCGCCCAACTCCAGCATGCCCCCTCTTTAGCCACGGACATCGAACCATACAATTACCCAATAGGAGCGCTTCAGTTTCAGTTCTTTGCCTAGCATGAGCTGTGATGCGCGATTGAACGGTGAGCGTGGGAGAGCAGAGCCACAGCCACAGCGTCCAGCAGCGATCGGTTATGCGCCACACCTGGCAGCCCGTTGGTAATAGTCGATGGCCCGCGCCAGTTCGCCGGCCTTTTCATAATGAACGGCTGATGACGAGCAGATCAAAACAACATGCGCCAGCATAGAGCGCTTCTAGTCCGTGTGCTGCCTGAAGATGAAACTGCGTCACCCGTATGAGGCTGACCTCAGCATAAACTACATCGAATCCGATCATGGCTAAAGTCATAGGCCTGGCCGCCATAGGTCCGCACAATCCCGCGCTGCCACAGTTCATCCAACTTCGTTGTGACAATACTTTCGTCCTCTTCACTGACCGCTTTCAGAAGTTCAAACGCAAACGAACGGCCAATTACCGCAGCAATGCTGGCCAACCTGGCGCACGCGCCCCCGGGCGAAAGCCGAACGAGCCGCAGGTGGACTGACAGCCAATGCTGGGTGGCAGATATTGATGATGAGGATGCCGGTAGGATTGGCGATGACTGCGGCATTGCGTTCTCTTGTGTCCACAGTACGCCATCGTCGGCTTTCGCGGTCAATCCCGCGCACCATTTCCACGATAAAGAGCGGGTTGCCTTCGGATTGGGTGGACCAGATGGTGATTGAATTAACGGCATCCAGCATAGCATCAGAAACTTGGGCGGCCACTTCAGCGGTCTCGGACAGGCTCAGCGGGGGCAGCAGTCGCCGTACCTGGCTGGCACTGCGTAGGTCCAGTAACAGACTGGTCAATGGGTGGTCGGCATCCACTTCGCATCGGACGCACCGTACCCACAAACAGCAGGTGAGACGACCGCATCTGCAAATCACCACGGCTCTGTACAAAGCTGAACAGATAGCGCAGCCAAATACCGTATAGCGATGCTTTCATTACGGATCATCAATGAGCAGCAATTTCGGTTCGTGATTTTCCGGAAAGCGCCCCAGCTAAGCGCAGAAAAGAGCCGTTGCCGCTGCCCATTTGCGTCAGCTCAGCGGTGGGGGATGGTACAGCGGGGACAAGACCAGGTCGAAGGGTGGCCAACCAGATCCGGCAAGAAGGTCGCTCACCCTCGACTAAACGGCTATCATCCAACGCAGCGAGTGACGCTCATCAGTGGCTTGCTCTGCAACCGCTCAAATCACAGGTGTATAGGCCAGCCCCTGCCCGGCCGCATAGGCGCGTGCGCCTCGCCGCCATGCCCCTGGCGCTCGACCCAGGTCAACAACTCCTCGGCCAGCCGCGTTTTGCCGATGCCCGCCTCGCCGCTGATTAGGACGAAATGCAGTTGGCCGTGAGCGGCGCGCTGCCAGAGCTGCGCGCAACGTGCGCCACTCTGTTTGCCGTCCGGCCAGGCGCAATATGCTGGCTTCGGCTTGCGGCGGCTGGCTGCAACATAAACCCGGTATTGCCATCTCCAACAATTGGGCATAGGCCTGCTGCGTTTCCAACGCCGGCTCCACATGATTCGCGCTGGAGCAACACGGCGCACGTGGTAGGCGTGTAAAGCGCCGACTCGGTTGCCCGCCAGCATGTGCAGCCGCCATCAGGCGGCGATAGGTGCTCGTGCAGCGGGTCATGGTGCAACAGTACTGGGCATAATGGATGGCTGTGGCATGGTCGCCCATCTTCTGCCAGCCAGATCAGCCGTTCAACGCTAAATCAGATACTGGCGCAATCTTTCGCGGTGGGGCACGATCCATTCATCATAGCAACTGGGCAACAGGTGTTACATAGAGCGCAATGGCCTCCGCCAACCGCGCTGTTCCTCTGCCGGGTCAGCAGCGTCATCACCCGCCAGACGCAGCCTGTTCTCAAATTCGAGCGCATCAATCGTACATGAGACATCGGGCTGCCAGTGGACGGTTCGTGCATCGACATGGAGCCAATGGTCAGCCGTGTGCTCTTGGCCCGTTGCAATCTGGGATAGCGCCCGGCGCAATTGATGCAACACTTTGCGCAAATTGTTGTACGCCTGCCGTTCGGTGGAATCGGGCCAAAGCTGAAAAGCCATGTGGCGGCGCAGTTGCGGGGTATGGCTGTGCAACACAAGATAGGTGAGTGCCGATTGCAGCCGCGCGCTATCCACGGCGGTCAGCAGGTCGCCGCCGTATTCCAATGCAAAGTTGCCCAGGAGGCGGATTTGGAGAGCGTTCATCAGTGTAACGTTGAATAAAGGTTGCGGGCGCATCCTGCATGGCAGGAGGGCGTTGATAACGTTACGCTATTGTAGCATACAGGTGGAGATTTGTGTATCTGCGCGCTTTTTGACTTCATAAAACCTCCAAAATCTGCGGGCGGATTTGCCCCAGATTCAGCCCCAAATGTCGCAGGATGTGGGCGGCGGCGCTACTGATGGCCGCGCACGATGCCCAGCAACAGATGCTCGGTGCCAATCTTGGCGATGGCCGAGGATGCGCCGCTCTTCGGCGGCCAGATTGACCACTTTTTGCGTGCGCGGGTCTAAGATCGGTTCAACATTACTGGAGCAGATGGCTGCGCCGCACCGCAGCTCCACGGCGGCTAGTATCTGCTCTTTGGCAATGCCAGTTGTGCAGCACTTTGGCCGCACGCCAGCTTCATCCAGCGCCGTACCTGAAACAGATGTTCCGTGCCCTGAACGCCTGTTGCAATCGCCGGGCTTCTGCTTGCGCCCGTTCCCGGGCGCTGCAGGCGCGCTTGGTGAAGCGGTCACACCGTCTGGCTGCTGTTTGCTGCTGCGCGTCCAAACGCCATACATCCGCTCCACTTCGGCCAGGGGCAGAGCCTCTTGCTGCCGCCAGGCAAATTCGTAAACGATGCGGGCAGCCTGGCCGCCATAGCCATAATCTCAGCGGTGACTACAATAGGGCTTTTGGGTATGCCGCCGGCACAGTGGCGTCGCTGGTGCGCTTCCATCTCGTGGACGGTGTCGCCGTACGCCGCAGATGTTGGCGTAAAACGAATCATCGGTGAAGGTTTGGATCTGCGCATCTTGAACGGTAGCGCCCAAGGTATTTAACATTTGGGTCATCAACGTAAAGGCCCACGGCCGCGTGGTAGGATCTGACGCAGCGACAGCATAATTTGTAAACCTTCGGCGGGTCCCACCCAAATGGGCAAGAGCGCCGCCGCCCCGGCTGATCGAGCAGAAATACGATGTACGACTCGGTCGGCGGTCTGCACAATATGCACGGAAGTAATCGGAACCATCTTTTTGTCTCCTTTGGCTAGTTTGGCCTTTAATGTGCGAGGACGCATCCGGCAGGGCATCGAAGTCGGTTTTGCCTCCGCATGGAGTACCGCCAGCCGCACCTGCAATTGACGGCGCACTTTGTAGAGCCGATTTTTGACAGCACTTTCGGAAATGCCAAGCTCGACGCGATCTCCCGCACGCTCAGGCGTCCGGTAGAACAAGAACACCACGGTTCAGGGATTTGGGCGGCAACAGCCTTCAATCTGTTGCAGCACAAAGGCGTTCAGCTCGTTTTGCTGCACAATCTCCTCTGGCCCAACGACAAAACCAGATGGCAACAGGCTGGGGAACCAGTCAATGTGCAGGCTGGCTTGCCACCGGTTGGGCTTTCACCCAGCCCGCCTGAAATATGCACCGCACACATTGCGGACCACGCCGTAAAGCCAGCTTCGAAAGCGGCTGGGGTCACGCAGGCTGGGCAGCGACAGATAGGCCTCCAGCATGGCCTCCTGCACCAAGTCCTGGGCACTGCTTTCGCCATTGACCACGCGCAGGGCGATACTCATGGCCATATTTTGATAACGCCGCCAGTTGGCCAAGGCGGCTTTGTCGCCGGTGAGAGCAGAGTGGACCAGCTTTTCATCTGTGGGATTTGAAGCATAATCGCGCCGCCATGAACCGTGAATTGTTCTTGTATTCACTATAGTAGTAGCAAAAAAGGGACAAAGGTCTCTATCAAAATAGAAACCATAGATTTCACAGATGACATAGATTCTTGTCTCCATCAGACAAAATCTGCGTCATCTGCTTTGTCTGGTTTTTTCTTTTGTTTCTATGCGCGTATTCGTTATTCCGCTCCAAACGGATAAAAATCCACCAAATCCTGGATAGCCTCGATCTGCACCGAGATTTCACGTTTATCGGCGGCGTCCAGCGTTTGCGCACCGGCGGGAAGCGCGCTCGACGGTGGAGTAAAGACACCGCGGCGTTTGAGCATGTAGCGCATAAAGGTGCGTCTCCAGGTTGATCAGCGGCAGCAAGCGCCGTGTGCATCAGAAGCGGGCAGCCGCTTCATCGCCGCCCACCACAGCTCCATGACTTTGGCCAGCAGGTCGGCGATTTCGCAGGCGGGCATGCAGCCGTTGTGCGCGTCAGCTCGTCAGGTAGGAAGCGGAGCCGTGGCGCCGCAAAGATAGTTTTGACCTTGTGGCCCACCAGCTCATAGACTTCGGCAATGTGCTTGGGGCCGGGCGGGCGCTCCTCTTTGATATATTCGATGGAAGGCACTTCCTCGATGAGGCCGGCGATCTGTTCGCCGGTGAGCGGGGCGTACATGCCGGCGTTTTGCAGCACAATGGGGCCGTCGAAATTGTCCGCCATGCGCTTGAACATCTCCATGGCCACGGCCTGATTGGTGCGGGCGGGCGCCATGGCGATGATGGCGTCGGCGCCGGCTTTTTGGGCGGCGCGGGCAAAGAGCAGCACCTGCGGCAACGACACGCCCGAACAGCCGAAGATCAGCGGCAGCCGCCGTTCATCTCTTCCAACACCGCATCCAGCCCGCGGATGCCGCTTCTTCGCCAAAAGTAGAGATTCACCCCACCATCACCGGCCACACAATGCCGTGCGCGCTGGTGCGGCAGAAGTTGGCGGCGGCTTTTCAGGTCGGGAATGTGGATTTTCGTAGTCTTCGGTATGGGGCGTGACGGCAGGCCAAAACAGCCTTTCAAATGGTCAAACCGGGTCATAAGATTTCTCCTTTTTTGATCAACAGATTACGCAGATTTTCAGATTTATTGGGTTGATGATCGTTTCGTGGGTTGGGACCCTTTTTGTACAACTCTGCTTGTGCGGCGGGGATACCGCACCTACGCCGCTGAAAAAATAATGTGCAATCTGCGTAATCTGTTGATCACGGTGGGCGCTTTGCGCCATCATATTCTTCTCTTTTTTGATCAACAGATTACGCAGATTTTAA
Organism: Caldilineaceae bacterium; assembly: GCA_041391125.1. Lineage (GTDB taxonomy): Bacteria > Chloroflexota > Anaerolineae > Caldilineales > Caldilineaceae > JACKBC01. The sequence continues at coordinate 176,823 of JAWKON010000009.1, forward strand.
AGATTTATTGGGTTGATGATCGTGTTTCGTGGGTTGGGACCCTTCTTGTGCAACTCTGTTTGTGCGGCAGGGATGCCCATCTACGAACGAAAAAATAATCTGTGCAATCTGCGTAATCTGTTGATCACGAAGTGGGCGCTTTGCGCTATCATATTCTCTCTTTGCTCAATGTAATCGCTGATTCCTGGTTGGCGTGGAAGGGGCGCAGGCGGAGGCGCCACTTGACCGGGCCGGGTGCGAACAGGTATTGGGGGAGCACGCCGGGGCCGCAGCTTCCGTTGCCCAGGCCGCCTTGGGCGTAATCCACGTTGAGGATGACCTCTTCTCGACGTTGTAATTCGTGAGTGTGGCGGGCAGCGGTCAGCTCTTGGGCGGTAAAGTGGTGGGCGCTGACGTTGATGGGCTGCGCACCGGTGATGAGCAGGCCCGCGCCATTTTCATTGGTGAGGGCGGCCCACTGCACGTCGGTTTTGTTGCCATTTTCTTGGGGCATGATGTAGGGCGTGTATTGTTCATCCACCGTGCCGCTATGGACGTCCATGCGGGCGCTGAGTTTGCGGTCGGCATAGCTTTCGAAGGGGCCGCGGCCATACCAGGTGAACTGTTCGAAGCCGGGCGGCAGCGTCAACGTGAGGCCCAGGCGGGGCAGCGGTGGCAGGTTGCCCGAGGGGGCCACGGTCTGCTCGATGACGATGTCGCCCGAGCCGTAGATGGTGTAGACCGTTTCGTGGTCAAAGCGGGTGGCGGCGCCAGTGTTGAAGGCGGCGCGGATCTGCTCCATAGAGAGACCGCGCAGTTGGGTTACCCGCTCCAGCGCCTGGGCGGGGATGTCATCGTGCAGGGCGGAGAGGGCGTCGTAGAGCACGTCGATCATCTGGGGCAGGCGGCCATCGTTGACCAGCGCCGAGACCAGATTTTCGGCTTTGGGTTCGTTGCCGGCGCCGGGGATGTCGTCGTAGTTGTAGCCCAGCTTGAGCGTGAGCTGGCGCAACTGCTCATCGTTGAAAAAGTAGGGCAACATGCGCCCCATGGATTGGAGCATGCCCTGCCACTCTTCAGACGCCTGGGGCGCGCTGGTGGGGTCCGGCACGCTGGCGGCGCGCACGCGCACCTCCACGGCGCCGTCGGACGTGTGGGCGGCGGTGACGCCATCCACCTGCTCGATGAGCCGGTCGAGGCCAGCGTCGCGCCAGCGCATGGCCATGCGCTGATCGCCCCAGGTGTTGGCGTCGTTGTCGGTGGGGGCGCGCCAGATGTTGAAGGCGGGGCCGCTTTGGATCAGCTCTTGGCCGGCCAGTTGGAGCGAGGTGAGGCGCCCGCTTTCGGCGTCGAAGTGGAGGGCAAAATTGTCGCCGTTGATGCGGATGCCGCGGGCGTCTTCGTGGAACTGGACCGGGGTGAAACTGCCGGGATCCAGCGGGATGCCTTGGGGAACATCGTACGGTATTTTGAATTGTTGCCAGGCTACTTCGTGACCCTGCGCCGCCCACGGCGCGTCGTGGGCCAGGGTGAGGCGCACGGTTAGCCAATAGTCGGTGTTGGCGCGCAGAGCCGGCTGCGCCAATGGGAGCGCCAGCGCCACCGTCTCCCCCGGGGCCGCGTGGGGGAGCGGGAGATGGCCGGATTGGAGGATCGCGCCATCGGCTTCCAAAAACCAGGCCGCGGTCAAATGGCTGAGATCGCTGAAGGTGTAGCGATTGGTGAGGGTGAGCTGGCCCCGCAGCAGATCAACGGCCTCGATGCGCACCGGTTCGACGACTTTTTTGTATTCGTAGAGACTGGGGTGGGGGATGCGATTGGGCCAGATGAGGCCGTTGATGCAGAAGTTTTGGTCGTTGGGCGCGTCGCCAAAGTCGCCACCATAGGCAAACCACTCCTGGCCGTCCTCGGTAAAACGGCGCAAACCCTGGTCCACCCAATCCATACAAAGCCGCCCTGCAAGCGCGGATAGGCATCGACGGCGTCCCAATCTCTTGGAGGTTGCCGCTGGAGATTGCCCATGGCGTGGGCGTATTCGCACATGATGATGGGGCGGTTTCCGTGGGGGGCGGCGCCCATTTCAATGATGCGGGCCACGCTGGGATACATGGGACCCAGGATGTCGATGACGGGGCGCTCTTCGGCGGGGTGATAGTGGAGCGGGCGCGTGGGGTCGATGGCGCGCATGGCGGCGGCCATGGCTTCGTGGTTGGCGCCAAAGCCCGATTCGTTGCCCAGCGACCAGTAGATGATGCTGGGGTGATTTTTGTCGCGCTGCACCATGCGCACGCCGCGATCCACAAAGCAGTCGCGCCAGGCGGGGTCGTCGGCCAGCTTGCCCCAGACGCCGTGGGTTTCGATGTTGGCTTCGTCGCAGAGCAGAATGCCATATTCATCACACAGCTCGTACCAGCGCGGGTGGTTGGGATAGTGCGAGGTGCGCACGGCGTTGAGATTGAACTGCTTCATCAGACGGATGTCGGTGCGCATCATCTCTTCGGTGACGACCTGGCCCAGGTCCGGGTCGTGCTCGTGGCGGTTGACGCCTTTGATGACCACGGGCCGCCCGTTGAGCAGCAGTTGGCCCGCTTTAATTTCGACTTGGCGGAAGCCGACGCGGCAGGGGATGACAGCGGTGGCGTCGCCCTGCGGATTGCGTGTGGTGAGGAGCAGCGTGTAGAGATGGGGCGTTTCGTCGCTCCATTTGGCCGGGTTGGCCACGGGAATGGCGAAGTCGAGCGTCGCTTCCTGTTGGCCGTTGACTTGGATAGATTGGACCACCGGCTGCGTCCAGACGGGCTGCTGATGGGCGTCATAGAGGGTGAGTTCCAGCGCGCCATGATTTTCGGCGGGGGCGTAATTGTGGATTTGCGCCTGCACGTGCAGCGTTGTGTCGCGGTAGTCGGCGTCCAGCGCGGTGCGGATGGTGAAGTCGCGCACGCTGACCCCATCGGCGCTCCAGGCGTAGACATCGCGGAAGATGCCGCTCATGTGCCAGTAGTCCTGGTCCTCCACCCACGTGCCGTCGGACCAGCGGATAACCTGGGCGTAAATCTGGTTGACGCCGGGCTGCACGTATGCCGTCACGTTAAACTCGGCGGGCAGGCGCGAGTCCTGGCTGTAGCCCACCATCTGGCCGTTGACCCAGAGGTAGAACGCCGAATTGACGCCGGCAAAGTGCAGAAAAATCTGGCGGTCGCGCCAGGCAGCGGGTACGGTGAATTCACGGGCGTAACAGCCAGTGGGGTTGTGGGCGGGCACGCGCGGCAGATCGTCCACGGGGATGGGGTATTGGACGTTGGTGTAGATGGGAATGTCCGGCACGCCGTTCCAGGCGGGGGCCTGCATTTGCCAGTTGCTGGGGACGGTGATGGCGGCCCAATCGCGGGTGTCGGTTGCGGGGCCGGGTGCGCTCAGCGGACTTGTGGCCAGGTGAAAGCGCCAGTCGCCGTTGAGGCTTTGGACGTAGGGTGAGGCAGTGGGCTTGCCCGCGAGGGCTGTGGCCGCGTCGGCATACGGGAAGAAGGTGGCGCGGGCGGGTGCTTTGTGGCGTTCAAATAGACGGGGGTTTTCCCAGTCGTTGATTGGTGTGTTCATGGTTATTTATCCCTGTAATAACGACTGCGCGCCGTCGATCCACATTTCGGTGCCCGAAATATGGCTGGAAGCATCGGATGCCAGGAAGAGCATCAGATCCGCCACCTGTTCCGCCTTGCCTGCTTTGCCGTCGGTGAGCGGGATTTTGCCCTGCGGAAAATCGACCGGCAAGCGCAGATTGGCGTTGCGCAGCGTGGTGTTCTCGCGGATCTCCGATTCGATCCAGCCGGGGCAGATGGCGTTGATGCGGATGCGATAGGGGGCCAGCTCCAGCGCCGTCATTTTGGTGAAGGCGACCTGGGCGGCTTTGGAGCAGGCGTAGGCGGTGGCGCCGGTGTTGGAGAACATGCGCGTGCCGTTGACCGAGGAGACTACGACGATGGCGCCGCCGGTTTTCTTCATGTGCGGGACGGCGTATTTGACGGTCAAGAAGGTGCCTTTGAGGTTGATGTCCAGCGTAGTGTCCCAATCTTCAGGCGTCAACTCTTCCAGCGAGGCCCAGACGCCATTGATGCCAGCATTGGCCACCACAATGTCCAGCCGGCCCCATTTGTCCATGATTTGCTGGGCGGCATCCTGCATCTGCGCGGGTTGGGACACGTCGGCCACCAGCGCCAGCGCTTCGCCGCCCGCCGCCTCAATCTCGGCGGCCACGGCGTTGATTTGGGCGGCGGTGCGGCTGAGCACGGCCACCTTGGCGCCCTCCTGGGCAAAACGGATGGCGCCCGCCTTGCCCAGCCCCGACCCGGCGCCGGTGACATAGGCCACTTTTCCTGCTAACTGCATGGTGAGTATCTCCTTGTTGTGAAGTGGTGGGGGAGGATTGGTGTTTATTCGTTTATGTTATTGCGTAGTGCGTGGTGCGTGTACTGGTTCAGATAATGCGTGGGAGTGGCGGATAATGATTCGTTAAGTGAATCGAGTGAATGCAGCTCAGACCATAAATGCTGCAAGCGACAAACAAAGCCCGTCCACCGGTACACGCACCACGCACCACGCATTATATCACGGTCGGGGCGGGCGCAGGCGAAAGGGCCAGGCGGCGCGCAGTTGCTCGCGCTCGATGACGGGTTGCGGAGTGGGTTTGGGGGCGTTGACGGAACCAAAGAGCAGCCAGCCGCACGCCATGAGCAATACACTGAGCGCAAAGACAGCGGTGTCGGGCAGGCCCAGGCGCAAGAGAGCGGCGCCCAGCAGCGGCGCAATGATGCCGCGCATGCCGATGGTGGTGGATTGCAGGGCGGCATATTCGATGATGCGCCCGCGGTGGGCCAGCTGGATGCCGGCGTTGATGCGGCCCAGCTCAAAGCCGGCCATGATGATGCCGCGCGCCACAAAGGCCGGCAGCAACATCCAGCCGTTGGCGGCAAAAATATAGGCGCCCGGCACAAACATAGTGATGAGGCAGACCAGGCGCAAAATATAGACGCCGCCCTGCCGGTCCAACAGGCGACCCCACACCAGATAGCTGCCCAGCCACATAATCGACTCGACCAGCCCCAACAGCCCGATTTGGCTATAGGAGAGGCCCAGCCGGTCCACCTGCACAATGGGATAGAGCGGTGAGGACATCATGGTGCCCAGCCCCAGCAGCGCAAAACTGATCAAGTAGATCACAAAGCGGCGGTCCTCGCGCAGAATCTGGCCCAGATCGCTAAAGGTTTTGGTGTCGCGTGGGGGCAGCGGCCCTTCATCCACCTGAATGCGCGTAAAGAGCAGCGCCGCCGCCAGCGCCATCAGCGCCCCAATGGGAAAGAGCACGCGATAGCCCAAGTGGTCCAGCGTCCAGCCGGCCAGCGGCGTCACCACCAGAATGGCGGCCACCTGCACCATGCGGATGGTGGACATGATGCGCCCGCGCACGGCATCGGGATAGAGCTTTTGCACAATGCGCGTGTAGGCCGGGATCA
>JAWKON010000010.1:0-178620 GCA_041391125.1 Caldilineaceae bacterium
GGGCTTGAGGCAGCGGGCGGGCGCTCATGCGCACAAACATAAAGATGCGGCGCTGCACGGTCACTTCCCAGCCCATCTCTTGCAACACTTCGATGGTGGGGCGGTCCAGGTGGCAGTTGCAGGCCACCCGCCGCCAGCGCGGCGTTAGCATGCGGAATAGGTTGTAGAGCAATTCATTCTGCGGGCGCACATGCTCCACCAGGTGCAGCGTTCCGCCCGGCTTGAGCACCCGGCGCAGCTCGATCAGCGTTTGGTGCTGATCCTGCACAGAGCAGAGCACCAGCGAACTTACAATGTGATCAAAGTGATTGTCGGGATAGGGCAGCTTTTCGGCCGCGGCCACTTCAACGGTCACGGGGATGGCGGCGCGTTGAGCCGCAGCCTGGGCTTTGGCTACGTCGTCAGCATCGGGCTCAATGGCAAAGAGATGCTCCGCCCGCCGATAGTAACGCAAATTGGGGCCTGCGCCCACGCCAATTTCCAGCACCCGACCCGTCAAATCCCCCACCAGCCTTTGCCGCCAGCGCCATAGGTTCAACATGATAGCTACTCCGCCATGATGGTTAATAATGTAATTTGTGGTTTTGCGCCAAAGCGCAGGGGGATGCCTTCACCAATGCCGCGCGTCACGTAAACGTGTGTGTTATCGCGGCGCATATAGCCGGCCGCCTCGCGCCGCCCCAGGTGGATCGACTGCGTATGGGCGGCGCCCAGCAGCGGCAGCGCCACTTGTCCGCCGTGCGTATGGCCGGCCAGAATCAGGTCGGCGCGCCGCGAAGCCGGCTCTTCCAAAATATCGGGGTTATGACTCAGCAATATTTTCAAGCTGTCGGCTGGCGTCTCGGCCCACGCCGCCGCCAAATCCACCGCACCTTCGGACACATCATCCACGCCAGCCAAATGCAGGTCCACGCCATCGGCTTCGCCCGGCTGATGGCGGAGATGCACCGACCGATTGTGCAAAATCTCAACGCCATGCTCATGCAGCGTCTCGACTAGCATCTGCACATTGTTCAGGCTGACTCGCTCCAGATCAAACGGCACATTCAAAAAGTAGCGGATAAATTGAATGGAGTCCTGCACAAATTCCAGCCAGGAGAGCGGCGGCAACATCGTATTTTGGGCGACCACGCCATTTTGCGGACTGGGGAGGGGCGATGCGCTGCTCGTCGCACCGTGAGCGTAGCCGTTTTGATAGACCGGCGCGCCGGCGCCATTTTGATAAACGGGCGCCGCCGTCCCCTTGTGATGGCCGTTAGCGCTGACCTGCTGGTAGCGCTGCCAGTTGCGCGTGAGAATATCGCTGTGGCTGTAGCAGACATAATCATGGTTGCCCAGAACGCCGTAGGCGCCTAATCGCGGCTTGGGCAGCAGATCCAGCAGCGTGGCCACATTTTCAATACCTGCTTCATTGTGCCAGAAATCACCGGTGTGTACAAGCAGGTCATATTCAAGGTCGGCGGTCAAACGACGGATGCGCTCAATTTTGGTGCGTTCGCGGCGGGTTAAGTTTTGAAAGTGGGTGTCCGAAAGATGCAGAATCTTTAAACCATTGTGCGGCAGCCGGCCACGCGCATTGGGCAAGCGCAGCGTGAGTCGCTCCAGCTCGATGGCCACCGGTTCGTGCAACAGCGCATAACCGGCCAGCCCAACCCCTACGCCGCCCAACAGGCCCAGCCCACCGGCGATCCGCCTTTGCAACTGCCGATCCTGCATGAGCCGCGGCAGCCATTCACGTATGATTCCTAAACCACGCATAGCTTTTTCCGTAGAACGAACTAATAAGTAAAACCAAGAAAGAAATCCTGATTGACTGACAAATCTTATTTTACCGCGAAGATCGCAAAGAAACGCGAAGAATCTTCTCGAGTACCTTTGCGCATCTTCGCGCCCTTCGCGGTAGAAAGATTAAATGTGTCAGCCAATCAGAAGAAACCATATAAACTACAGAGTTCACAGGTTTTCCTGTCTTCCCAAGGGCATCTGCAAAATCTGTGGATTGATTGAGTCGTTGTTTTTATGGTAACTTTATCGGTTCTACTTATTCAGGCGAAACAGACCGCAGATGGCACAGATTTTCGCAGATATTGTACAGGCTAAACGCCTACCGAAAGTACACAAGCAATACTGAAATCGCCACAATGAATCTGCGAAAATCTTTAGAATCGTTCGAATGAGCTCACGTCGAAGTCTGCAAAATCTGTGTTCTATTCCGTCTTTGCCTCAAAACGCAAATGTCCATCCTAAATGAAAATGATTGGAAGGCCAAATATGTTAGACGCTGTAGTTGACAATCATCTGTGAACAATGGACAATAACCGCACGTTCTTTTAACTTTATGAAGGGATTTATCAAATGAGTTCACAAAACATTTCGCACCAGACGATTGCCATCGACGCCGCTGCCGAACAGACCTTCGTCAACACCATCCGCATGTTGTCTATCGACGCCGTGGAGCAGGCCAAATCCGGCCATCCGGGGCTGCCCATGGGCATGGCGCAAGCCGCCTTTACGCTGTGGAGCCGCTTTTTGCGCTTCAATCCACAAGACCCAAGCTGGTTTGACCGCGACCGCTTTGTGCTCAGCGCCGGGCATGGCTCTATGCTGCTCTACTCGCTGCTGCACCTGACCGGCTTTGCCGACATGACGATGGACCAGCTCAAAAGCTTCCGCCAATGGGGTTCGAAGACAGCCGGCCATCCGGAATTTCACCATGCGCCGGGCATTGAGACCACCACCGGACCGCTGGGCCAGGGCTTTGCCAACGGCGTGGGCATGGCCATGGCCGAACGCTGGCTGGCCAGCCGCTTTAACCGCCCCGGTTTTAACGTCATTGACCATCATACTTACGCCATTGTGAGCGACGGCGACCTGATGGAAGGCATTTCCAGTGAAGCCGCCAGCTTGGCCGGTCATCTCAGGCTGGGCAAGCTGATCTACCTTTATGACGACAATCACGTCACCATCGACGGCTACACCAGCCTGGCCTACACCGAAGATTGGGCCAAGCGTTTTGAAGCGTATGGCTGGCACGTGCAGCGCATCGACGGCATGGATGGCGCCGCCGTGCAGGCCGCCATTGCCGCCGCCCAAGCCGACCCGCGGCCCAGCATCATCGGCTGCAAAACCATTATCGGCTACGGCAGCCCCACCTATCAAGGCACGCCCAGCATTCATTCCGACGCCGTGGGCGAAGAGGAACTGGCCCGCGTGCGCGCCACGCTGGGCTTCCCCGCCGACAGCCGCTTCTACGTGCCGGATGCAGTCAAGGCCGCGCGCGAACAGTTTATTGCCGCCGGTCAGGCCAACCAGGCCGCGTATGACGCCCTGCTGGCCGATTACACCCAGCAGCATCCCGAAGCCGCCGCCGAATTGCAGCGCGCCATCGCCGGTGAATTGCCGGCGGGCTGGCAAGAGGCGCTGCCCACTTTTGAGGCGGGCAAAGAGGTGGCCACGCGCAACGCCGGCGGCGCCGTCATCAACGCGCTGGCGCCGGTCATCCCCAACTTGATTGGCGGCAGCGCCGACTTGGCCGCTTCCAACAAAAACACGATCAAAGAGGGCGGTGATTTTCAGGCCGACAGCTACAGTGGTCGCAATTTGCACTTTGGCGTGCGTGAACACGGTATGGGCGGCATCCTCAACGGCATGGCCTATCACGGCGGCGTGATCCCGTTTGGGGCCACCTTCTTTGTGTTCACCGACTACCTGCGGCCCAGCATGAGATTGGCCGCCTTGAGTGGGCTGCACGTGATCTACATTTTTACTCACGACTCGGTAGGCGTGGGCGAAGATGGCCCCACCCACCAGCCGGTGGAGCAGCTTGCCTCGCTGCGCGCCATGCCCAACATGCGCGTCTTCCGCCCCGGTGACGCCAATGAGACTGCCGAGGCATGGCGGGCGGCCCTGCTGCACAAAAGCGGCCCCACGCTGATGGCGCTGTCCCGCCAAAACGTCCCCACATTTGACCGCGCCGGTGAAGGGCTGGGCGCAGCCGCTGAAACAGCCAAAGGCGGCTATGTGCTCTACCAGAGTGCAAAAGCCGCGCAGGTCGTGCTGATTGCCACCGGCAGCGAGTTGGGCATTGCCTACGCCGCGGCCAAAGCGCTGGCCGCCGAGGGCGTGGGCGTGCGCCTGGTCAGCCTGCCCTGTTGGGAGCTGTTTGCGGAACAGAGCGCCGCATATCGCGCCGAAGTGCTGTTGACGGATGTGCCGCGCCTGGCCATCGAAGCCGGCAGCCCCTTTGGCTGGGAGCGCTGGGTTGGAAACAATTCGGCCCTTGGCGACGTATTGGGTGTTGATCGCTTTGGCGCCAGCGCACCGTACAAACGCATTTACCAGGAATTAGGGCTGACTGCCGAAAATGTAGCGGCGCGGGCCAAAGCGTTGATCAATGGCGCGTAACTTGGGATCTCATGTGATTGGCAAGAATAGCGGCGGTTGAGCGGTGTCCTGAGTTTACCGAAGGGTAGGCTGGGGCAGTTTCCAGCCGTATCGAAACCAAAGCGGGTCAACCATATGAGATCCGATTGAATGTAACTTGCTTTGATTTGGGGAATTCACATGCAAACCGCACAACAATTGCAGCCGGTCGATTATGCTAATGCCGTGGCCGCGCTTGTCGCCGATATGCCACTCGAACGCGCTGCGCAAGTGTATGATTTCGTGCGCTTCTTACAGCATCAATCTGCCTACCCTTCTCCAATTACACCGGAAGAAGACAACTGGCTGGATGCTACTGAAGAGCAGATGCAGGCCGAAGATGCGCTATGGGAGGCAGCCCAAGCCCGTCACCGAGGCAAGTTTGCATCTTTAGCCGCGGCCGCACGCGCCGAGATTGATGCTGGCACAACGGAACCCCTGTTTTCTGCGGATGGTGAATTGAATTTGCCATGAACTCGCGTACCACCCGCAGTTTTCGCGAAGCATTTAAAACGTTGCCACCAGATGTTAGAGAGCGTGCGCGACAGGCTTATCGCTTGTGGCGTGATAACCCACAACTGCCCGGGCTACGTTTCAAGCGCGTAGGCGATGAGGTTTCGGTTCGCATTGGTCGCCAGTATCGCGCGCTTGGCATTTTGCAAGGCGATACTGTTTATTGGTACTGGATCGGCAAGCATGATGAGTATGATCGGTTGATTGGGTGATGCTTATAGGGAGTAAGTGGGGCCAATGAAATGATTACCATTCTGCACGAAGTTGTACGGCGCACGCGGCAGCACCACGCCATCGAACACGCCACCATTCACCTGCTCAACGAGCGTTATCCCAACCGACGCGTTAGCGGCCTGAGCGACGTGATGGGCTTTACCATTATGGGCAATGTTCATGCCGAGGAGGTGCGGCAAGCGGTGGGCAATGCGCTGTTGCGGCTGCAAGCGGGCGATGTGCATCTTGCCATTCATCCCAATTGCGGCACCAATCTGGCGGCGGCGGGCGTGCTGGCCACGCTCATTGGCATGATCTTTGGCAGCTTGCGCGGCAGCTTTTGGAACCGCTTTTCGCTGGCGCTGCCGCTGGTGCTCTTGACGCTGGTGCAGTCGCGGCCGCTGGGGACCTATTTGCAGCAATACACTACGCTGGCCCAAGTGGCGGATCGCTGGGTGGTGGACGTGCAGGCGCTCACCCTCTTCGGTCAGCCCGCGGTGCGCGTGATATTTGAATGATCAACAGATTGCACGGATTCAATAGATTTTTTCTTCGTATTTGTGAAATCCTTCAAAACGGCGAACTCACATAATAATCAGGAGACGGCAATGCTCGGCGGCTGAGCTTGTCGAAGCCAAAGAGCATTGCCGTCTCCTGATAATCTATAAAATCTGTGAAATCTGTTGATCAAAAAGTTAGCGTTTTTCGTTATCATGATTGTTCAAAACCTTTATAGAATTATTTGAAGAATGTAGCTATGATTCAGTTTAGACACAGAAATAAATCGATTGAACTTTATCAGAAGTTTATGGGGGGAGCCGTGTTGCTGGCGGTGGGATTGGCGTTTATTTTCCCGCCCAGACGGCTCAAAGGACCATCCATTATTTCGCTGGGCGGCGGCCACGGCATTACTATCTCCGATCTGATCGCACTGGTTCCCCTGACGGCGGCCGTGGCGCTGATTGGGCTGGTGCTGTGGAATCTGCGCGGCGATCTGGGCAAACGCGCGGGCGCGCTCTTCTCAGTGGGCGGTGCGGAGATATTTCTGTTTGGGTTATCGGCCGGTATTCTGCTCAACGGCGCGGTTCTCACGCTGGATTGGAAGTCGGGCGAGTTTTTGACCTGGATGGGCATTGCCGGCTTATTGGGAGCAACTATGCTCTTTTCGCTGCGGCGTAAAGGCCCGTCATGATATGATCCACCTGATTTTGGATGGCGACGAATTGCTCGTCAAACAGCACATTGCGGCCATCAAAGCCGATATGGGCGACGCCGAAATGGCCAGCCTGAACACCACCGAACTGGTAGGCAATCAAGCCAATGCCGCCCGCATTTTGGGCGACGCCAGTATGATGCCCTTTCTGGCCGCCAAGCGGCTCATCCTGGTTTCCGGCTATCTGGACCATCTGGACAAGCGCATGGCGGCCAGCAAAAGCGCCGACAGCGCCGCCCATGCCGAAGCTGTGCAGCTTTTGGATGGGCTGGCCCATCCACCCGAAACAGCCGATATTCTCTTTATCGACAGCGTGGACAAACGGCGCCAGCTTTGGAAAGGCTTTACGCGGCCTGAAAGCGCGACTGGGCCGGAACGCAAAATCGGCGGCCTTAGCGGGCTGGTGCAGGCCAAACACGCCACGCTGGTCGAGCTGGGTGCGCCGGATGCGCAGGCGCTGCCGGGCTGGATTCAGCAGTACGCCAAGCAGCACAACATCGCCATCGAAGGCCAGGCCATCCGCATGTTGTGCGACTATGTGGGCGTCAATCTGCGCCAGCTTGAAAACGAGCTGCAAAAGCTGTCCGCCTACGCCAGCGGCCGCGCCATTGCGGGCCACGATGTCAAGCTGCTGGTCAGCGACGCCAGCGAGGCGCTGATCTGGAATTTGACCGACGCTTTGAGCCAGCGCAACGGGCGCGCCGCCATGCGTTCGCTCTATGAATTGCGCCGCGGCGACGCCAATCCGTTTTATCTGCTCACCATGATCACGCGCCAGTATCGCATTATGGTCAAAGTGAAAGACGCGGCCAGCAGCGGCGGCGGCAATGAATACGACATTGCCAAAATCGTGGGCGAAAGCCCCTATCCGGTCAAAAAAGCGCTGCAGCAGTCCCGCCAATACAAGATCGAAGAACTGGACGCCATTATGGAGCGCTTGCTTGAAACCGACTACGCCATGAAGACCGGCGCCGACCCCGAAACCGCAATTGATGTGTTGGTGGCTGAATTAACGCAAAGAAATAGGTGATTTACGGTTTGTGATGTACGATGGTTTCTGTTTAGGGCAGCGCTATAGGAAAGAGAAAAACCTTGTCCGCACTGTGATTTTTATGATTCAATGAAGGCTATGATTCTGCTGGCAAACGTTTGCTGTCATTTCCTTCCCTCTATCCGCCATGCGAAATCATAGTACATCACTTAATCATTTACATCATAGTTTAGACGCCACTTCCGCTTCACATTCGCATCTATCGTAAATTCATGTTCCTCTCCCACCTTTCTCTCACCCACTTCCGCAATTATCAAAAACTGGAGCTTGATTTCTCCGGTCCCCTGACGCTGTTTCAGGGCGAAAATGCGCAGGGCAAAACCAATTTGCTGGAGGCGGTCTACTATCTGGCCACCAGCAAGCCGGTGCATGCGCAGACCGAGCGCGAAATTGTGGATTGGCTGGCCGAGGATGAGCCGATTCCGTTTTGCCGCGTGGCGGCCACCGTGTTGACCGGCGCCGGCAGCCGACCGCTCGAATTGGAAATTGTGCTTTCGCAGCGCGGTGAGGGAGGGACGTTCCAAAAGCAGATCAAGATCAACGGCAGCAGCAAGCGCAGCCTGGACCTGGTGGGGCAGATGCGCGCCGTGCTCTTTTTACCCGAAGACATAAAGCTGGTGGACGGCAGCCCCGGCGAGCGCCGCCGCTATCTGGACATTGCGCTCTGCCAGATCAGCCGCGAATATACGCGGGCGCTTTCCCAATGTCAAAAAGTGATGACCCACCGCAACGGCCTGCTCAAAACGCTGCGCGAGCAAAATGCCCGCCCCAACGACCCCCACGTGGAGAGCCAGCTCGCCTTTTGGGATGAACAGCTCACCACCCACGGCAGCGTAGTGCTCGTCCAGCGCCATCAATTTGTGCAGCAGCTTGAGCAGATTGCCCGCCAGCGCCATCTTGAATTAAGCGACGAACGCGAGCAGTTGACGCTGCAATATCTGCCCAGCTTTAATTTGGGCGACATGTCGGAGGCCGATTACGCCTGGCTCAAAGAGAACCGGTTGGAGCGCATCGAGCCAATTGCTGGTGAGATTGCGTTGACCGCAGATCAAGTGCAGCGCCAATTTATGGCCAAGCTGGCCAGCCGCCGCGGCCGCGAAATTGCCGCCGGCAACACGCTTTACGGACCGCACCGCGACGATCTGCGCTTTCTGGTCAATGGCCGCGACCTGCGCACCTACGGCAGCCGCGGGCAGCAGCGCACGGCTGCGCTTTCGCTCAAGCTGGCCGAGGTGCAGGCCATGACCGCCGCCACCGGCGCCGCCCCCCTGCTGCTGCTGGACGACGTGATGAGCGAGCTGGACGCCGTGCGGCGGGCCACGCTGCTCACCGCGCTGGAAAACGTGCCGCAAGCGCTGCTCACCACCACCGATTGGGAAGATTTCACTCCTGAATTCCGCACCCGCGCCCAGCTCTTCACTGTTGCCAAAGGCGCCGTTCATCCACTTCAAACTGATTAACTGATTTACCGCAAAGATCGCAAAGAAACGCGAAGAACCGACTTGAGTATCCTTTGTGCATCTGCGTGTCCTTCGCAGTAGGCAGATTAAATCTGTCAGTTAATCGGCCCTGCAAATGTAGGGCTGATTTTTAATCCGCCGCCTCTTCACCAACGCGACAAAAGCATCCATCCTCCAACATATAGATACCCCTTCGCGTCTTTTGCGCCCTTTGCGTTTAAAAATCGTCGCGTACAGCGCATCTTCACGTATTGATGTCAGACCCCACCATACTTTTCCCACGATTCACACCCCATTTACACCCCGTCTATACGTTTTCTTTAGGTCAAAGAGCAGTCACAGATTGGTCACTGAATGGTATTTGTAAAGTTGACTGACAGAAGCCCGACAAAAAAGCGGCGCCCCATGCTCCTACGCTAGACTCTTTTACGGAAAAGTAAATTAACTATCCCGGTGACTCTGCGTCTGTTCCCTGAGCTTGTCGAAGGGAACAGACGCAGAGTTACCCATCTCGGTTAATTCCGTAAGATTCACTATCAGTAGATCGCAACGACAAGTGATGCGGCCGGATTCCCTATTTGAGACCGATGCCTGTATCGCCAACACCGTTGCGGTCTACTCACTATGAAGGAGCTACAAAATGCAGTCAAAAAAGTTTCACCCCTCGATTCTGCTCACACTGAGCGCTGGGTTCATCCTTGTTTTGAGCACGATAACGACGGCGCGTGTTTGGGGACAAGAAAAATGGCCCGTTTACCTGCCCATTGTGGCCAATCAGCCCGATTTGACGCCCCCCGATCCCGGTGAACAGGTCACGCCGGAAGTACCCGGTGGCGAGGTTCCTCCAGGTGCTTCGGCCACGCCGGGCGCGTCGGCTACAACATCACCAGATGCTTCGGCTACACCCGCCACGGTCGAAACGCGGTCGCCCGGAATCCCAGAGCCGGCTACATCCACGCCTGAGCCGGGCGCTACGCCCACCGATTCCGGCACGACGACCATACCGAGCACGCCTACAGCCACTCCAGGGTCCACGCCTGGTACTGTCCCCACGCCTACGCCCACCACGCCGGCCAACCAGCCGCCCTATTCGCCGCCCGGTGGGCTGTGGCTGACCGAAGGTGAACTGAACAAACTGCCCACATCGGGCAGCGCCTGGGATAATGTGAAAGCCGCCGCTGATGGAAACGCGGCCACGCCTGACTTGAGCGACCAGGACTCAAACGCCAATGTAGAGATTTTGGCCAAGGCGCTGGTCTATGCCCGCACCGGCCAGACCTCCTATCGCAGCCAGGTGGTGGATGCGCTCAAAACCGTCACCGATGGCCAGACCGAAGCGGGCGGGCGCACGCTGGCCTTGGGCCGCGAACTGGCCGCCTATGTGATTGCCGCCGATTTGATCGACCTGCAGCACGTGGACTCCGGTCTGGATGGCCGCTTCCGCGCCAAGCTACGCGAGCTGCTCACCAAGCGGCTGGATGGCGACACGCTGCAGGAGACCCACGAACTGCGTCCCAACAACTGGGGTACGCACGCCGGCGCCTCACGCGCCGCCATTGCCGTCTATTTGGGCGACCAGGCCGAGCTGCAGCGCACGGCGCAGGTCTTCCACGGCTGGCTGGGCGACATCTCAGCCTATAATGGCTTTAGTTACAACAGCGACCTGAGCTGGCAGGCCAACCCCAGCCGCCCGGTGGGCATCAACCCGACCGGCTCTACCAAGGATGGTCACAGCATCGACGGCGCCCTGCCCGAAGAGATGCGCCGCGGCGGTTCGTTCCGCTGGCCGCCCGCTTCCACCAACTATGCATGGGAAGGGTTGCAGGGCGCCTTTGTGCAGGCTGAAATCTTGGCCCGCGCTGGCTATCCGGTCTACGAATGGGAGGATCGCGCTCTGCTGCGTGCGGTTGAGTTCCTCTACGGCATCAACTGGCCAGCCCAGAGCGATGATGAATGGATGCCCTGGATGGTCAACAAAATCTACGGCACGAACTTCCCCACCGCCACCAAGGCTCATGCGGGCAAAAACATGGGCTGGACGGATTGGACGCACGGGAATTAAGATGACAAGGTGACCGGATGACCGGAGACAGGGTGACTAGGTGACAAGGTGAAGTGGCAGGTCACCCTGTCATCTTGTCACTCTGTCATCTTGTCACTCTGTCATCTTGTCACCCTGTCATCTTGTCATCTCCCCACCCCCTTAGCCAATCCTTTCAAATACCCCATCCCGAAAGCGCCCCTCGGGACAATAGCCAGGCGGCTGGCGGCCATCTACATCGGTAAAATCATATTCGCGGGCCAAATAACCGGCGCTCAAGGCGTGGCCGGTGCGCCGCATAATGTTGGGATCGGTGGCCAGTGCGACAACAGCGCGCCCTACATAAAAAGGCGTTTCCGAGTTTTCAAAATCTGGACGGCGCTTCATGACATCCCGCCAGTTCGCCTCTTTGACACCAAAGCCCTCCAGCATCACTTCGGAGCGCAGCCAGCCCGGCGTAAGCGAAACCGCGGCCACGTTGTGCGGCTCTAGCTCTACCGACATCATATAAGCCAACAGCACCTCCGAGCCTTTGGAGAAGCCGTAAAACAGACCGCAATTGTAGTTCAAACAGTTGCCGTCATTGATCTCGACAATGAGCCCGCGCCGATTTTGCACCATAAGCCGGGCCGCATAGTGGCTGGTGATGATGTGCGAATTGACCGCCTGCTCCTGCACAGCTAACCCCTTGGCAATGGAGCCCTCCCAAAAGGGCAGCGTGGTATGTCCTGGCTGCACCCATTGAATGTTCCAATCGCCCGAAATGTTGTTGACCAGAATGTCGAGCTGGCCATTCTGCTCCTCGGCAATGCGCGCCACCAGCGCCGCCACCTCCTCCGGCTGGGTGTGGTCCACCTGCGCCCAAATGCCTTGGCCGCCGTGCGCCGTCACCATTTCGGCGGTCTCCTCAATCGTTTCCGGCCGATCCATTTCCGAGCGCTGCTGTCGCGTGCTGCGGCCCGTGCAGTAAACCGTGGCCCCCGCCGCGCCCAACATGCAGGCGATGCCGCGGCCAGCGCCGCGCGTGGACCCGGCGACAAGAGCGACTTTTCCGTGAAGATTTGACATGATTGGGCTCCTTAAAGTGTTGCGTATTGCGTGTTGCGTGTACCGGTTGACGTGATGATGGTACATTCGAATATTTGTTGGTTGGCACCATCCTTCAACTATGTTTATCATACAGCACAAATACGACAATATATGTCATATTTGTGCTGTAGACTTGACCTTGGGGATGTTCCCAATAAGATTGCTGCGACTGCGCCAGTAAGCAGGACACACGGCTAACTTCTCGACTGCTGCAAGGATGAGATTTTCTAAAGTCGTGTGTCGTAGTCTTCAATGGCCGCTGCGACTGCAACGCACGGCTGACTTCGCGACTACAAGGTCGGAACTTTCTGAAGCCGTGCATCGCAGTCTTCGCTATTTGAATCATATGAACTTGGCCCAATTGGAATCACGTCCCAAACAAACTCCCTAAACCAGTACACGCAATACGCAACACGCAAAAGGACCCTCCCATGCGCGCCGAACGCCTTCTCTCCATCCTTATGCTGCTCCAGGTCCACCGCCACATGACGGCGGGTGAGCTGGCCGCGCGCTTTGCCGTCTCCGAGCGCACGATTCAGCGCGATATGGAGGCGTTGAGCTTGGCCGGTGTGCCGGTTTACGCCGAGCGGGGCAATGGCGGCGGCTGGCGCCTGCTGGAAGAATATCGCACCAATCTGACCGGGCTGAATCTCAGCGAAATCCAGGCGCTCTTTGTGCAGACGCCGGCGCGCCTGCTCAACGACTTGGGGCTCAACAGCGCGTCGGACAGCGCCTTTGCCAAGCTGCTGGCCAGCCTGCCCGACATGCAGCGGCGCACGGCCCAACACATGCGCGAGCGCCTACACGTGGATGGTGCGAGCTGGTTTGCCGTCGAGGAAGAAGCGCCCGCTTTTGAAACACTTCAGCAGGCGCTGTGGCAGGATCGCAAGCTGAGCATGGCGTATGGGCGCAGCGATGGTGAAGCGGTGGAGCGGCTGGTCGATCCGCTGGGGCTGGTGGTTAAGGGGCGTATTTGGTATTTGATTGCGGGGGTAGAGGGAGAACTGCGCACCTATCGCGTTTCGCGGGTGGCGCGGGCGGAGATTGCCGAACAGCCCTGTGCGCGCCCGGCCGATTTTGATTTGGCCGCGTATTGGGCGCAATCCACCGCTGACTTTAAAGCCAATTTGCCCCAATATCCGGTGACCGTGCGCGCCGATCCAGGGGTTGTGCCGAGCTTGCGCCACATGCGTTTTGCGCGGGTGCAGGGGGTCAGCTCGCCGGCGGCGGATGGCTGGGTGCGGGTGGAGATTCTGTTTGAGCTTGAGCAGGAGGCATTGGCGCAGGTGCTGGGCTTTGGGGCGCGTATTGTGGTGGTTGAGCCGGTGGGGTTGCAGGAGATGGTGGTGGAGAGCGCACGGGGGGTGATGGGGTTGTATGAGGGGTAGGTGGCCTCTGCCATTAAGTTAAGCATTTTCGTGTCAAAGTAACCAGTTTGCCGTGGGCAGTTTGCCGTGGGCGCTTCGCAACTGCCTACGGCAAACTGCCGGATGACTGTTAACTTAATGGCAGTGAGGTAAGAGATCGGGGTTCGACGCAATAAGTTGTAAACACGGATGAGGGGAACACAGATTTGATCTTATCCGTGTTCTCCTATCCGTGTTTACAAAATCTCTTCCGCAATCAAATCATGAATCTCCCACCCCAAGCCGCCAGCGCACCAGCTCTGGTTGCCCAGGATGATCACGTCCAGATTTTGCGGCGGGTAGTGATACAGACGGCAGCTTACGCCGTCTTCCTCACCGGTGTGGCCCCAGCGCGCACGATCTGGTCCGACGCATCCAGCAAGAAAAAGTTGCCATAGCCATACATCCACGTAGCCGCGGAATTGCTCATCATCTTGGAGCACTTTGGGGGTCAGCATGGCGCCGCGTCATTGCGGTGGACAGGAGTTGGCCATTGCGCAGCGCCGCGCAAAACGGTGCAAATCATCCACGGTGGAGGTGGCCCGCCATCGGCCGCGGCGGCGGGCGTGAAGTCGGGCCGTCTGTTGCGCTTCCAGCCCGTGATGCGCTCATTGGCGTCGGTGACGGGGATGTAGCCTTCGGCCACGTCCTCATGCACATCATCCAGCGCCAGGAAGTCAGGCGCGCGCCATGCCCGCCTGGGCAAAAATATGCTGGCGCACGTAATCAAAATAGCTCAGCCCGCTGCTGCGCTGCCGATCAGCAGGCCCAGCAGCATATAGCCGGCGCCGTTGTATTGGTGTTTGGCGCCCACGGCGGCTGTCGGCGGTTTGTGCGCAAACAGCGGCAGATAGTCGGCGTTATCGCGCAGCAGATAAATGGGGTGTTCGCGACAGAGCGCCGCCCAGGCTGCCTCCCAATCATCCGTCGACTCATCAAACCAGTCCGCCATGCCGGACGTCATGGTCAGCAGGTGATAAACGGTGATTTCGGGGGAGATGGCGGTGTTATCCAGCCCCAAGTGCTCGACAGCGCGCGTGTCCAGCGTCCAGTTGTCCGCTTCGATCAGTTGCAAGACGGCCACCGCCGTGAACATCTTGGAGATGGAGGCGATGCGGAAGCGGGTGTCGATGCGGTTGGGGATTTGCCAGGCGCGGTTGGCGTAGCCGTAGGCCGCGCGGAGTAGATCTTCTTTGTCGTGGCGGATGATGATGGCGCCGGAGAATTGCTCAGCCTTGCTCTTTTTTGAGCACAGCTCAGCCACTTGTTCAGCTAAATTCATTTGTTTCCCTATGCCAGCGCGCTCGTGATCAGCCTGGTCACATCCATAATTGTGGCATAAATCATCAGGCCGAACAGCAGCGCCCAGCCGGTCAGCGCCAATGGCGTCTGTAATCGGCGCAGCGGGGTATAGATCTGCTGCAAAGAGCGCCATCACAATGCGGCCCCCGTCCAGCGGCAAAATGGGCAGCAGGTTGAACACGGCCAGATTAACGTTGAGCAGAAACGAGAGTTCCAGCAACCGCCAAAGGCTGGCGTCCACATAGTCCCCACCGGTCGCCACAATGCCCACAATGCCCCTAAGTTCATTCATCTGACCAAACAGCCCTGGCGGTATATACAGAATTTGCATGGCCAGCGCCCCTGTTTGTTTTAGCGGCTGAAGCAGCGCCAGATCAAGTGAAAGTCCGCCAATAGAGGTGAAAAGAATGGCAAGGCTCACGAGAGCCGTGGCGAAATTGACCAGCGGCCCACCCAAAGCAAAGAGTACTTGATGATGCACGGACAATTGCTGAAAGTCCGCTTCGTCAATGGCCGGCAACACATAGCCACCCAGAGGCAACGCGGAGACGCAATATTCCGTCTCGCCAATCTGGATGCTCCAGAGTCTGCGGCCAAAACCGACTGAAAAACGCGCAATGGGGATGCCGCACCATTTGGCGGCCACAAGATGGCCAAGTTCGTGCAGGAAGATGAGGGTGCTAATGAGGAGGAGTGTTAGGAGGTAGTTCATATGGGTTATTTTGAATTTAAAACAGGAAGCCCCTCTTTAACAGTCACAGCACAACCATAGGCTCTTAATCTGATAGCGTTCAGTTCATTCCAAAACTATGATGACTGAGGCGTCGCGACAAGAACGGCCGGATGCAAACTTAGATATTCACGTATTTGCATTTGCTGGATTCTTTTCGATCTGTCGCAGATGTGCTAATTGTCTTTGAAAACGAGCGATATCATTGTCGTAATAAAGGAATCAAAACAATGAAGAGCATCCAATGACCGGTTACTAGACAGCAAACTCTTTCTCTTCGGCACGTTCGTCAAGAGGTAAGTCTAAAAGTTCACGTAAAAGTTCACCCTGAAAAGAGTTTTCTTTATCTGACGGTTTAGCATGAAACGCGTATTTTGTTTTTAAGTATAAAGGTATACCATCTTGAATGTTTTCGGTTCTCACGATAACTTGGTATTTTGTGCTGTCGGGAGGCAGATTTGCAACATCTCCCTGAATAATCATTGTTTCCCATCCCACACCACCCAATCTTCCATCTGCTTTTAGTTTGTATGTTTCATCGCACACAACAATAACCTTTTGGGCCAGAGAGAGTTCGTTGCACATCCATTGAGGCAAATCCATTCCCCTACGGAGGTGAAATCTATCTAACCTTGCCTGAACACCGTTATCAATTAGGAATAACGCAAGATTTTTTACCCATTCAACCGCTTCATCTGTGGTTGATGTATGACTGATAAATACTCGAATTGAACTTTTAGATTTTCCGACTAAAATACGGCGATTACTCCTTAAGCGGTTAAAAACATCTTGATGTAACACATAAATGACTAAAGTTGCGTATTCATTAGCCGAATTCACAAACCCCTTTGTTAAAGCGGCTATAACAGACTCACTTTGAAGCCCACCAGAACCCGCCCCTAATAAAGGGGCTGCAATAATGCGAACAGACGATTCTTTCTTTGTGAAATTTCCAAGAGCAATACCAATATCCTCAATAGCACTCGCTGAAGATGTCATTGCTTTAACTGAGGCGGCAAAAGCAACAAATTGGGCTATATTTTCTCCCCCTTCAAATGGCAATATTTCAACTTGACCAAGTTCCATTCCTGCCATAGGATGAGGGAGTGAATAACGACTTAGAGAGCGAGCAACAAATCCAGTTATAGTGCCGCTTGTTGAACAAGGCAAAACTATTAAGTCTGATGCTCCGTCAAACAGATTGCCAAGTCGGATTTTTACTGATGGAGTCATCACATCTCCCTATTTGAAACGGAATAAACGCCTAACGATTAAAGGGAAAAGCGGCGACTAAACGAAATGATGAGCAAGAGAGCGACAGGAGTCGAACCGCTGTTTATCCCTTTTGTCGTTGGCCTTTGTGGTAAGAACAAATCATCTTTATGCTTACAATGGATGTTATTTGCCAGTATACTGAATTCTAACAGCGTTGTCAATCAGATTTAGCGAATCGGGAGTGTTTCGCTTTGGGGGCGAGATGGACGCCTCACTGAAAGAGGCGGGAATGGCATCGGCTTGCGCGAACACGGCTGTCGCCTCTTCCAGAAAGGCTGTGGCCCCCATACGAAAACGCATCCTTGCGAATCCCATGTGCGTCATCCTCCAATCCTTTCACCGCCCGCTCCGTCACCAACATACGCCCGCGCAGTATATTCCTCAAATCATACCCCAACAGATCCAGCGTGGATATGCGCAAGCTCTCGGTGCTACACTGACCACGAGGGAGATTGGTGTTTCGGGCCGCGCCGTGTAAGGTGACATATCTTTCATAACCAACTGTCTATTCAAGAGCTAATTTCCCGCTAGAACCACAATTAAACTGTACTGGTCAGCGACATAATGCAACGAATTGGCTCACGCAGAGGCGCAAAGACGCAAAGTTGAAGAGAGAATCTTGGCGGGCTTGGCGGCTTTGCGTGATTTCATCATCTCGTTGACCAATGCAGAACCACAATTAAACCGACACTTGCCTGAATAGCAATATCCATACTAAAATACCAAACCACTGACCCAACGATAAATCCCCCCCCACCACCCAAGGCCCACCCCACCATGCCAAACCTACCCAAACTCACCGAGCGCCATCCAATCGTGATTTGACCGCGGCTCCTTTAGCCGCAGTCGCCATACTACAAGAACGGCTACATGCAGCACCCAACCGTGCAGGAGCGGCGTTGAAGGGCCAATGTTATGGCAGCGATCAACCAATCTCTTTCAGCCCACCGTCGCACCCGCTCCGTTTCCACCACCACGCCCGCGCAGCACCACAAAGCGCTTTTCCGCCTGCATCTGCACCGCCGCGTGCCAATCCGCTGCCGCCAGCACCACCGGTCAGCCGCCGCGCCGCTTGCAGTCCATAGTCCGCCAGCCTCATCACCTGGGCGGGCGGGTCACCCATGGGCAGCACGCGGTCGACTTCGCCGCCCCAGGCGAACTGGCCGGTGTGCGCCATAAATTGGGCCACCTCTAACATATCGTTGCGGCCAAAGGCGTAGAACCAGTTGTCAATATCGTCTTGCCCGCAGGCCACGGGTACCCCTGCATCCAACAGTTCGCCATGCGCGGGTGATGCCGCGGCCACGGCTGCTGCGGCGCAAAGTCGGTGGCGATGAGCGCCACGTGGCTGTTGCAGAAGATGGTCAGGCCCGCCTGGCGCACCAAATGATGACTTGGGCGGCGTACGTCGTCGTAGGCGGCGAGGGCGGCGCACTGGGTGGCGCTGACGCGGCCCTGCCAATTGTGGGCAACAGTCTGCTGCGCCACATATTCCAACGTGCGCATGAGTGGGTCGATCACGTCGTCGCACACAAAGTGCAGGTCGCAATCAAACTCCTTGGCCAGCGCAAAGCACATATCGGTGTGCTGGCGCTGCAACTCCGGCGTGGGCTCGATCCAGGGGATGCCGCCCACCATGGCGCATGGCGCGCAGGGCCTGCCGCATAAGGCCCAACGTGGATGCGCCCAATACGCCGTCTTGCGGAAAGGCCACCACCTGTACGGTCATCAGCGGCAATGTTTTCTCGAATGCGCAGCAGCGCGTTGACCGGTTGCAGCCCTGAATCCTCATCCACATCGCCAAAGGCGGATGGCGCAGGTGCCATTCTCAATGGCCAGCCGCATGACCTCATCGACGCGCTGAAAATGTTGTCCTCGGTATAAAGCCGCTTGACGTGCGCCGCCGCCTCAAAACGGGGCAGCGCCTGCACCTCCGCCGGCAGCTGCTGCAACAGCCGCCGCCAAAACGATTTGCAGGCGTGCAGTTGGCCGTTAACAAAGGCGGGGAGCGTCAGCATTCCTTCCACGTCAATCGCGCGGGCGGCGTTGCCACGCAGTCGCGGGGCTAATTCGATGATGACGCCGTTTTCAATGCCAATATCAACGATGTCACCTTCATGCAATGCGCATTGCGAATGAGTAAGTCCATCCCGATACTCCTTTTGTAAACCTGACTGTTGCCGGTGCGCCACGGAGGTAGTGTGCATCGCACCGCCCCAGGTCCATTGGAACTCGCGGTCGCATGGCGGGCGTGCGTTGCACACGGCTCAGGCGCCCATAATACCCGCGGCAACTGCAATGCACGGCGGACGGGCGGCTGAAAAGGTCGAGGCTTTCAGGCGCCGTGCATCGCAGTTTCCGCTAGGCCCACACCTGCTCAATTGTTGTGTACACCACCCGCTGCCCCGCCTTAAATGTGGCCAGCCGCGGCGGTGGACTGACCAGGTCGAGCATCGCGTTGCGCATCCACCACCACCAGATCGGCGGATGCGCCCGGCGTGATGGCCGTGGCGAGGCCAAAGGTGCGGCGGGGGTGGCTGGTCACCAGTTCCAGACATTGATAAAGTTCCGGTTCGCCGGTCATGTGGGCGGTGTGGGCGGTCAGGTTGGCGATTTGCAGTGGATCATACGCTCCAAAGGGTTGAACGGATCGTGGACGTTGTCCGACGCCGCGCACACGTTGACGCCGCGCCAACAACTCTTTGACGCGTCACCCCGCTGGAACCGGCTGCATATTGCGCCCCATGAGCACCAGGTTGCACGAGGGCAGCGTCACCACATGAATTGGGCCGCCGCCACTTTGTCCATAACGCGGTCGGCTACGCTCTGCTCGGCAAAAGCCAGCGAGCAGCAGTGGCCCACAGTCACCTGGCCCTGCATGGCGTGGGCGATGGTCAGCTCGGCCACCTGCTCCAGCGTCAGCATGTGCGGCTCTTCGGTTTCGTCAATATGCAGATCAATGGGTTTGCCCGTGCGTTGAGCCATTGCAAAAGCGGCCTTCACGCTGGCGGCGGGGTCGGGCATCGCGCCAGCGCACCGCCCACAAAGTCGACGCCCATTTGCAGCGCTTCCACCATCAGCGCATCCCGCTCTGCGCGATTGGCCGGAAGGCTAACGCCACAAATTGCAGATCGATCAGGCCACTAAGTTCGCGGCGCAGCGCCAGCAGCGTCTCCACTGCGGCCAAATCACGCGCTTCGCCAATGTCAATGTGCGAGCGCAGCGCGGTGACGCCATTGGCAATGGCCGTGCGCAGGGCGCGGCGCACCACATCGGCCAGTTCTAGCGGCGTGCGCTGTTGCTTGAAACGTCCCCAAACTTGGATGGCTTCGAGCAGCGTGCCGCTCTGATTTTCCAGCGTGCTGTAGGTTTTGTCCAGATGCGTGTGTAAATCCACCAGGCCGGGCAGCAGCACGCGCCCGGCCAGATTCCATTCGGGCACGCCATCCGGCGGCGTAGGCAGATTGACGCCAATGCGTTCAATACGCCCGCTACGGATCAGCACATCTTGCAGCGGCAGATTGTCGGCCAGGCGCGCGCGGCGCAGCAGCCAATTAGTCATTTTGTAATCCCACCTCAAAGGTGCTGATGGCCGCGATGACGGCGGCGATTTTGGGCGCGCAGTTGGCGATGAGCGCGTGACCTTTTTCAGCCGTGGCAATGGTGGCGTCGCCAAAGACGCCGTGGGGGCTCCAATCGTCGGCCAGCCAGGCGGTGGAGGCGGCGCCAAAGTAGAAGAGCCGGGTGCCCGTTTCGGGGTAGTGGGCAAAGTGCTTGACGGCCCGCTCCATGTGGACCAAGTCGGGGTCAATGGCCAGCACCAGCGAGGTTTCCAATTCACCAGCGTGAAAACCTAGCTTTTTTTCTTCTTCGGTCATTTCGAACGGCGCTTCCATGTAAAGACCGGCCTGCATGCAAAAGCACATCAAGCCGGTGGCCAGGCGGATGTCGCGGGCGGCGGCTTCCAGCACGGCCACGTTGCCGCCGTGTCCATTCATAAAGGCCAGCCGCCGAAAGCCGGCGCGATGCACGCTGGCGGCAATGTCGTGCAGCACGGCGGTCAGCGTTTGGGCGGACAGGCTCATGGTGCCGGGGAAGTTGGTGTGCTCGTTGCTCTTGCCGTAATTGAGCGGCGGCAGCGCCCACGCCCGCACGTGATCCGGCAGCAGCGGCAGCGCGGCCGCCAACATGTGGGTAACCAGCAGCGTATCGGTCAGCGTAGGCAAGTGTGGCCCGTGCTGCTCAATGGCGCCCACGGGCAGAATCACCACGCCTTCGCGCTTGTCCAATGCCTTTATGTCGGTCCAGGTGAGGTGGGCCAGATGGCGGATTGGGGATGTTGTCATGGGTGAGTTTCCTTTGATGGTGAGAGGGAGTAGGGAGTAGGAAGTAAGGAGTAGGCGGGTGGTGGCGATCCGGCTCCCTACTCCCTACTCCTTACTTCCTACTCCCCTTTTTCCAACGCCGCCAGATGCCCCGGATTGAGCAGCCCGTACGGATCCCAACGGGCTTTTGCATCCAAAATCGGTTGGCCGTTCCAGCGCATGTCTTCGTCGAGCCGATGGGTGTGTGGGTTGGCAATGCGGATGCCGTTTTCTTCGCACCAGTTCATCAGCTCCCACAGGCGCTCTTTGGTGTGAAAGCGCACCACGCTGAGCGCTTGCGGACCGATGCGGCCGCGCATTTGCATGAACTCGATGTGTTCCAGCACGTCATTGCCAAAGCGCTCTTTGCGCAGCCGCAACTGTTCGTGAACGCGTTGTGGATCCAGCCCATCCTGCAAATAGGTGAGCTGGGGGTCGGCCTTCATGGCCCACAGCGTGGTGTGATTCCAGGCAAAGTCGGAAAGCTGCCAGCCCTTGCGCAGGTAATTTTCGCGCGGGCTGTGCCAGGTGAGCGCGCCGCCAAATTGGGCCACGCGTGGGGCCAACTCGGCCTGGTCCATGGTTAGATGCAGCAGCACAATGGCCTGCTCATCCGGACAGGCGCCGTCGCGCACGAGCTGGCGGAAGAAGGACGGAATGGGCCACTCCAGCGCCGTAATCAGCCGCTTGGTCACTCCATCATCGTAGGCCAGCGACTCGCCAAAACGCAGGGCAGCGTCAAAGGTGGGGAAGGCGGCCACGTGCTGTTGCCAGGGCTGGGCCGGAGCCAGCGCAAAGGTCAAATCGGTGATGATGCAGGTGAGGCCGCAGTTGTGGACCACGCCGCGCATCTCCTCCGGCGTGGTGACGGTGAGCAGCTTGGGCTCCGCTTCCATGGTGGCAATGGTGACGGCCAGCACGTTACCCTCATCCCACAGCGTCCCCCAGGTGATCGAGCCCACGCCGCCCGAACCGCCGGCCAGGAAGCCGCCAGCGGTGGCCGTCATAATCGTGCTGGGGAAGAAGCGCAGCTCGGCGCCAATTTTATTGGCGGCGCGCTCCATGTTGATTAGCAGCACGCCCGCCTCGACACGCACATAATCGGGCGTAATCTCCAGAATGCGGTCCATGCGTTTGGTGTTGACCAGGATGCCGCCCTGCATGGGCACGCCCTGGCCATAGTTGCCGGTGCCGGCGCCGCGCATGGTCAGCGACACGCGCGTCCGCGCGGCCAGGGCGATGACGGCCAGCAGCTCATCACGCGTGCGCGGATAGATGATGACATCGGCCTCTTTGTCATCCAGCAGCGGCTTGAGCACTGGCGAATACCAATACGAATCGCGCGAATTGTGGCGCAGCAGATTCGGCTCGGTGGTCACGTTGTCCGCGCCGACAATGGCGGTGAGTTGATCGAGGATGGAGGTTGGCAGTAGTGGCATTGGGTTGCTCTTTCGTTGGGGGAGTAGGAAGTAAGGAGTAGGAAGTAGGGAGCCGTGAGCGCCTCATCCCTAATCCTTACTCCCTACTCCCAATCCTCTTCACGGATATTGACAGCGCGTGCGCAGGAAAATGTAGTCGCCGCCGCGGTGCAGGCTGAGTGGTTTGGAATAGGGGGTATGGCCGGGCATCCAGGGTATGCCTTCCGTGTAGGAGGGGCGCGGGTGATCGGCGCTGCGGCCCACCAGCGTGGGGCACCAGGTGACGAACTCTTCGTCAATCAGGCCGGCGTCCAGCATATTGGCGAAGACGCGGGAGCCGCCTTCGCACAGCAGGTTGTTGACGCCGTAATCGCTGTGCAGCATTTGGGCCATGCGCGTCAGGTCGGCAGTCTCGTCGCCAAAAGAGTGAATGTCCAATTGGGCGTTGCAGCGCACGCCGGACAGCGCTTCGGCGCCGCGGCTGGTGGTGGCCACGACCACGTGCAGATCGCTGCGCTTAAAGCAATTGGCGGCAAAGTTGATGTCGCCATTGAGCGTGAGCAGCACCAGCATTGGCAGCGGCTTGTAGCCCTCGACCTGGCGCTGGGCATTGAAAGCTGGGCCGTCGGGCGGATAGATAAAGTCGCTGGTCCAGAAGTGTTCGCCCTCCAGCCGCACAGTGGTGTCGCCCACCATAATGGCGTCGGCGCGCATGCGCAGCAGCGCCATGAGCCACACATCGTGGGCCGCGCCCAGCGTCACGTGGACGGCGGCTTCCTGGCCCGGCTCGTTAAACGAAATGCGCCCGTCGCGCGACATGCCAAAATTGGAATAGGTGTAGGGCCGGCCATCTTTTGGCTGAGGCAGGCGCCAGTCGCCCGGATAGATATCGCGGAAGGATTTGGGCAGGGACGGCGGCTCGTGCGCATCATCGGCGAAAAGCAGTTGATAGGGGAGCCAGGGCCTTGCGGTGGGGTCATGGTGAGTCTCCTTTTAGTGAAGTCTTATTGATACCAAGCTACCAACGTTCAGCGCTGCCCGTCAAGCACAACCACAACGAAAGCGGGCGGCAGCAAGCAGGGGTTGGCGTAGCGTAGCGGAAATGGGCATCGGCTATCATTCACCCATTGACTCAGTCAGCAGAAAGTTCGGCGGGGCTGGGAATAACATGTCCGCGCCGCTTGAGTAAAACTGCGGCATATGCTTTACGAAAAGTGAGTATATCCGCATCGCCGTAGCTTGTCCAGGCGGCTAGCTTCATAAGCCGAAAGAGGTTGCTCTTTTTTCTTTGCCAGAAGCGTTTCATAGTCAACCCATTGGTCGGATGGAAACATTTGGCGCATAACAACCTGAAGTTCAGCGTCGCTCATAGCCAGCAGTGGATAAACATCGGCTTGATATTCGTCGGGAATGTCCTCGAGCAGGGGGTAAGCTGTGGGTTAAGCTCTGGGCGACGATGATATCCAACGGCTGGCGTGCTAATTTGGCAGCCTGCCGGGCTTGTTTATACAGTTCATCCGGTAGGGTAATTGTGATTGCCTGTGACATATTTCAACCTCATGACTTTGAGTGCGGTGCGTTAAGCGCAATGAAGGCATCTGTCCTGTTCCGTATGAATGCAATTTGCTGAGCGTCCGGGAAACACATCACCTGTCGCCGCGCCTAGAAAACCAACATAAGACCCTACGCGTCTTTGAATACAATCAGCACCTGCCAGACGGCTTTATCCAATTGAAGGAGGTGGGCCCTGTGGCGCGAAATACATACCTACATGCCGGATCAAATAGTTTGTGGCGTTATGCACGGCTTGCTCGCCCGAAATAAACGTTGTGACCAGGCTCGCTGAATCTGTGCGCCGGTTTCATACCTGGATTGTCATATTTTCCTCATCAAACATCCATTCTGCAACCTGCACCCACATACATTGTACTGTCTCCACATAATCGAAAGAGATACAATTGAGTATAATCGGCGACATAACAATGTTACGGAGTACGGGATGCCAGATTCCGGATG
Organism: Caldilineaceae bacterium; assembly: GCA_041391125.1. Classification (GTDB taxonomy): domain Bacteria; phylum Chloroflexota; class Anaerolineae; order Caldilineales; family Caldilineaceae; genus JACKBC01. The sequence goes on from JAWKON010000010.1 coordinate 24,514, forward strand.
CGGCCCAGATTGCATGGAGCCGCCGTATCCCTAATCCCGTATCTCTAATCCCGTATCCCGTATCCCTTCCCCTCACAACAGAAACAGGTCCGATATGCACAATTTGGCAAGCGCCCTGACCCAGCGCGAAATATTGACCCCGTTGGGCGTGCGCGACTTCCGCTTTCTGATCACCAGCAACTTTCTGTGGTGGCAGGCGCGCTGGATGGAGTCGATTCTGGTGGGTTGGCTGGTGCTGGAGCTGACCAATTCGGCGTGGCAGGTGGCGCTGATGGCCTTTTACCGCTCGATTCCGTTTCTGCTGGTGGGCTTCTTTTCAGGGTCGCTCATCGACCGCTTTGGCCGCCGCGCCTGTATCCAATTTGCCCAAACATGCAACTTTCTCATCTCGGTGCTGATTACGCTGCTGCTCTGGCTGGGGCGGCTGGAGCTGTGGCATTTGGCCGTGGCGGCCTTTGTGATGGGCTCAGTCTGGTCGGTGGATTGGCCGGCGCGGCGCTCGCTGATTCCAGATTTGGTGGGCAAAGAGCAGACGGTCAACGCCATGATGATGGAGAATTTTGTGCAGAATCTATCGGCGGTCTTTGGGCCGTTTTTGGGCGGCGCGTTTATTGCCGCGCTGGGGCCGGCGGGTTGCTACACGGCGCTGACCATCACCGCCGGGCTGGCGCTCATCATGGTGCTGGGCCTTTCCAAGCAGCCCATTCCGCGCACGGCCATGCCGGCAGGCGCGCCCGCTGGCGAATCACCATTTCGGCGCATTGGCGATGGCTTGCAATATGCCTGGCGCAACCACGCGCTGCTGGGTGTGATGTTTATTACCATGGTGATGAATCTGTGCGCCTTTCCCTACATGGACATGCTGCCGGTAATTGCGCGCGACGTGCTGCATCAAGGGCCGATTGGGCTGGGCATGTTGGGCGCGGCCACAGGCGTGGGGTCGTTTATTGGCCTCTTTGTGATCACCAAATTGCGCCAGCGGATCAGCCATAGCTGGATCTTTGCCGGCGGCTCGGCTTTTATGTGCCTGATGCTGATCGGCTTTGCGCTCTCCACCAATTTGGGGCTGTCGCTGCTGCTGCTGGTGATTGGCGGGCTGGGCCGCGTCTGTTTTGGCGTCATGCAAAGCTCGATCATGCTGCTCTCATCCAGCGACGAAATGCGCAGCCGCGTCATGGGATCGCTAACCTTGTTTATCGGCGCAGGGCCGTTTGGCCGTTTACAAATTGGTGCGCTGGCCACGGCGTTTGGCGCGGCTTCGGCCTTGGCGCTGCAAGCCGGATTGGGCATTGTGGCCATCGGGGTGGTGCTGCTGATATTACCCGGATTCCGGCGGGCAGGCGTCGTCCAAGCCGGTCCGGTGAGAACCGGGTGAAGTTATGGGATAGGATTTGCCGCCGATCCCCCCGTTTGCTATAATGCCCGCAACCCCAGTCTTCGAACTTTCGCCCTACTAGAAAATCACAAAATCTGACCATGCGCTCAGAAAGGAACACCTCTATGAAACGCTTCTTCTCCGCGCTGTTTGTACTTTTGCTGCTCACGGGATGCGGCGCACCGGCCGCGGCGCCGGCGGATGCTGGCTCCTCTAGCGGGGATGCCGCCGCGGCCGCAAGCGCTGCGCCCGAAAGCATTTTGCGCGTCTCCTTCTCCTGGCCCACCTTTATTGACCCGGCGGTGGGCAACGATTTTTCCAGCTCGACTTCGCTGGCCAATATTTATGATTCGCTGGTCTTCCCCAATGCCGATGGTTCGGTCAGCCCCTGGCTGGCCACGGGCTGGGAAGCGTCCGCCGACGGCCTGACCTGGACAGTGACGCTGCGCGACGACGTGACGTTTCACGACGGCAGCGCCATGACGGCCAGCGACGTGGTCTACAGCTTTAATCGGCTCAAAGCGATTGGTGAAGGCTATGCCTACATTTTTGAAAACGTGAGCAGCGCGGAAGCCATTGACGACACCACGGTCCAGTTTACGCTGAGCGAGCCATCCGGTCTCTTTGTGCCTGGTCTGGTGCGCCTCTATGTGCTGAGTGAAGCTATTGTTACGACGAACACGGCTGCTGATGGCCCCTATGGCGACAACGGCGACTATGGCAAAGAGTGGCTGCTGACCCACGACGCCGGCACCGGTCCCTATATGGTGGATGACTTTCAGCTTGAAGAGTATCTGCATATGGTGAAATATGACGGCTGGTGGGGTGAATTTGTGGCCAACGCGCCGCAGGAGATGCGCTTTATCGCCACCACCGAAACCGCCACCGTGCGCACGCTCATGTCCGACGGCGAATTGGAGATCAGCGACCAGTGGCAGACCAAAGAGGCGCTGCAGGCGCTGGAGCAATTGGACGGCATTGCGGTGGCCGCGCTGCCCACCTTTAGCGAATTTTATTACATGATCAACACCAAAATTGCGCCCACCGATGACATCCACTGTCGGCGCGCCATGGCCTATGGCTTTGATTATGCGCAGGCGGTGGCGCTCGAGTGGCCCGGCACCCAGCAGTCGCGCGGACCCGCGCCGATGGCGTTGGGCGGCCATAAAGATGATGTGTTGACCTTTACGCGCGATGTGGACAAAGCCAAAGAAGAGCTGGCCCAATGCCAATATGCGGCGGACATTGAGAACAATCCGGTGCAGATCCACTGGATTTCCGAAGTGCCGGATGAAGAGAAATTCGCCCTGCTCTTCCAGGCCAACATGGCTGAGATCGGCCTGCCCGTGGAGATTGTGTCCACGCCCTGGCTCAGCGTGGTGGAAAACGCCAGCGCGCTGGAGACCAGCCCGCACATTGTGACCATCTACGTCTCCTCAGACCTGCCCGAAGTGGGCCCCATGCTCAAGCAGCGCTACCACTCCAGCACCGCCGCCACCTGGTCGCAAAACGAGTGGCTGCTGGATGCGGATCTGGACGCCCGCATCGACGACGCGTTGACCACCATCGATCAGACCGAGCGCTTTGCCAAATATGAAGCCCTGCAAGAAGAGATTGCCGAAATGGTCCCCTCGCTCTTCCTCTACGACCAGGTGCAAAAGCACGCCTATCAGGAATACATCGACTGGCCGGGCGCTCGCGGCGAAACCAGTGCGCTGTCGGGCTATCAGATTTATGGTGCGCATATTGGGATTGGGAAATAGGAGATTATTGCGTATTGCGTGTTGCGTGTACCGGTTTACATTCTAATGGGGTTGCTTGGAACCAAAAGGGGAACTTTCCCGCCACATAGCCACTCGCCGCCCAACCCGATCGTCAACCAGTCCACGTAACACGCAATACGCAACAGACCAACACGCCCATGAACCTCCTCACCTTTGTCCTGCGCCGACTGGTTCAGGCCGTCTTTGTCCTCTTCGGCCTTTCCATTGTGATATTTGTGATCGCGCGCGTCATGCCGGGGGATCCCGTGCGGCTGGCGGTGGGCGCGCGGGCGCCGCAGTGGGTGGTGGACAACATCCGCGAGCAGATGCATCTGAACGACCCGCTGCTGACCCAGTATGGCTATTGGCTGCGCGATGCGGCGCGCGGGGACTTTGGCATTTCGCTGGTGACGCGCCGCGCCGTGGCCGACGACATTGTGGAGTTCTTCCCCGCCTCGCTGGAGGTGGCGCTGCTCTCGCTGCTCATCTCCATGACCGGCGCCATTACGCTGGGTATGGTTTCGACGCGCTACAAAGACAAGTGGATCGACAACGTGGTGCGCGTCGTTTCCTACATGGGCATCGTGACGCCCTCGTTTGTCTTTGCCATCATCTTTCTGCTGCTCTTCGCCTTTTGGCTGGACTGGCTGCCCGCCATTGGCCGGCTGTCCTCCAAAGTGGAGCCGCCGCCCACCGTCACCCGGCTTTATTTAATCGATTCGCTACTGGCCGGCCAGTTGAGCACCTTCTGGGACGCGCTCCAGCACATGATTATGCCCGCTCTCGCATTGGCCATGGGCTCCATGGCCCAAGAGGCGCGCATCACCCGCGCGTCCATGTCGGACAATCTGTCCAAGGATTATATTGCCAGCGCCCGCGCCCTGGGCATTAGCGAGGGGCAGATCATGAGCAAGTTTCTCATGAAGCCGTCGCTGATTCCTACGGTGTCGATCCTGGGGCTGGATTTTGCCGCCGGGATCGGCAACGCGTTTTTGGTGGAGCTGATCTTCAACTGGCCGGGAATCTCGCGCTATGGCATGAACGCCATGCTGAGCAAAGACCTCAACGCCATTTCGGGCGTGATCCTGACGCTGGGCATAATCTTTGTGCTGGTCAATATTGTGGTGGATGTGGTGGTGGCGCAGTTGGATCCAAGGATCAGGTTGCGGAGCGGGGGATAGTGAGGACGACACGCAAATTTAGAGCTCAATCCCCATTTGAAGCATGAGTTCGCGCTCTTGAATGCGTTCGTTTAAGTTTAGTTCCAGCAATCGAACCGTCACGCGGCCTTCAGGAGTTATTGGCCGGATTTCAGTGCCGACCAATTTAAAATGTTCGACCCATCGCTGGGTACGCGGGTTAAGAAGGGGAACCAGTTTGCCAGTAAGAGGGTCGAACGAGCCAACATTCGGACCTTTTCGACGATTGCAACGCATACAGCAGCAGGCGAGATTTTCGGTAGTTGTCTCACCGCCATGCTAACGCGCAATTACGTGATCCGGCTCATGTTTATGCGCAGCGATGAATTCGGGCAATCGGCAATACTCGCAGCGATGATGTGCGCGATCCCAGACAAATCGGCGGAGCTCTGGAGAAATGTCGGAAGCCATTATGAAGCAACGGTTTGATGGTTGTTTTGGGCAGCCAAGCGTGCTTTGAGCGAGATGAGAATGTGTTCGATTTTTTCGAGTTCGTCCAGTTCTAGTTGCTCAGATTCGCCCAATAATCCGGCGGAGTTTAGCGCCAAAAGGCGCTGCAAGCGATCTTGAGCCCGTTCTGAAACATGATAATGAAAAATTTCTTGGGGGGACGGGCTAGTAGCTAAAAACTCAACAATTTCCGTGGCTGTTTCTGTGGCCAGCGTTCGAAAACCAGCCAGCGACAATTCCAGAACTGTAGGAATGTAGCCATTCAGAGGGCGCAATTGCGCGGCCAATTCATCTGGAATTTGCATTGTCATTTCGACCATGTGGATTTACTCCCGCATTTGTACTTTGATGGCATAAGCTATATGAAGACCAGCGGCGAAACATGGAAGCGTTTGCTCAATCGGCGGATTTGCGTTTGCGTAAGTTCGCATTGGCCAAGCAAAATAGAGGATATAGTTGCCGAATCACCGATTTCCGGCAGATCGCTATCGTGTAGCGCGTGTTCGGCCATTAAGATGCGCAGCGTGGAAATGGGATCGCCCATTGGTTCTGGCAAGTGATCATCTTCATACGTTTCGATCAAACTGCCAAGCGTTTCCATAAGCGATGCCAGCGGGTGATCCTCGGCTTCGCCAACCTCATCAATGAGTTCGTCGAGCAGTTCGACGGCGCGCTCATATTCTTTCTGTGTATGGGGAACGGAAACAACTTTAGCGACTAATGGCCAACTTGATTTAGCCTGTTCAAGGATCATACTTTGCATACCTACTCCTTCCACCCGCCACGATCATACTCGGCATGGGTGAGGACGTGACGAATATATACACGGCGTCGGTTATAATGAACGGCAACAATCAATCTGTATCGGTTGCCACTAATATTGAAGACCGTCAGCTTGCCCACCGAATCAGCATGGGAAAGACCTGACGTAGTTCAGCCAGAGAGCCAAAATCTGTCCGCTTCATGATGCGATACCAGTGTTCCAAACCAGTCTCGGCATTAGGATGATTTGCGATAAATTCGAGTAGTCGACTTCTGGTAACGATATGCATCGTGAACAGATTCTACCGTATACATTTTTCGGTGTCAATGAGCATCTATAAATCAAGCTGTTGAATTATGACCACAACCACCCTAACTCCCAACCAAATCGCCGCCCTGCGCCGCCAAAACCGCCGCCAAAACTGGGGCCGCGCCTGGTATAAATTCTCGCGCAACCCGCTTTCGCTGATTGGCGCGGGCAGCGTGCTGCTAGTGATCCTGGCCGCCATCTTCGCCCCCTACATTACGCCCTACCCAGAGCACGTGCTGCCCTTTACAGACTTTGCCAACGCCAGCCAGCCGCCCAGCGCCGATTACTGGTTTGGCACCGACGAAATCGGGCGCGACATCTTTAGCCGCGTCATCTTTGGCTATCGTTTTTCGCTGCTGATCGGACTGGTGGTCTTGTCGATTGTGGTGCCGGTGGGCGTGGTGACCGGGCTGCTGGCGGGCTACTTCCAGAACACCTGGATCGACACCATTATCATGCGCATTACCGACATTTTTCTGGCCGTGCCGCCGCTGATTTTGGCGCTGTCGGTGGCGTCGATTCTGGAGCCCAACCTCTTTAACGCCATGCTGGCCGTCTGCCTGACCTGGTGGCCCTGGTACACGCGCCTGGTCTACAGCCTGACCACCGGCATGCGCAACGAGTTCTTCGTACGCTCCGCCGAGGTGACCGGGGCCAGCACCTGGCACATTCTGCTGCGCGAGATTCTGCCCAACTGCATCTCGCCCATCTTCACCAAAATGAGCCTGGACATGGGCTGGGTGATCATCATTGGCGCCTCGCTTAGCTTTGTAGGGCTGGGCGTGCAGCCGCCGCGGCCCGGCCTGGGCACCATGGTGGCCAGCGGCACCCGCTTCCTGCCCGACCAGTGGTGGATCTCGGTCTTCCCGGCGCTGGCCATTGTCTTTGTGGTGCTGGGCTTTAATCTGCTGGGCGATGGGTTGCGCGATCTGTTTGCAGCCGAAGGGAATTAATAGCGGGGATTATGATCACGCAACTGCAAACTCTGTGTAAGGACGCATGATAGGCGGTTGAAAACCAAGCACGATATTTTCGCGGGGGATGCCGTGTTCCAGGAAATAGGTGGCGATACCATCTTCGGTCCAGTCATCCTCAATCCATATTTTGCCGTCTCGAATGGCGACTTGCAAAACAATTTGGTTGATTCGTTTGCTCTCTTTCCAGCCTAACTTTTGGATTATGTATTGACCATGTTCATCATCATATAATTTGATAACATCATAATTGGGTGTGGGATATTTGTTCGCCAGGGCAACATAAGCATTTAATGCGTCTTTAACAATTGTGGCATAGCTTATTGAATCCATGAAACGATCTCCTCCTGTTCAACATTAACAACCAGAAGCCGCAGGTGACGCCGCGCGATAATTTGACGCGTGGCTGTGCGTAAGAAAAATTGCTCGTATATAGAATCGCTGACAGCTAAATACAATTCGTAATTCAATGATGTCAGCTCAATCAGATCAAGATAGAGATCATATTGCCCCAGCGCTTGCTGAAGTTCTCGAATAAATGAGCGGCCAGCGAATGTTTTAACCTCAATAATGATGGTGCGCTGATCTTTTTCAGCAACAATTGGGCCACGACGAGCAAGCAGGTCAGCATAAACTTCGATCTCTTCGTACTCGATCTTAAAGTGTTCTTTTTCGATTGACCAGCCATCTTTGATGAGAGCGTGTTTGACCGCATCATGAATCAAGTCATTTGCCATAATACCGAGATTATAATCTGAAAACGTCTGTTTTGAAAAGCGTAATTGGATATATATATGATGACTCAATGGCGTCCCGGCGACACGGTCATTCTCCGCAATATCGCCCGCTCGGACGGCACGGTGACGACAGCGATTCCGGCCATTGCCATCAGCGATGCGTTGGATCTGCTGGCGCTCTACATTCCGGCAGGAACGGTGTATAAAAACAATTGGGTTATGCCGCCTGCAATGCGGGTGGATTCCGTCACAAGCGTGATCCCCTCCGCCCAGCGCGCCTATCGCGACCTAGCAATGCGGAACGACTCGATCCGGCTCTATCTGCCCGGTTTTGGTTATTCGGTGGGGCTTAGCTTTGACACTGCGGGAAACTTCACCGGCTGGTACGGCAATATGGAGGCGCCATTTGTGCGCACGCCGCTGGGCATCGACACGCGCGATCTGGCGCTGGATGTGGTGGCCACGCCGGACGGTCAATGGCGCTGGAAAGATGAAGACGAATTTATGCGGCGGCTGGAGGTCGGTATTGATTCGCCGGCGCAGCATGAGCGGGTGCGCCGGGCCGGGCTCGATTTTATTGCGCGGCTGGAGCAGATGCGCTGGCCTTTTAACGCCGGTTGGCAACATTGGAAAGCGCCCAATGATTGGCAGCGGCGTTCTTTGCCCCAAGAGTGGGCGGCTGATTGGGGGACGTACGATTTACTGTCGTGATCTGACGTGAGTTTGCCGCCTAGAATATCGTTCCGTGTATCTTGCCCCGGTATGATATGATAGATAAAACGCGCCTATGTTTACGATTTGAAGTGGAGAATCTATCATGTCATCACCCTTTCCCGGCATGGACCCTTATATCGAGTCGCCAGATATTTGGGGCGACTTTCATGCCGCGCTGGCGACTGAGATACGCACGCAGTTGAACCGCCAGATTCAGCCGCGTTATGTGGCGCGCCTCATCCCATATACGGCCTATGAAGTGGTGGAGATCGGCGAGACGCGCGCCATTCGCCCCGATATTGGCATCTGGATGCCCCATCCGCCCGCGGGAGCGGTTGGCGAAATTGCTACCGCAGTGACGCCGGCGCCCGTACGCGCTTCCATCACACAGGAAATCCCCATAGAGCTGCTGAGCGTGGAAATCCGCAAAACAGGCTCAATGGAGTTGATCACAGCTATTGAAATATTGTCGCCTGTCAATAAGCGAGTCAGTCATGATGCCTATACCGATTATTTGCGCAAGCGGCGTGAAATCTTGCGTTCGTCCGCCCATTTGCTCGAGATTGATCTGCTGCGCGGCGGCGAGCGGCCGCCTTTGCAGGGCGCGATTCCAGTTGCGCCCTACTATGTGAGTCTGAGCCGTGTGGAAGATCGCCCCTCCGTTGAAGTTTGGCCGATTCAGCTTTGGGATGAACTGCCCGTGTTGCCCGCGCCGCTGCGCGAGCCGGACCAAGATGCCCAGATCGACCTGGCAACGATGGTTGCAACTTTGTATGAACAGGGCGGCTACGCAACGCTGATAGATTATCACCGCCAACCGCCCCCGCCCGTACTCACCAAAGAACAAAATCAGTGGCTAGATGACTATCTCCATCAACAGGGCATCCGCTAACCCACTTTGGAATCAATATGGCTTTGCTAGACATCAAAAACCTCCACGTCCACTACAAAGTCTACGGCGGGCTGACCCGCGTGCTGGACGGCATCAACCTGACCGTGCATGAGGGCGAAAAGGTGGGGCTGGTGGGCGAGACCGGCTGCGGCAAGACCACGGCCATGAAGACCGTGCTGCGCGTGCTGCCCATGCCGCCGGCGGTGGTGGCGGGTGGCGAAGTGCTTTACAAGGACAAAGATATTTTGAAGATGCGCCAAGGCGCGGTGCAGGCTATCCGCGGGCGCGAAATCTCTATGATCTTTCAGGATCCCATGTCGTCGCTCAACCCGGTTTTCACGGTGGCCCAGCAGATCGAGCCGGTGCTGCGCCACGCCAGCGGCGGCCAGCTCGCCGCCAAAGAGGTGCGCGAACGGGCGCTCAACTCGCTCAAAGACGTGGCGCTGGCCGACCCCGAGCGGCTGCTCAACGCCTATCCCACCCAGCTCAGCGGGGGCATGCGCCAGCGCGTCGCCATTGGCATGGCGCTGGCCACCGACCCCAAGCTGCTCATCGCCGACGAGCCCGGCACGGCGCTGGACGTGACCATTCAGGCCCAGGTGCTGCGGCTGCTCAACGACCTGGTGGATCAGAAGCAAACTTCCATCATTCTGATCACCCATTCGCTGGGCGTGGTGCGCGAAAATGCCGACCGCGTTTACGTCATGTATGCCGGCAATGTGGTGGAGATGGCGCCCACGCGCAAGCTTTTCGCGGCGCCGCGGCATCCGTATACGCAAGGGCTCATGGCATCGGTGCCGAAGCTCTCCGGCGGCGGTGTCTCGCTGGGCATCCCTGGCCGCATCCCCAACTATCTCAACCCACCCACCGGCTGCCGCTTCCACGACCGCTGTCCGCATGTGATGGAAAAGTGCAAGGTGGAGAAGCCGCCGGTCTTTTTGGTGGATGGGGTGGGGGACAATGTGAAAGAGCGGCATGAGGTGGCCTGTTTTTTGTATGAATAGTCCAAGGTCCAAAGTTTGGCTAGTGGGCAAATAGGGCTAGTGAGCGCTGATTGAGTAGGCTGCGGCTGTTTGCAGCCGTATCGAAATCAAGCGAACGGGTCGACCCGCTTTGGTTTCGATACGGCCCAAACTACCGGGCCTACTCAACCGCCGCTAACCTCTCAAAATATATAGACCAAATACAAAACCATCCTATTCTATACTCTGTATGAAAACCGTAGTTTCTTTTCTCTAGTAGAGCTATCGCAAACGAGTAGAATTGATGCCTGAACCCATCCTTACCATCCGCAATCTCCAAAAATATTTCCACGTGGGCCACCGCGATTTGTGGCGGCGCGACCCGCTCTACGTGCGCGCCGTGGACGGCGTGTCGCTCGATATTCAGGCGGGCGAAACCTTTGGCCTGGTGGGCGAGTCCGGTTCGGGCAAGAGCACCATTGCCTACATGGTGGCGGGCATGGAGCGGCCTACGGGCGGCGCTATGCACTTCCGCGGCCAGGATCTCTTTGATGCGCAGGGCGACCGACCGCTCAACCTCAAAAAAGAGATCCAGATCGTCTTTCAAGACCCCGGCTCGTCGCTCAACCCGCGGCGCACCGTGCAGCAGATTCTGGAGACGCCGCTGCGCATCCACCAGCCGCACAAGGAGCGCATGGGCGAGCTGCTGCGCCTGCTCGATCTGGTCGATCTGCCCGCCGACTATCTGCACAGGTATCCGCATATGCTCTCCGGCGGCGAAAAGCAGATCGTGGCCATTGCGCGCGCCTGGCCACCGATCCGTCGCTGGTCATTTTGGATGAACCCACCTCGGCGCTGGACGTGTCGGTGCAGGGCAAGATCATCAATCTGCTCATGCGCTTGCAGAAAGAGTTCAACCTGACCTACCTCTTTATCACCCACGACCTGAGCCTCATGCGCAACATTGCCTCGCGGGTGGCCATTATGTATCTGGGCAAATCAGCGAAATCGCGCCCAGCGCCGAGTTCTTCCAGCATCCCGAACACCCCTATACGCAGATGCTGCTCTCGTCCATTCCGGTGATTTCCAGAAGCCGAAGAGCAGCTCAAACCCGCCCGCGCCGAATCGCGCGGCGAGATTCCGAGCCCGGTCAATATTCCACGGGGGTGCAGTTTTAATACACGCTGTCGAGCCAGATTTGATGCATGTTACCAGCACGATCCCGAAATGGTGGCGCTGAAGGAGAATCATCTGGTGCGTTGCCACTTGTTTGCAGAGGCTGCATGAGCCCTACTACGTGCATCGTGACGATAGGATTTGTACCGAGAAGATGCTATACTTTGTGAAGTGTAAAAACCATTTGTGCATCCGGTGCATATAAGTTCAATGTTGCGTAATGACTTGCAGGAGAAGGCGATTTATGGATGGTGCCTTTCTTGACCGCATAACGTTTAACCCGCGTGTGATGGTGGGTAAACCCGTCATCGGCGGCACCCGCATTCCGGTCGATTTGATTGTGCGCATGGTGGCGCAAGGGATTCTACAACCAGAGATATTGGCCGACTATCCGCGTTTGCAGGCTGCTGATATTCAAGCCGCCCTTTTTTATGCGGCCGCTGTTTTGGCTGATGAACTGGTGTTCCCACCTAATTTACACAGGAAATTTCTATGTTGGTAAAAACAACCTATGAACATATTTCGCTTAACGATAAAGGTCTTCCAATCATTACCGGTACCACAATAAAGGTTGTTGAGTTGGTACTTGATGTCAAAGCCTATGGTTGGAGTCAGAAGAGCTACATTTTCAGCATCCTGATTTAACAATGGGACAGATTTACTCTGCCTTGGCTTATTACTGGGATCATCAGGCTGAAATCGATGACGATATCGAAAGACGACTGGGATATGTTGACAAAGTGAAAAATTCATTGCCTCCTACGCCCCTAGAGAGCCGCCTGCGCAAAGAAGGGCTTATTTGATGGCCGTCAGGCTCTACATGGATCATCATGTACCTTCCGCCATTACGAACGGACTGCGCTTGCGCGATATTGATGTCATGACAGCCTATGAGGATAATGCCCATAAGCTTGAGGATCCAGACCTACTTGATCGAGCATTGGCGTATCATCGCGTTCTCTTTACCCGCGATGATGACTTTCTGGCCGAAGCATCACATCGATTGAATGAGGGCATAACCTTTTATGGCATCATCTATGCGCACCAATTGCGCGTCTCTATTGGCAAGTGCGTCGATGATTTAGAACTCATTGCCAAGCTGAGTGAACCCGACGAACTCGTCAATCATGTGCAATATCTGCCGTTATGACACACGTGCTGCTATCTGGCCGCCTCAAATTTTAGATCTTTCGCTTCGGCCATAGCCCATGCGTTTGACGCACTCTCATTTGATGAAGGAGGAAACCCCATGAAGCCCATCAAAATCATGTTCCTCAACCCGGTCGCCACCAGCAGCTATGATCAATATTTTGCCGATATGCTGCGGACGCACAAGTATCCGGATACAGAAGTCCACGTCACCTCGCTCAACCCGGCGCTGGGTCCCATTACCAATCTCGAATATCGTACCTACGAAGCCATCGTCACCGCCGACATCATGCGCGCCACCCGCCAGGCCGCGACGGAAGGCTTTGACGCGCTGGTCATCGGTTGCTTTTATGACACCGCGCTGCACGACGCCCGCGAAATTTCGGGTGACATGATTGTCACTGCGCCCTGCCACGCCTCAGTAGAAATCGCGCTGACGCTGGCCAACAGTTTTTCGGTCATCGTCGGGCAGCGCAAATGGGTCAACCAGATGGAGCGCACCATCCACGAGTATGGCTATGGCCACCGCCTGCGCTCCTTCCGCGATGTGGGGCTCAATGTGGTCGAGTTCCAGCAGGATCACAACCTGACCCACAGCCGCCTGGTCGATGCTGGCCGTTGCGCCGTGCAGGAAGATTATGCCGAGTCGCTGATTTTGGGATGCACGTTAGAGGCGGGCTTTTATGATGAGCTGCAAAACGAACTGGGCGTACCGGTCATCGATCCGTCGCTGGCCGCCTTCAAGGCCGCCGAGCATGCCGCCCTGCTCAAGCGCGATTTCGGCTGGAAGCCCAGCCGCGCCTGGAGCAGCGCCGCGCCGCCGGATCAGGAAGTGGCCGGGTTTGGGCTTTTTAAAACGCCATATGAATTTGGTGAACGCATTGTGGTGTCATAGCTCATGTCAGAAGAGATTTTAAGCGGTGGCAATTTAAGCCAGGTTGTACGTGTCGGTGACACCGTGCGCCGGCCACTCCGAAGCTGGAGCCCCACTATCCACCGGTTGCTCACCCACTTGGCCGAGCAAGGCTTCACCAGTTGCCCCCGATTTTGGGGGTGGACGAGCAGCAACGAGATCCTCTCCTATTTGCCCGGAGAAGTCGATTTTGTGCCTTATCGATGGCGGGAAGAGGTGCTGGTGGCGGCGGCCCAATTATTGCGTTCGTATCACGACGCAACGGTGGATTTTGCAGCGCACGCTGATGCCCAATGGCAATATGTGTATCCAGATGCGTCGCGCCACGAAGTGATTTGCCACAATGATTTTGCCCCTTATAATCTGGTTTTCGATGGTCGATTGCCCTATGCGCTGATTGACTTTGACATGGCTGGGCCGGGTCCACGACTGCGCGACGTGGCGTATGCCGCCTATTGGTTTGTGCCGCTCTCCTTCCATGCGGATGATATGGTGGCCAGGACGCGGGCCGACATTGCGAATAACAGCCGCCGCCTCAAGCTTTTCTGCGCAACTTATGGGATTCCGGCGAATGAGGCATTATTGGATATGCTTGAGGAAATCCTGATACACATGTGGCGATTTCCAGCGCAGCAGGTGCAAGCCGGACATCTGGAATACCAGAAATTAATTGATGAAGGACATACCGAGCATTGGCGACAGGAATTAGCGGCCTTTCAAAAATATCGAAGGGAATTCCTGGGGTAACTATGCAGCCGTTCCCTGAGCCTGTCGAAGGGAATGGCGGCCTTCGACAGGCTCAGGCCTCGAATAGCCTGAGTAGTTACGATTTAGGAAGAAAAATCTTTGAAATCTGCGTAATCTGTTGATCAAAAAATATTTAAATCTTCGGATCATCCAAGAAGGACACGCGTATGACACGCATTGCAACCGACATTGGCGGCACCTTTACCGACCTGGTCTATGTGGCCGCCGACGGCGCCATTGGCACGGCCAAGAGCCACACCACGCCCGGCCAATTTGAACAGGGCGTCATGGACGTGATCACGGCCAGCGGCGTGACGCCCGGCGAATTCACCTCCTTTGTCCATGGCACCACCATTGTGATCAACGCCATCACCGAGAAGAAGGGCGTCAAGACGGCGCTGATCACCAGCCAGGGCTTTCGCGATGTGCTGGAGATTGGCCGCGGCAACCGGCCCGACTACTTTAATCTGCACTACGTCAAGCCGGAGCCCTTTGTGCCACGCTATTTGCGCCGCGAAGTGGCCGGGCGCATCAACTACAAAGGCGCGGAGAGCACACCGCTGGATCTCGCCGGCCTGCCGGCCATGCTGGCTGATTTCCGCGCTGAGGGGGTGCAGGCGGTGGCCATCTGCCTGCTCAATTCGTACGCCAACACGGCGCACGAAGAGGCGGTCCTGGCCGCGGTGCAAAAGCTGTGGCCAGAGGTTTCGGCGGTGGCCTCGCACCAGATCACGCGCGAGTGGCGCGAATATGAGCGCACCAATACCGCGGTCATGTCGGCCTATGTGCAGCCCATTGCGCACCGCTATCTGGACGACCTGACCGGGCGTCTGCAGGCCGAAGGGATGCGCTGCACGCCCTACATTATGCAGTCCAACTGCGGCGTGGACACGGTGACCAACACCGCGCCGTCCCCATCACCATGATCGAGTCGGGGCCGGCCTCCGGCGTTTGGAAGCGGCGGCGCTGGGCAAGCTCATCGACGAGCCGAACATCATTGCGCTGGATATTGGCGGCACCACGGCCAAATGTTCGCTGATCCACAACGGCCAGATCAAGCTCAACACCAACTATTTTGTAGAGCGCACCGCGCTCTCGGGCGGCTATCCCGTCATGGTGGCCGTGGTGGATCTGGTGGAGATTGGCCAAGGCGGCGGCTCCATTGCGTGGATCGACGAGTTCAACCGGCTGCACGTGGGGCCGCAGAGCGCCGGCGCCGATCCCGGACCGGTGGCCTACGGCAAAGGCGCCTCCGCCGCCACCACCACCGATGCCAATCTGGCATTGGGCTGCATCAACCCCGACTACTTTTGCGGCGGCACGCTGACCGCCGACATGGCCGGCGTGGGCCAGGCGCTCGGCGGATTAGCCGCCCAGCTCAACATGACGCCACAGGAGACCGCCCGCGGCATTGTGCGGCTGGCCAACAACAACATGGTCAACGCCATCAAGCTCATCTCGGTCAACCGCGGCTACGACCCGCGCGATTTTACGCTGGTGGCCTTTGGCGGCGGCGGCGGCATGCACGCCTGTGCGCTGGCCCAAGAATTGGGCATCAAAAAGGTGATCATTCCCAACCATTCGGGCGTCTTTTCGGCCTGGGGCATGTTGCTCAGCGATCTGCGCCGCGACTATCTGCAAACCCAAATTGTGGAGCTGTCCAAACCGGCGGCGGCGGAAACCTTGAGCAGCAGCTTTGCCGCCTTGGAGGCGCAAGCATTGGCCGAATACGCCGCCGAAGGCATTGCGCAGAGCCGGGTGCGCTTTCAGCGCCACGGTCGGCTGCGCTATCAGAACCAGGAACATTCGACCGAAATTGACCTGCCCGCCGGTGATATTGATGCTGAAAGCCTGGCCGCCATAGTCGAGCATTTCCACACCACCTACGAACGCGAATACACCTACCGGCTGGAGGCGCCGGTCGAGCTGGTCACCTTCCACCTGATCGCCTTTGCCGAGGTGGACAAGCTGACGCCCCAGGTGCTGCCCGCAGGCGCGCAGGATGCCAGCCAGGCGGTCAAGGGGCAACGTGAGGTAGATTATCTGGATGCCGGCGTCCATCCGGCGACTATTTATGACGGCGGAGCGCTGCAACGCGGCATGAATTTCGTCGGTCCGGCGGTGATTGAGGAAGCAGATACGACAGTGGTGATTCCACCGGGGGTGCATTGCGAGGTGGATGGATATGGGAATTTTCGGCTCAATGCGGCAGTCGACTGAATATGAGGGTTATCAATCTTTCCACCGCGAAGGCCGCGAAGATGCGCAAAGAGTACCCGCGTAAACTCTTCGCGTTTCTTTGCGCTCTTAGCGGTAAAATAAGATTTGTCACTCAACCAGCCGCCATTGATTGAGCCAGCGGACCTGGCCAATCCAAAAGGCGCTATCTGTTTCAGCGAGTAGCCTATCCAGCGCGCCAATAAGCGTGGGCAGCCGCCAGCTACGTTGCGCCGCCAGGACAATGCCGGCATGGTGCGGATATCGCGCAGCCAGATATTGAAAGTCGCGAATATTAAAGGTGAAAATCACGCGCCCCTGCGCGGTGGCGCCCAAAAGCTGTTGCTCATCGGTGGCATCCAATGGCGCCCAGTCGGTTGGCGTGCGCGTCACATCGTGGCCGCGTTCAGCAAGCGCCTGTTGTAAGGCCCGCATGGAGGTGTCGGCATCAAGATGTAATCGAACGTTGGCCATTAGGCGGCCGGCGTTTCTTGTTCAATCTGCAGAGCGGCATCAATTTCGGCGCGGTGATCTGCATAAAAGGCCAGAGCGTCTTCAACTTGGATCTTGTTTAGATCATATTCGCGTGCAAGCTGCTGCTGAGACATGTCCCATTCCTGCACGGCAACCACAAGAGTCTGCACACGGATGCCCGTCCCGCGTACAACGGGAAATAATTGCCCACTGCTGCCGCGCCGATAGGTAATATGGGGATGAGCCGGATCGTCCAAATGCTCTTTGAGGCCGCCAATTTTCTCAGCGACCGCCCAGAGAATGAACTGATTTAAAGAAACACCCTGTGTGACTGCGGCCATTTCGGCATCTTGTTTTAGCTGTGTAGGCAAATTCAAAGCGTAACGCGCCATCGTTGAACCTTATTGAAAAATGTGGGTTTAGGTAAAACACGACAATGCATCATATAAGACATTGTATACCACATCGTGAACTTATTCAAGTCCGGGCCAGATGTTATTTCAGCCATGCATTGATAGCTTCGTGGAAACGCATATTGAGCTTTCTGCCACTTATGTGTTTGTGGCTATTTAATGCAGCCAGATTTCAAATTTAATCGTGATGCATCACTTCGACCCCATCACCCTCGAAATTATCCAGCACGCGGTCCAAGCCACGGCGGACGAAATGTTCGCCGCCATGCGCCGCACGGCTATGAGCGCCATTATTTATGAGGTGCTGGACATGGGGACCGGCGTGCTGGATCGGCATGGTGAACTGGCCGGCTCGGGCGCCGGGATTCCTTCCTTTGTAGGCGTGCTGGACAAGACCGTCAAGCGGCTGCGCCAACGGTTTGACCGGCCCGGCGCCATTCAGCCCGGCGATGTATTTATCGTCAATGACCCGTACAGCGGCGGCGTCACCCATTTGAACGACGTGGTATTGGCCATGCCGGTCTTTGCCCCACCTTCTGCGTTGACTGAGCTTGTCGAAGTCAGCGCAGAAGGTGGGGTTGACCCAGAAATCGTGGCCTGGACCGCCAATATCGCGCACTGGAACGACATCGGCGGCATGGCGCCGGGCAGCATGTCCACCAACGCCACCGAGCTGTTTCAAGAAGGACTCATCATACCCGGCATTAAGCTGATCGACGCCGGTACGCCCGTCCAATCGGTCTTTGACATTTTGACCGCCAATTGCCGCATGCCCGACTTCCTGATTGGCGACCTGTGGGCGGGCATTGCTGCTTTGCGCATTGGGGCGCGCCGCCTGCAAGAAACGGTGGGCAAGTATGGCAGAGAGTACTTTCTGTACGCGCTGGCCGCCTATATGGATTATGGCGAGCAGGTGAGCTTATCTGCCCTGGCCGAGCTGCCCAAAGGGACATTTACCCTGCAGGAAGAGCAGGACAATGGTCAGATATACTCCGTTGAAATCGAAATTCGCGACGACGCCTTTGTGGTAGACCTGACCAACAATCCTGATCAGAACTTCGGTCCGTTTAACATGAGTGCGGATCGGGCGTTGGTGGCCTGCCAAATGGCCTTTAAAAATATTACGTCGCCCGCCCGCGCCGTCAACGGCGGCACGTTCCGCCCGCTGCAAGTCAAGCTGCGCGAAGGCAGCGTTTTTCATCCGCGCCATCCGGCGGCGGTGGGCATCAACTTTGAGATTGGCATCCGGCTCTATGATTTGCTGCTGCGCTGTC
The DNA here is from genome assembly GCA_041391125.1 of Caldilineaceae bacterium. Lineage (GTDB taxonomy): Bacteria > Chloroflexota > Anaerolineae > Caldilineales > Caldilineaceae > JACKBC01. Next base: position 43,015 of record JAWKON010000010.1, read on the forward strand.
TGGCCCAAGCCATGCCGGAGCGGCTGCCTGCCGGTGGCTTTACGTCGATCTGCGGCACGCTCTTTGGCGGCATCCACCCCGATACGGGCCGCCCCTACGCGGTGATCGAGCCGGAGATTGGCGGCTGGGGCGCCACGGCCTACCGCGATGGCGCGGGGGGTCAATTTTCGCCCACCCACGGCGAAACGTACAATTGCCCCGCCGAAGTGGCTGAGGCGCGCTACGGCGTCACCGTGGATCACCTGGGCTTTCACGACGAGCCGGGCGGCGCCGGGCAGTTTCGCGGCGGCAAAGGCGTGCGCATCGACTACCGCATCCGCACCGACAACGCCTGGCTGACTGTAGCTTATACGCGGGCCAAGATGCCGCCGTGGCCGCTGCAGGGCGGCCAGCCGGGTTCGACCAAACACGTATTGGTGCGCCGCGCCGATGGCCGCTGCGAACGCCATGCCGTGGTCAGCGGGCTCAAGCTCCATCGCGACGATGTGATTCAGATTATGACGGCCACTGGCGCCGGCTGGGGGGATCCGCGGCGGCGCGATCCGGCGCTGGTGGAGGCGGATTTGAGGAATGGCTTTACTACGCGAGATGATGCCCGGGAGATTTATTGTGCTAATTTGTGACTGGAAAATTGTACGCGGATTCACGCTGATAAACGCGGATGTAGAAGAAAAAATCTGCGTTCATCCTGAAAATCCGCGTACAATTTTCCAGCAAGTCTTTTTGAATCCATAACGATTGCGCCCCTTGCGCCTTTTGCGTCGTTTGCGTTAAATTCTTCTAATAAGTGCATTTTTAGCGCAAGAGACGCAAAGGGCGCAAACGACGCTATCGATATGCTGTTGAGCCGAAAATTAACCAGAAGTGAGACCATATATATGACCCCATTACACGACCCCATCACCCTCGAAATCATCCAAAACTCCATCCAAGCCACGGCGGACGAGATGTTTGGCGCCATGCGACGTACGGCCATGAGCGCTATTATTTACGAAGTGCTGGACATGGGCACCGGCATTACCGACCGCCACGGCGAAATTGCCAGCTCGGGCGCCGGCATTCCAGCCTTTGTGGGCGTGCTGGATAAGACAGTGAAAAAGATCATCGAGAAGTTCAACAAGCCGGGCGATATTGAGCCGGGTGATGTCTTTATCACCAACGACCCCTACAACGGCGGCGTGACCCATCTCAACGACATGGTGCTGAGGCCCATGCCTCCGTCCTTCATCCCTTGCATTCCCTGGCCTGTCGAAGGCAACGGTGCATCCAAATTGTAGCGTGGACGGCCAACATTGCGCACTGGAACGATGTGGGCGGTATGGTGCCGGGCAGCATGTCCACCGAGGCCACCGAGATTTTTCAGGAAGGCATGATCATGCCTGGCGTCAAGCTGATCAGCCGCGGCCAGCCCATCCAGGCGGTTTTTGACATTTTGGCCGCCAGTGCCGCATGCCCGACTTTCTGCTGGGCGATCTGTGGGCAGGCATTGCGTCGGTGCGTGTGGGCGAACGGCGCATTTGGAGACGGTGCGCAAATATGGGACCGATGTTTTCCTGGCCGCACTGGATGCCTACATGGAATATGGCGAGCGGGTGAGCCTGGCCGCGCTGCTGAGCTGCCCCAGGGCGTCTACACCCTGGACGAAGAGCAGGACAGCGGCCAGGTTTACACGGTCAAGGTGGAAATTACTGATGACGCTTTTATTGTCGACTTGCGCGGCAATCCCGATCAGGACCCCGGCCCCTTTAACATGAGCGCCGATGACGCCATTGTGGCCTGCCAAATGGCGTTCAAAAATATTACGGCCTCGGAGAAGATTGCCAATGGCGGCAGCTTCCGCCCGCTGCAGGTGCTGCTGCGCGAGGGCAGCGTCTTTCATCCCAAATATCCGGCGGCCATGGGCATCTATTACGAAATCGGCGTGCGCCTGCACGACCTGATCCTGCGCTGCCTGGCGCCGCATATGACGCAGCGGCTGCCGGCGGGCAACTTCTCCTCAGTCTGCGGCACCCTCTTTGGCGGCATTCACCCGGACACGGGGCGACCGATGCGCGGTCATCGAGCCGGAGCTGGGCGGCTGGGGCGGCACGGCCGAGCGCGACGGCAATGGCGGCCAGTTCTGCGCCTTTCACGGCGAAACGTACAACTGCCCCGCCGAGGTGGCCGAGGCGCGCTATGGCGTCACCGTGGACTATCTCAGCTTTCACGATGAAGATGGCGGCGCCGGGCTGCACCGCGGCGGCAAAGGCGTGCGCATCGACTATCGCATCCGCTCGGACAACGCCTGGCTCACGGCGGCCTACACGCGCGACAAGTTCCCGCCGTGGCCGCTGGAAGGGGGCCAAACCGGCTCGCCCAACCACTTTGTCATCCGTCGCGCCAATGGTGAAACGGAACGCTACGCCGTGGCCAGCGGGCTGACGCTCAACACCGACGACGTGATCCAGGTGATGACGGCCACCGGCGCCGGCTGGGGAGATCCGCGGCAGCGTCCCCGCGATTTGGTGGCGCGCGATTTGAAGAATGGATACATTACCCAGGAACAGGCCGAGCGCGATTACGGGCTGGCGTCCAAATAATCCCGGAATCTCCAAAGATTCCGGGATTGTGATATTTGTCACCCTGCGGGATAACAAATAACACAATCCACATTGGTACATTTGCCACCAACCACTACATGTAGTGGTTGGTGGCAAATGCCCCAATAATGGATTATTTGGACCTCTACGGGTGTCAACCAAAACACGTCCCTCTCCATTGGTTTCTGCGACTTGCCTAAACGTGGTCATTTCCCTGAATTGATTGTTGCCGCGGCGTCGGCTGTTTGGGGCCTATTGTGGATTCCCTTGCGGGCGTTTGATCAAGCCGGACTGGACCCCGGTTGGGTGATTGTGAGTCAGTTTGCGGCTCCGCTGATCTGCCTGCTGCCGCTGGCAATTGTGCGTTGGCGGCGGCACAACCCCGTAGGAATCGGGCAATTTTATACAGGGCTTTTGGTGGGCGGGGGCGTGGTGCTTTACTGCGAGAGCCTGCTGCTGACCAGCGTGGTCAGAGCGCTGATTCTGTTTTACGTAATGCCGGCGTGGGGCACGCTGATCGAAGTAGGGCTGATGGGACGGTCTTTTTCACGCTGGCGCGGTTTTGCCCTCATATTGAGTTTGGGCGGCCTGTTTGCGATTCTTGGCGCCAGCAGCCCCGCTGCCTTCGGGCTAAACGCGGGCGATTTCATGGCACTGTTGGCCGGTATTGTCTTTACTTTTGGCGCCATGCGGGTGCGCCAGATGCCGCAGATATCCGTTTTTGAGCAGGTGTTTGCGTTTTTCTGCTGCGGTTCACTGGTGGCGTGGGGGCTCTCGACGCTGCCGCTGGCGGCGCTGGGACATCCCCCGGCAGTTGATTTGCTGATCACACTTGCCCCTTGGATTCTGTTGATGGCTGTCGGTATCTTGATTCCGGCCATGTGGGGAATCTATTGGGGGTCCCGCTTTGTCGACCCTGGTCGTCTCGGCATTGTGTTGCAGCTTGAGGCCGTGGTTGGCATCGGCAGCGCCGCTTTGCTCTCTGGAGAACCGTTTGGGGTGCGTGAAGCGCTGGGTACCGTACTGGTGATCAGCGCGGGATTGATGGAAGTGTTTGGCAATAGTGAGTAAGTTCTCAATGTCAGTAAGTTAAGCCTCATGGTGACCGCTTCAACTGCAACGCACGGCGGACTTACTCTGCGCGAGTTCATAAAATTTAGACGCCGTGCATCGCAGTCTCCGCTAACTTACTGGCGTTGAGTAATTTCTAGGGAGGATTTCAATATGCAGAGCCAATACGGCCACGTTTACAACCACGATCCGTGGGCGCACGATTATGATCAAAATGTGCAAAACGAAGCGGACCCCATCCGCACCGGCTATGAGGCCACGCTCAACTGGGTGATCGAACAGGCCGCTGTGCAGCCCACAGAACACGTGCTGGAATTGGGCTCCGGCACCGGCAACCTGACCGTGCGCATTCCTGAATGTGGACAGATCACCTGCGTGGACCTGTCCGCCAATATGACGGCGCAAGCGCGTGCAAAGTTGGCGGGCCGCGCCAATATTCACTTTGTGCAGGCGGACGTGCTGGCCTATCTGGCCGACGATAGCTTGCACGAATCTGAACCGCAGTTTGACGTGTTGGTCAGCACCTATACCATCCACCACCTGACCGAGCCGGAGAAGCAGCAGATGTTTGCGCACATCCACCGGCGCTTGAAGCCCGGCGGCCGCGCCGTCTTTGGCGATCTGATGATTGCCGACCAGGCTACGGAACCGCGCGTCCAGCAATATTTCCGCGATATTGGGCAGTCCGGCGTGGCGGAGGATATTGACGAAGAGTTCTTTTGGTATGTGGATGCGGCGCAGGCCGGGCTGGAAGCACTGGGCTTTCAGGTGCAGATCGAGCGCTTTTCTACACTGTCGTGGGGGATTGCGGCGCGGAAGAGTGCGTAAGTGGAGAAGGAAATGGTGAATTGCGAATTGTGAATGGTGAATGAGGCCGGCTACCCTCTTCCCGCGGTTCGCAATTTACCATTCACAATTTATCATTCATAATTTATCATTCATAATTTCACCTTTGGCCCGCTCACATCAGGGCATTTGCAACCTCGTACAATTCTACCTTCAATCACTTCACCCCATCTCGTCCTCTCTGTATAAACAGACCATCCCAAAACGTCATGAACGCCACCAGCCGCCATTGGCGCGGTTTTGGCACGGCGCGCCATCCGCATTGGCGCGTTGACGGCACGCGCCGCCTTTATGATAGAGCCATTCCTGCCAAACAACAGTAACAGGCTGCAACATCTAGAAAGGAGGAACCGTCATGCCAAGCCGTTATCATCTACGGGTGGCCGAAGCGCTGGATCCGGCGTGGGCCGCCTGGCTGGGCAATCTCACCGTGACGCGCGCTGCCGACGGCGCCACCACCATCACCGGCCTCTTTGCCACGCAAGAGCAGCTCTTTCAACTGCTCCACAAAATGGGCGAACTGGGTATGACGCTCCTGGCTGTGGAGATGACGCAGGAAGTTGATTGTGCGGCATCATCACGTAATATTCAAAGAACAGAGTAACTTTACAGGTGTTGCGTACTACGGTCCTCACCTTCATCTAGATACACGCGCGAGCGTCTTCCCCCTCCTCTCCACCTGTGGAGAGGAGGGGGCCAGGGGGAGGAGAGGCCCGACCGGTATCGTCACAAATTCAGAAAGGAAATGAGCATGTTTATCAATCAATTTCTCACGCGTACACTCCTGGGCGCCGTGGCCGGCGCGACCCTGCTGCTCAGCGGCTGTCAGCCCGTGCAGCCAGCCAGCGCGCCGGCGGCTGCGGTTGCTGAGGCTCCCTCGCTGCATCAACTTAGCGTAACCGCCAATGGAACAGGCTACGAAGCGCCCGCCGAGGCTGCGGCCGGTTGGACCACGATTTCCTTGGCCAACCAGAGCGATGAAATGCGTCAGGCTTCCCTGCTGCGCTTTGCTGAAGGCAAAACCCTGGACGATCTGATGGCCTTGATGCAGAGCGGCGATGTGGCGGGAATTCCGGAGTGGCTGATTCCGGTGGGCGGTCCGGTGGGCGTGCTGCCGGGTATGAATGGCGCCGTCGCGCTGAACTTGACCGCGGGCGATTACATTATGCTGGACGCTGCGCCCGATGCCGGCGGTGTACCCGGCTTCGCCAAAGGCTATTTGGCGCCGCTGCACGTGACGGCCAGCACCGCCGCCACCGCTGAACCCGTCGCCGATTTGACGGTGACGCTGGCTGACTATGCCTTTGTTTTTGAGGAGGCCAGCATGGCCGCAGGCCGCCACACCATTCGCCTGGAAAACAGCGGCCCGCAAGAACCGCACGAGATCGCCATTGTCAAGCTGGCGCAAGGCGCGACGTTGCAGGACTTTATGGCCGCCATATCTGGAGAAGGCCCGGTCGGCCCGCCTCCTGGCATGTCCATTGGCGGCAGCGGCCCCATTGCCATCAGTGAAGCGGCCTATGTGGATGTGGAACTGGAGGCGGGTGCTACCTACGGCCTGGTCTGCTTTCTGCCTTCAGCGCACAACCACGGTCAGCCCCACTTTATGCTGGGCATGATGCGGGAGTTCACGGTCCAGTAGGGGCATTGCCCGCTAATCAAAAAGGTGGACGGCACATGTGCCGTCCACCTTTTTGATTAGCATAAATCTTGTAGAAGCAGCAGTTCCTCCAGCGTCCACTGGGCGGCCTGCTGCTCCGCCTCTGCGAGCTGCGCGGGCTGGATTTCGGTGCGCAGGTCGTCGAGGGTAGGTATGAGTTCGTTGGCCAGATAACCGGCCATGGCCGAGTGGTTGATGGCAAAGGTCAGCAAGGCCACAGCCGTGGACAGATTGCCGCGCTTGGCCTCCACTTTACCAAGAATGCCCAACCCAAACACGCTGATTTGCGCCATTTCCGAACCGGCCAGGGAAATGCCGGTTTGGGCGCGCGTTTCGGCCTCCTCAAGGCGCCCCAATTCAACCAGCGTGCCGGCAATCGAACAGTGATTGACCGCCAGGTCCCACTGATGCCCCGTTTCCTCCTCATAACCGGCTGCTTCCAACTTCATGGCCAATGCCTTTTCATGGTCACCCAGCGCGCCCCAGGCGCTGGCCAAATTATGCAGGGAAGAACCGATGCCCCAGACGTGTTTGCGGGCGACAAACTTTGCATACGCCTGTTCGCCATATTCAATGGAACGGTGATATTCCTTCTTGGCAAAGGCAATGGAAGCGACTGTAGCCAGCCGCATGGCAATGCTGATTTCGTTGTTGATGCTTTGCGCAAGCGCCAATCCCCGGAGCGCATGTTCTTCAGCCAAGTCAAGCTCATCTTGCATCCACTCCACAATCGCCAGGCTGTTGAACATGGAGCCCAATAGGAATGGGTCGTCCAATTGCTGGCCAAGATGGATCGCTTCCGCCAACTGCGCCCGCGCCTCGTCATATTTGCCCTGATATTCGCTATTGACACCGGCGCGATAGAGCGCCAGCGCTTGCAGCGGCACATGTTGGAGCCGACGGGCAGCGTCCACACAGCGTTCCAAAATCTGGGCCGCGCGCGTATTGTCTCCCGTACGCACGGAAAGGCTGCCGTGGGCGCAATGAATCCAAACCAGCGCCTCACTTTCGAGCGGATGGTGGGCCAACCTGTGGACGGCTTCGGCAAAGAGGACATGGCCATGGGCAAATTCACCCGCCTGCTGGAAATAGCGTTCCCAGCCCGGGCAAAACCGCGCGATAAGCGGCAGCTCTTCGTGTTCCAACATCCATTGCCAGGCGGCGTGCAAATTCTCAAAATCGGCCCGGATCTGCTGGATGGCGCGGGCGTCGTGGCCGCTTTTCAGATCCGAATCGCACTGCTCAATCAAAGTGGTAAAGAAGTGGGCATGCTCGGTTCGGGTCTGCTGTTGTATGGCCGGTTGGGCAGCCAGCTTTTCGGCGCCAAATTGGCGCAGCAATTCGTGGATCACAAAGCGGCCTGCGCCTGTGCGCCGCAGCAGCGATTTGTCGACCAGCATGGACAAAATGGGCAAGGTGGCGCCGGTGACGCGCTGCGCCGCCTCCCGCGTGCAGCCGCCGCGGAAGAGCGAAAGGCGGGCAAAGGCGCTCTGCTCCGGCGGGCTGAGCAACTGCCACGAGTGGTTGAAGACGGCGGCAATACTGCGGTGGCGCGCCGGCAGGTTGTGCGCCGTGGCGACGAGAAACTCGATGCTCTGGCCAATTTCGGCGGCAATTTCGGCGCAGGTCAACATGCGCACCCAGGCCGCGGCCAGGTCAATGGCCAGCGGCATGCCCTGCACCAACTGGCAGATTTGCAGCACCGCGGCTTGATTCTCCGCCGTGAGCGCAAAGGCGCGGTCGGCGCGCTGGGCGCTCTGCCGGAAGAGGCGGATGGCGTCATACGCGTCCAACGCCGGATCGGGCCCGCTTTCGCGGCCGCTGGCGGTGTGATCAACCGTGGCCGGGAAAGGCATCCCCAGCAGATTAAAGACCGTCTCGCCGTGCAGATTGAGCCGTTCGCGCGAGGTGACCAGGGCGGCGACAGCGTTTGCGTGCAGCAGCAGTTCATCAAAAAGTTGGGCTAAGGTGGAAGCGTTGGCAGCCGTGAGCAACTGCTCCACGTTGTCAAACACGATGAGCATCTGCTTGTTGTTCAGATATTCGATTAACTGTGCGAGCAGCGGTTGGCCGCCCGCCAGATTCACCTCCAGCCCCTTGGCCAGCGTAGAGATGAGCAATTCGCCATCCTCGACCGCCGTCAAATCGACAAAGTGGACGCCGTCGCGCCAGCGGTCGGCAGCAGTTTGCTGATGCGCCATTTGCAGCGCCAGGCGCGTTTTGCCAATGCCGCCGGGGCCGGTAATGGTTATCAGCCGGTGGTCGCCGCTGTTTAGCAGGGCGGCGATTTCGCCCAATTCATGGGCGCGGCCGATAAAGGGAGTGAGGTGGGCGGGGAGAGGTGATTGGGTGATTGGGTGATTGGGTGATTGGGGTGCTTCGTGAATTTCCGATGCTGTGCCTGATGATGTTGGGAAATCACCGGTGCGGATCTGTTCGTAGAGGGCGGTGGTTTCGGGGGCGGGGGGTGCGTCCAGCTCTTGGGCCAGCCGTTGTTTGCATTCCTGATATTGGCGATAGGCCGCGCTGAGGTCGCCGGCGGCGGCGTGCAGTTCCATCAGGCGGCGGTGGGCGGCTTCGTCCAGCGGATCGAGCGCCAGCCAGCGGGCGGCATGGGCCAGGGCTTGCGCGGCATCCTGATGGGCGGCGGGTTGGGAAAGCTGTTCCAGCGCCCAGGCCAATTCACGCCGCAGCGCGCCCGCTTCAAAGCGTTGCCACTCTTCAAAATCGGGCGCGTCATCCAGTGCAAAACCAGACATGAAGTCAGCCTGCGCCAATTCGACCGCCGCCCGCAACGGCGTCTGCGGATCTGTGTTTGCAGCGCGGGCGGCAGCCATATGGTCGCGAAAGATCAATATGTCCACCTGCAGACCAGGCGCCCCGCTAAGCACGACGTTGTTGCGGTCGGCATCCACCCATTGCGCGCCTAGCGCTCGGTTCAGCGTCGAAAGCGCGCGGCGCAATTCGCTGCGCGCGCCGGCCTCATCATATGCGGGCCAGAGCAGGGCGGCCAAATGGGCGCGGCTGTGGCGACGCTGGGTGGCCGCCAGATAGGCCAACAGCGCCACGGCGTTGCGCCGACCGATGTGAATGAGTTGGTGATTCAAAGTGACTGTAGGCGGGCCCAAAAGGGTAATGGCAAGGATTGAATCTGATTTCATAATACGCTTGGCACGGATTTGGCACGGTGGAACCGGCAAAATGGTCTGAATGTGGTACGGGGCTTGGGTACAATGTGGGTGTCAACGTCGCATAACAATACCGCTCCAAGTATAAACCGAAATAGCAGATTCAAAAAAGGAGTCGATAGATGTATTCTCAAACCCGTACTCACTTCCTCTTGCGTACACTGTGCTTGTTTATGGCGGCGGCCTGCATTGGCGCCTTTATGCTGGCCGGGCTGGGTTCGCCCGCTCTTTTCGCCGTTCCTGTGGCTGAAGCCGCTGCCGGTGCGCCCAACGCGGCTGGCACAATTGCCTACGTTGCGGAGGGCGCCATCCGGCTGATTGACGCCGACGGCGCCAATGATCGGCTGCTCTGGCAGCTTCCCGACCCGACCAATCAGCGCATCACCGACGTGGATTGGAGCCCGGATGGAACCCGGCTGGCCTTTGCTTCGGATCATGAATCGACCTGCTCATTCTATCGGTCGGATATCTATTCGATTCGGGTGGATGGCAGCGATTTGCGCCGTTTGACCAATAGCCCAAGCTGTGGAGAACTGGCGGGCTTCCCCAAGGGCAGCGTGCAGGTGACCATCAAGAATGAATTGACCGAGTCGCTCTTTCTGCTCTATGTGGAGGGCGCGGCCAACGCCGTGGAGCTGCCCATCCCGCCGGGCACACAGGGTACAGTCACGGTTGACAATGTGGCCGACTTTGGCGACGGCGTTCTGCAGCAAGTGGTCATCTTTCAAACTGAAGAGAACAACTGGATCGCACCCTCGGTGACGGTGGATGTAAAAGCGGGAGAAACCGTCGCTGCATCTGACCGCTTTGTCATTAGCAACAGCACCGCGGCCCGCTCTTTTGGCGCCTATTCACCCAGTTGGCGGCGGGATGGAGCGACCGTGGCTTTTGCCCTCAGCACCATTGGCGGCTACCAGATTTCCGCCAACCCCTCCGTGGCGGAACCGGCCACGGCCCTTTTCCCCGATGCCTCCATCTTTGGCACAAATCTGGCCATGTCGCCGGTGGACGAGCAGGTGCTGCTTTACAGCTATCCGATGATCAGTTTGGGTACGGTGGGCGATTCTGCCAGCGTGAGCAATATTCTGGAACTGACGGGCAGCCTTTACGGCATGGATTGGCTGACCGATGGCAGCGGCATGGTGGGGGCGGAAGCGCTCGGCTTGGGCAATACCCATGCCAATATCTGGCGTTACACCTTTGGCGCCAATGATATTGTCAACTTGACCAACTTTAACGATGAAAACCGCGGCTATGCCTTTAACCCCAGCGTCTCGCCCGATGGCGCCGAGATTGTCTTTAACTATGCACCGACCGGCGATGCGCCGGCCGAACTGTACATGATGGATATCGATGGCGGCAACGTACGCTCGCTGGGCGTCAGCGGGCTTTATCCAGACTGGGGGATGCCCAGCCAGGGCGGCCAGCCCACGCCAACGCCTAGTCCTATGCCGACCGGTCAGCCCACGCCGACCCCCACGCCAGCGGGCGGTCAGTTTACGGTGGATAGCGGCTTTCGCCCTAATCCGCAAGGATATGCGTTTGAAAACTGGGGCGGTCAGCTCTATGATAATTCTACGGACCTAAATGCGGCGTCGCTGATTCGGCTCTTTGGCGCCGCCAACGTGTGTCAGGTCGGAACGACGGCCAACGATTGTGTGTTGACCGCCGCCGCCCGCAAATGGCGTGAGGAGCAGTTGCAAGGCATGTATAACGGCCACTGTGCCGGATTTGCGGCGACCAGCCAGCGCTTCTTTGCCGGCTACGATCTGGTTGGCAACTATCAGAGCGATACGGCCAGCGTTTTTGACTTGCAGCCCAGCGAAGCGGTGCGCAACCACATTGCCGAATGGGCGACCGTGCAGAGCTTGACGCCTGCCAACGGCAACAGCGATGGCTGGCTGGTGCAATATGGCGACGGTACAAAGCCCTCGCAAGTGCTTTCGTTGATTCATGCGCAATTGCAGAACAACCCCAACGAGCTTTTTTACCTGGGCATCCGCATGGAAGGACAAGGGGGACACGCAGTCAATCCATATGCCATCGCCAACAAGGGCAACGGCATCTATTGGCTCTATGTCTATGACAACAACTGGCCAGGCGCCGAACGCTACCTCATCTTTGATACTAATCAGGAAACCTGGCTCTATAATTTTGGGGCCATTAACCCTGGTCAAGCGCAGGGCGCCTGGTGGGGCGACGCCCAAACTGGCACGCTGCGTCTGCGCTCGGCCACGGTATTGAACAGTGGTGGCTGGGTCTGCCCCTTCTGTGGTCAAGCTGAACCCAACCCTGGCCAGACGCCGGTCGACTATCAGGTGCAGTTTCAGATGTTCGGCGCCGGCAAGATGCTGATTGTGGACCAACAAGGGCGTATGGTGGGCTGGGATTTTAACAACAGCCAATATGTTAACCAAATCAGCGATAGCAGCGTGGATCAGATCGACAATGGCACCGGCGTTCAGTTGCCGCCCATTTACACTCTGCCCGCCACTGATTCACCAGACCCTTACATTGTCTACTTCAGCGGCGATACGCTGAGCGAAGTGGTCGATGCCGATCTGATGATGGCGGCGCCCGGTTTTGTGGTGGGATTGGAATATGTGCAGATCAATCCCGGTCACGATCTGCTAACCACTATCAGCCCTGATGGCCGGCAGATCACCTTTAACGCTAGCGAAGAGGGTACGTATGCCCCTGACATCTACTTCGCCCTGGAGCCCGATGCCAACGGGGACAGCTATCTCTTTGGCGTGGGCGGGTTCACCCTTTCATCCCTTAAGACGGTGACCGTCACGTTGGATTTTGAAAACGGGCTGCTCTACTTTAATGATGACGATGGCGCGGCCGATGTCTATGCCATTCTGGTAGTGCGCATTCGGGCTGATGGTGAAGTGGAATACTTTATGAACGAGAGCGTCATGTTGGATGCTGAATCAGACGCCGCCATGAATTACGGCGCTTGGGATGGCGAGAACGCCATGCCCATCATCATTGATGGAGAAACGCAGAACTTTGACAACGAGCAGACGAGCGTCAATGTCTATTTACCATTGGTGAAGAAAGAATAAAAGGAGAGAACATGACCATCAAAGTAATCGGCGCCGGCTTTGGGCGCACAGGAACCGCGACGCTAAAAGTCGCATTGGAAACGCTCGGCTTTACCAAATGTTATCACTCCACCTCGTTGGGCGATCACCCCACGCACGGCCCACAGTGGATCGGCCTGCTGGACGGCAAGCCAGTCGATTGGGACAAACTCTTTGCGGGCTATCAAGGCGCCATGGGGCTGCCGACGGTCTTTTTCTACAAAGAGATCATGGCGCACTATCCCCATGCCAAAGTGATCTTGACCGTGCGCGATCCGGAACGCTGGTATGAGAGCGCATCCCAAACCATCTTCAAATTGCCGTCACGCGGGCAGATGCTGGTGATGCGGCTAATTTCGCTCTTCAATCCCCAAGTAAAAATGGCGCTGAACATTATTCCGGTGGCGCGCAAAGTCGGCATTGAGCATTTCCTGGGCAACGACCTTTCAAAAGCACATCTGATCGAGGCCTTTCATCGCCACAATGCCGATGTGCGGCAGACCGTGCCGCCGGAGAAGCTGCTGGAATTTGATGTCAAACAGGGGTGGGCGCCACTGTGTACGTTTCTCGATGTACCCGTACCCGATGCGCCGTTTCGCACACCAATACGCGGGCAGCGTTTCAGAACCTGTCACGTGGTACGTAGACGCCGCTGACGTTCAGCGAGTTAGTCAAGCGGTCGCTGAATATTTTCTTATTGTAATCAGAAAGGATTTGTTGTATGAAACGCATTTTCAAGTGGATTGGTATTATCCTCGGCAGTTTGATTATTCTCCTGGCGATTGCTGCGGTGATTTTGAATCGGGTGGGCAACGGGCGGCTGGCGGCTCGACGTGGTGGTCAAAGCCGTTGAAGTGCCGACCGATGCGGCAGCCATTGTCACTGGTCAACGGCTAGCCGCCATTAGCTCGTGCATCGAATGCCACGGCGCCGACTTGAGCGGCACCGTCTTTGTGGATGAAGCGCCGATTGGTTATATTCCGGCCCCCAATTTGACCAGCGGGCAGGGCGGCATTGGCGGCATCTATACCGACGCCGACTGGGAAGGCGCCATCCGTCACGGTGTGGCGCGGATGGCCGCACCTGGTGATTATGCCTTCCTATCATTTCGCCGACTACAGTGACAGCGATCTGGGCGACCCTGATTGCCTATCTCAAATCGGTCCCGCCGGTGGATAACGAACTGGGGCCGCGCCAGCTCTCGTTCCCGGGTACGATTATCTTTGGCGTGCTGGCCTATGACGACTGGTCCGTCGCCAAGATCGATCATGCTGCCGTGGGGGGTGAAAGCCCGGCGGCAGCCCCCTCGGTCGAATATGGCGAGTATATGGTCACAACAGCCTCCTGTGGCTCCTGCCACGGCGAAGCGCTGACCGGCAACCCCGGTACCGATTCGCCCCCCGGCCCCAATCTCACCCCCGGCGGCGAGCTGGCCAGCTGGACAGAAGCCGACTTTATCACCGCCCTGCGTACCGGTCGCACCCCAGATGGTCGCGAACTAAGCGCTGAAATGCCCTGGCGCGGCTATGCCCAGATGACCGAGACTGAATTGCGCGCCCTATGGGCCTACTTGCAGACATTGGAAGCAAAAGATTCCACTCTTGTTGAGTGAGATATTCGGGGGAATTCCTTAGTTCGCTCCATGGCGCAGGTCTCTAGCGATTTAAGAATTTTAACCACGAAGATTGTGTGTTGGCTCTGTGCTCCGCACAACCGCCAACATGCCAGGAACACAAAGCTTACACGAAGGTACACGAAGGGTGAAGCCTTTCTTCATGCGCCTTCGTGTCTCTTCGTGGATGGATTATTTCTTTGTGCATTCTTTACTTCCGCCCCGGCCGCGAATGCCCCTGGCGCATGTAATCAATCGGCTTGGGCAGAAAGACCGGGCTGCTGGGCAGCAGCGGGTGGCTGGACCAAAAGTCTTCGCTGCCCGCTTCGGCTTCAAAGGTTCCCTGCGCTGGCATTTCGTGGCGATGCACCAGCGCCAACATGGGCCGGTGGGTTTGAGTGCGGTTGGGCATGCCGCCGTGCCACACCCGCATGTCGCGCAGCACCAGATCGCCGCGGCGGGCCAACACGCGCTCGGCGGGGCGTTGGGCTGCCCACGCGTTCACCATTTCGTCGGTGGGGAAGCGGTTGCCGCTGTGCAGGCGCGTATCGTGGTGGGTGCCGGGCCAGTAGATGGTGGCGCCATTCTCCTCGGTCATGTCGATCAGCGGCACGTTGACCACCAGCAGCCGGCACGGCCCATACGGACCCGGTTCCGGCGGCACGGCATCGGCGTGGATGTGCTGGTTCTGCGAGCCCACAAAGGCCGTGTTGGCGCCGTAGCTGGTCAAAGTGGCGCCGTCGCCTAAAATGGCGCGGCTGATGGCGATAGCTGGCTCGTTGAAGACGATCTCCGGGAAGAGCCAGGGATGAAAAGGGGGCGGGCGGATGCCCTGAAAGTTGTTGTCAATTTCATACTCTTTTTCATACGCAGCCAGGTCGGCCTGCATTTTGGCCCCCAGCTTCTCCACCGGCTCCAACTCAATGGCGCCGCGCAGGGCCACTACGCCATCTGCGTCCATGGCGTGTAGGGCCGTGGCCATTTTGTCGGCAGAAAGTTGGCCAGTGCGCCGTTCGGCAGGTGTGATGTTTATGCTAATCATCAAAGTTCCTCCTTATACCTGAGTCCAATCCTTTGAGGTTCTGTGAGGTTTAGTGGGAGCAAGAGCCGCTTTGGTTTCGATACGGCTGGAAACTGCACCAGCCTACTCAACCGCCGCTACCCCACCATTGCGCAGAGAGCCTCCTTTGGTAATTAATCTCCGATGAAGTATACTCCGAACAAGATGCGCACTTGCCCAGCCCAATGGGCCAGGCTCCCCATTGCGCATGTTTGAGATAAATTATCCCCCCAGGTTCACTCTTTACCAAATCCCACATCATTGGAGGTCGCCATTTTATGAAAGCCATTATGGTCATGTTTGACTCGCTCAACCGGCACATGTTGCCGCCGTATGGCGCCGATTGGGTACACGCGCCGAATTTTCAGCGCTTGGCCCAGCGCACCGTCACCTTTGACAATGCGTACATTGGCAGCATGCCCTGTATGCCCGCCCGGCGCGAACTGCACACGGGCCGCTACAATTTTCTGCACCGCAGTTGGGGGCCGCTGGAGCCGTTTGATGACTCCATGCCCGAAATTCTGAAAAATCACGGGGTCTATTCACACCTGATTACCGACCATCAGCACTATTGGGAAGATGGCGGCTGCACCTATCACAACCGCTACAGCAGCTATGAATTTGTGCGCGGCCAGGAGGGTGATCTCTGGAAAGGACATGTGAATCCGCCGGTCGAGATTCCGCCCATGAACCGCGCGTCCGGCTCGGACCCGTCGGGCCAGATGGCTATTCGCATGTGGCGGCACGATTGGATCAACCGCAGCTATATGCCCGCGCCGGCCCAGCAGCCGCAGCCGCAAACGTTTCAGCTCGGCCTGGAATTTATGCGCGCCAATCATCAGGCCGACAACTGGTATTTGCAGATCGAAACCTTTGACCCGCACGAGCCTTTCTTCAGCCATGAGGAATACAAAAAGCACTATCCGCATGAATACGACGGGCCGCACTTCGACTGGCCCAGCTATGGCCCGGTCACCGAGCCGCCAGAACAGGTGCAGCATGGCCGCTATGAATATGCGGCGCTGGTCAGCATGTGCGATGCGCAGTTGGGCAAGGTGCTGGACCTGATGGATGAGCTGGGCATGTGGGGCGATACGCTGCTGATTGTGTGTACCGATCACGGCTTTTTGCTGGGCGAGCATGAATCGTGGGGCAAGCTGGTGCAGCCCTGGTACAACGAGAACGCGCACACGCCGCTCTTCATCTGGGACCCGCTGCGCCCTGGCCGGCGAGCGGCGGCAAAGCCTGGTGCAGCTCATCGACCTGCCCGCCACGCTGCTCGAATTCTTCGACTGCCCCCGGCCGCCGGATATGCAGGGCGTTCCCCTGCGCAACACGGTAGCCAACGATGCGCCGGTGCGGGAGGCCGCGCTCTTTGGCGTCCACAGCGGCCACGTCAACTGCACCGATGGCCGCTATGTCTATATGCGCGCACCCGTGCCGGAGAATGCGCCGCTGTATGAATATACGCTGATGCCAACCCACATCCGCTGGCTCTTTACGCCCGATGAGTTGCAAACTATGCGCATGGCCGAGCCCTTTTCCTTTACCAAGGGTTGTCCCGTTATGCGGTTGGTAGGTTACAACTGGGCCGACCCCGTTCCCTTTGGCACGCTGCTCTTTGATCTGCAAAGCGATCCCGAACAGAAACAGCCGATTCACGATGCAGAGATCGAGGCGCGGATGATCGCGCACATGATCCGGCTGATGCAGGCCAATGACGCGCCGCCGGAGCAGTATGAGCGATTGGGGTTGGCCGATAAATTACAGTGAGTTTGGGTTGAACCTTCTAGAAGGCTGTCGAAGTGAAAGATTTTGTACGCGGATGAACGCTGATTTTCGCGGATTTAAGCATCAATTGGTCAAAATCAGCGTAAATCCGCGAAATCCACGTACAAAACATTTTTCATTGTTCTCTCGATAAGCCAGTAGCGCAGCAGCGTATTCTGATGCGGGTGCAACTGCCAGTGGCGCTGCATGAGCCCATCCACCAACGTAGTTTTGCCGATGCCCGCCGTGCCTTCGATGAGGGCAATGGCGCGGTGTTTGGCGGTGCGGCGGAGGGAAGTGCCGCAGTGTGGGCAGATGGTGATTGTTAGGGTATGTGAGTGTCCGCAGTGAGGGCATTCAATCACCTTCATTGTACCGCCTTGCAAGCCAATTTCAGATAACAGGGCTCATACCGGTACTTCCACATAATCACCTGGCGCAATGCCCTCAATCGCAGTCAGGATTTCGTTGATTCGCAATCGAATGCGTGGCCACGATGTGGAAAGCAACACGAGAACAGCTATTTCTCGCTCAGCAAGATTCTGCTGATGGTGCAAATTTTGGTCGGTTGTTATCAACAGTTGATAGCCTGCTTGTTCTGCTGCGGCGAGGAGCTTACCGTTTGATAACTGTGACCAACCTTGCTCGTACGCAGTCGATACCATGTGTCCAACTAAATGACGACGGAGCGGAACAGGTGTGCCCTGGTCAAACAGTATTTTCATGCAGCAACCAGTCCAGAAAACGCTCTGATTTCATAGTCCAGAACGGCTTCCACTTGAGATCGTTTGACGCCGGGAAACCATTCTAAAAACTGTTCCAATGTGGCCCCGTCGCGCAGATTCTCGAAGAGTGCGGACACCGGCACGCGCGTACCGCGAAACACCCAGGCGCCGCTTACCTTATCCGGATCGCGCTCTACGGCATCTAAAGTTGCCCATTGTTTCATCGTCATAATTGCCTCTATTTTGAACCCAAATCACCCTCTCCCGACGCAACCACCGGCACAGCCCCGCCAAAGATAACCTCAACTCGATTGATGACTTTGGCAAAAGGCGGCATGTCCACGCGTTGAACCTCGCTGCGTTCCACCGTCAGCGCCGGGTTTGTACGCGCCTCGTGCTTGGGCGGCAGCTTCATTATATCATCAGCCGTAAACGTGCGTATGACCTTGCGTCTTTGCACAAACATGCCGCGTTTAAAGAAGCTGGGATAATCATTCCAATTGACTCCCTTTTGCCAGAGCATCTCCTGCATTTCGCTACCGGTTTTCTTGTGCAACTCTGCGTGCGGATAATAGTGGCGCGCCGCCATAGAAATGCTGTTTTTGGTGGCGTCAAATTCGCGCCACAAGAGGGTGTTTGCGGCTTCTTCGAGCGTCGGCACTTGCCAGACGCGGCAATCAAAAAGGGCTAATGCGCCGCTTTTCTCCGGCAGATATTTGGGAAGATTGGCATTGAAGAAAGCTGTGGTCATGGAGGCCAGCACCGACACCATCTTTTGAATGCGACGATCAAAGAAGATCTGGCTCTTGTAATCGTCGCTGTACCAGACCAGGCTGATTTCATCGGACTGCGTATAGCCTATGCACGCCTGCGCCTCCTGCACCAAATAGGCTGTGGTTTCGCACATTAATTCGACCAGCCGTGCATCAAACGGGCGCGCCAGCCCCTCCGTAAACTTGCTGAACCCCTTGCCATCAATGCGCGCGCAGGCGGGGAGCAGCGGCAACAGCCGCCGCCCCACCTCTTGCTGCTCGTAATATTTGATGCGGTCGCCGAATTGATCCATTTTATGGCTCCCATTTTTGGGTCACGAATAGACCGTTGTCTAAAGTTACGTAATACAGCTCCGCAAACCCTTCGTCGTATGAAGGAAGTTCTAGACGTTTATACGTCCCGCGTATCCCTCTTTCTGGAATTGCTTGGACCCCGCGTTGCATATTTCGCTCTAGGGCAGACGGCAGGTTTGACGCAAAATAATAACCGCGCAACAGGATGCCAAATTGTTGTATCTTTGGAATGTATCTTTGGCGGTCTTGTCGGCTTACGTTCGTGTTGTCGATTACAAATTGTTGGCGAATCTCCAGACAGCATTCGAATAATCGCTGCTCACGGTGACGAGTCTTGAGCATATCAAGATTAATTCGAATATGCGTATTGGCAAAATAGTGTTGGTAGTACGTGGACTTCCCCGTTGCCTGAATGCCAATAAAAAGAATCGCTTCCATACAGATCTTTCTTACAACCCCCGTCGATCCGTGCGCGCCTTCAACAAATAGCCATCAATGCTCGTTACGTAGAGCGTCTGCAAATCGGCGTCGCCGAAGGTGCAATTGGTGGGGCGGTTGACCGGCAGCGGATGCGTCTCCAGCACGCGGCCATTGGGGGCGAAGACGTAGATCATGCCGCCGGGGCCGCTCACTTCCCAGCCGGCGGTGGCCACAATGTTGCCTTCAGAATCGAGACACATGCCGTCGATGCCGCGGTGAGGCGCAAAGTTGTGCAGCACCTGATGCGCGCCCAGCGTACCGTCCGCTTGGATGGGATAGCCGCGCAGCTCGCGCTTTTGGCCTTCGCCATATTTGCTCTGCGCCACATAGAGCGTCTTCTCATCGGGCGAGAGCAACAGGCCATTGGGCGCCGTGGTGTCGAAAGTCATGCGTACGCACGCCCACGAGCCATCGCTCTGCGGGTCCAGCCGGTAGACCGACTCGTGGTCCAGCTCCATGTCGTCGCGGAAGTCGCCGTAGCGCGGGTCGGTGAACCAGATGCGCCCCTGGCTGTCAATGGCCAGATCGTTGGGGCTGTTGAGCCGCTTGCCCTCGAAGTTGTCGCACAGCACGGTGACGCCGCTGGACGCATCGCCCGCCACCGGGTCATAGCGCACCATGCGCCGTCCGCCGCCTTCGCAGCCGTGCAGCACGCCGTTGGCGTCCAGCATCAGCCCGTTGGCCGCATTGGTCCCCGTGCGCACCTCGGTCGATTCGCCGGTGGCCGGGTCGTAGCGCAAAATGCGGTTGTTGGCAATGTTGGTGTAGAGCAGCCCGCTGCCGTCCCAAACGGGGCCTTCCGTAATCTGCATGGGGCCGGCGATCTTTTCAAATTCCCAACTCATTATGGTCTCCTTTGGTTGCTGGTTGGTGGCTGGTCATTGGTTATAGGGGTGAACCACCATTTCCATTTTCAACTGACTAGTTTTCAATTCATTGTTGGTCGTTCATCGGGGCTAAATGTATAATAACATGGTTTGCAAAACGCGTTCCCCACGGAACGCTTCGTATCACCCGGTGAATACCCACAGAGGAGAAACAATGTCCCGTTTGTCGCCATACACCCGCAGGCCGTATGCCCTGCTTTGCATCATCTTGCTCGTGCTTGTCCTCACCGCCTGCCAATCCGCGCCACCGGATGCGGCGCCGCATCGACCTCCGCACCTGCGGCCACCGATACACCTGCGCCGACCGCCACCCCAGGCCGCTGAGGCTGCTGCTGCGATCCGCCCAAGCAGACGCCAATGCCGAGGCCGCCGCACCGCAAGCCGTGTCTCTCATGGCTATGCTGCAACGCCGAAGGTTTGGAAGATTTTGTTTCCTATGCTGAAAGCAGCGGGCTGGCCGATAAGCTGCAAGGGGACGAACTCTACACGCTCTTGTGACGCCCAACGCTGGCCTTTGGCGCGCTGCCCGAAGAGGTGCGCAACGACGCCGATCTGATGGCGCAGATTATGAACGAGCACCTCATGGAGGGCGCTTTCTTGATCAAGAACTAATTGATGCCGGCGCCACCCCCAACATAGCTGGAACCGACATTACCGTTTTGCGCGGCGGTACCGGCGGCACGGTCAACGGCTCTAACATTCTGGGCGCCGATTTTGCGGGCCAGAACGGCATTATTCACGTGCTGGATACGCTGCTGCTGCCGCCCGAGCAGCAGGCCGCAATCATGGCGCTCTATCCGTCCGTAGCCGGTGAAGAGACCATTGTCATGCAGGGCAACATTCACATTGAACAAGGCGCAACTTCCCCTGTGGCCTACAACAGCACGCCACCCACATCTGGCCCACATTATCCCAACATTGTGGCGTGGCAAGTTTACGAAGAGCCTTTTGCCTATGAGCAGCTTATCCACAACCTGGAAGACAGCGGCGTTCTGATCTACTACCAGTGCGCCGAACCCTGCCCCGACCTCTTCCAACAACTAAGCGACTTTGCCCAACCCTACATCGACGGCGGTCGCCACGTGGCCGTGATCCCCAACGACCCCGCGTGGACCACCGCCGACGGCCGCCATCCCCACGCCGACATAGGCGCGCCCATTGCCGTGGTCGCCTGGCAAAAGCTGCTCAAGCTGGATGAATTTGATGGCGACAAGATGGCCCAGTTTGTGGAGGCGTATGAGGGGATTGACCATCATGTGAAGTGAGGCGTGTTGCGTATTGCGTGTACTGGTTTAGGTTCTAGTCTCGTTGCATAGTCGTTTTAGGTAGGGCGGTCTGGGAAACCGTCATTCATGTTGGGACTGGGCGATCGTCTCTTGCCGACCAAAATCGGCGGGTAAGGATACCCGCCCTACAAACGAGAATCTTGCCGCCCCTTCATCTCCTGAACCGGTACACGCAACACGCACTACGCAATACTTGTAATCTCCCCAAACCCAACCCCCTCCAATTGCCGCCGCAGTTCGTTTTTCTGTTCCCCACTCAACGGCACATTGGGCAGCAGCGGATCGCCGCAGTCGAAGCCCAACATGTTCATAATCTCGAAGAGGGCGCTCATAAAGCCAAACGAGATGGCGATGCGCGTGGCTTCGTTGGCGCGCAGTTGCAGATCGCGGGCGCGGGTCAGGTCGCCCGCCTGCACCGCGGCGTGGATCTGCTTGTAAATGCCGGGCATAAAGTTGAGCGTCGAGCCAATATTGCCGTGCGAGCCAAACATGGCCGCCAGCGCGCACTGCTCATCCATGCCAGAGAAGATGGTCCAGCCGTGGCGGCGGGCACCGTCGCTCAGGTGCAGAATTTCGCGGAATTCGTACATGTCCGGCCCGGTGTATTTGGTGCCGGCCACGCTGGGGATCTCCATGAGCAGCTTCATCAGCGAGACCAGATCCATGGGCAGGCCGATCAAATAGGGCAGCAGCGGCAGATCGGGGACGGCGTCGCCGATGGCGCTGAAATAGGCTTTGGCCGCCGGGCCGCTGCGATAAAAGGGCGGAATTATGCTGCTGATGCCCTGCACGCCCGCTTCCCGCGTGCCGCGCCAATTCCAGCGCATCCGCCATGGCCAGCGCGCCAATGTGGGCAATGACCGGCACGCGGCCCTGCACCTGCGCCATCACCGCTTCCACCACCACTTTGCGCTGCGCCACGGGCATATACACCCCCTCGCCCGTCGAGCCGCACACGTACAATCCATCGGCCCCCTGCGCCAACAGATGCTCTGTCAGCGCTGTCAGCACATCCACATTCACCCCGCCATCCGCCGTATGCGGCGTAATCAAAGCCGGCCAGGCGCCGGCAAAACGATTTATCATATATGCTTCTTTCTGTTTGTATACTTAGTTCAAGTTCAGAACCGGAGTTTGGGAAAAGGGACTGGGGATTAGGGATTGGGTCATCGCCACGAGTCGTGCTCCCTGATCCCCTTTCCCCAATCCCTAACCTCTCATCTCCTCCAATACTTTCCAACAAACCAACTGCATCCGCGGCATATGAAACGGCCCCTTCCACAGGTTGCCCTTGAGCGTGGAAGAGACGCGCCCATCGCGGTGCAGATAGCCAAACCACTCGCCAAATTCGGGGTCGGGGAAGCGGGCGTAGGTCCAATCGTGGATCATCTGGTGCCAGCGCGCGTACTTCTCATCGCCCGTGAGCTGATAGGCCATGAGGGTGGCGATGATCGCCTCGTTTTGCGGCCACCAAAACTTCATGTCGTGCCAATATTCCTGCACCGGATGCCCCTTCACATCACGAAAATAGAGAATGCCGCCATACTCCGTGTCCCAGCCCCACTGCCACATCCAGTCGATAATCGTGCAGCCCAGCTTGATCAGCGCCGGGTCGTTGCCGCGATATTTGGCCTCCTGCAAAATAAACCAGCCCGCCTCGATGGCGTGGCCCGGATTCAACATGCGCCCGTCAAAGTGGTCGATAATGCCGCCGTCGGGCGCCACCGTTTCCATCACCACTTGCAGCTCCGGCTTTATGTGATAGCGCACAATCTGCTCGATATAGCCATCAATCTTGGCCGAATAGGTCTCCGGATCGTCCACCACGTCACGCAAAATCTGGCTGGTCACAATCATGATCATGGGCACGCCAATGCCGCGACTGGGGCGCACTTCCGGGTTGACCTTGGGCGGGATCAGCCCCGGCGTGTTCCAATAGCGCTCGGTCAAGTTGAACAGTTCCACCGCCTGCTGGCGCGCCGCGGCATCCCCCGTGGCGCGAGCATAAGCGGCCAGCGCAATCACGCCAAAGGTCTCGGTGAAAACATAGCGCCGCTTGCGCACCGGACGCCCATCGCGCGTCAACTGGAAGAACATGCGGCCATCGGCGTCAAAGCCATGTTGGCGGATGAAGTCCACGCCGTGCTGGCACAGTTCCAGCCACTCGGGCCGCCGCTCCACCGTGCTGTATAGCTCGCCCATAAGCCAGGCAATGCGTCCCTGCGCCCACATGCCCTTATCATCATCCACCAGCGTCCCATCGCGGTCAAACGCCGTGAAAAAACCGCCGTGCTCGCGATCCACACAGCGCGGAAACCAGAAGGGCAGCGTATCGTGCAGCAGCCCGTCGCGGTAGACCGCAAGCAGCTTATCCATCCGCTGCGGCGTTAGAATTTCTGAACTATTTGTCATAGATGCATCTTCCAAATGATTGAATAGCGTCTTTTTAAACTACAGATTGTACAGATTTACACAGATTTGTGATCTCTGAGAGAAAAATCTGCGCAAATCCGCCAAATCCGTGCAATCTGCGTTCTATTCCGCATCCCAAATGTGCTCCAACTCCACGCCCAGTCCATCCACCAGCCGGTTGGCAAAGGCATAGTAGCCGGTCACCTGGTTGATATCCAGAATGGCTGTGTCGTCAAAACCAACCTCGCGCAGCGCAACCACGTCGCTTTCCACCATGTTCCACGGCTCAATGGTCAGCTTGGCCGCGTATTCCAGCATGGCGCGGTCGGCGGGCGTCAAAGCGGCCT
Source organism: Caldilineaceae bacterium (assembly GCA_041391125.1). Taxonomy (GTDB): domain Bacteria; phylum Chloroflexota; class Anaerolineae; order Caldilineales; family Caldilineaceae; genus JACKBC01. Next base: position 67,094 of record JAWKON010000010.1, read on the forward strand.
GGCGAAAATCGGCGGCCAGTTGCGCGATCAGTTGATCCGCGTCCGGCGTCGCGTTGAGCAATCGACGGAGACCCGCTCCGTGATGGGTCAGTCAATATTTGCAGCGGTTGATGGCCGAGACCACCACGGCGATCATCTCGCGCTGCACCCGGCTCAACGGCGAACGCCCGCGCATGAGCGTTTTGTACAGCTCAAAATGGCCCACCAGCGAGGGCACATTGAGCGAATGGATCTTCATAATGTTGTCCACACCGCCCCACGGCTCAGTCAGCCGTTTATACAGTTCGGCCAACTTGCCCTGCGCTTCTTCTTCATCCACCATACGAATCCAGGCCACGTTTCTTTCCTTTCCCCCATCTGTTTGCAAGCTCTTCTCACAACTCCCGCGGAGCTGCTTGCCATTCACAATTAGCAATTCACCATTCACAATTACTCCGGCCGATAGCGCATAATCGTCACCGTCTCCCCCCGATACTCGACCGGCATCCATTCCTGCCAGCCCAATCCGGCATAAAAGCGCTGCTGATCGGGCGTGATCAGATGCAGCGTCTCCACGCCCAGCGCGCCCGCCTCCTGCATGACGCGGCGCACCAGCGCTCCGCCAACGCCGCGGCGGCGATAGGGTGCAGCCACATAGACGCTGGCCAGCCACGGCGTCAGGTGCGGATGCGTACTCAGATCGTTGATCACCAGGCTGGTGGAGCCCAGTGTCGCGTCGCCATCGGTGGCCACAAACGCCGTGGGGATGGCGCCAATTTGCGCCTGTTTTTGCAGCGAGGCAATGCGTTTTTCCAACGTCGCGCCCGGATTCAAGTGGCCCCAAAAGGCGTGATGCCATTCGGCCAATTGGGGAATGTGTTCAGGTTTGTCGGCAAGGTAGTGGATTTGCATGGTGATGTGGCCTTCAATTTTAGGGATGGGGTTTCAGGTGGCTCAATATTGTCCTAATCATATCACAGCGGGTGTAAACACACCTATAGTCAGTATACCGCAACGGTGTTGGCGATATAGGCGTTGGTCTCGATTCGTGAATCCAGCCCAATCTTTTCTCGTTGCGATCGACTGATAGTGTGTGCGACTTTGTATCAATCATATTCAGAATGAGGCAATATCGTGTACTTTGAACAGCATCTGCATATATGGTAAACTCCAAGGCAAGCGAAGTTAACCGCCTTTACATAGTTGGAGTGGGAAAACTGCCTCCATATTTCTCGATGTTTCGACATGGCGACACGTGAGCAAAATGAGAAGCGATTCAAAAATTGGCGCGACCTACCTGGTGGCGGACGCCGTTATTGGTTTGACCGACACGGGGTAACTGGCTATCAACGCATGATCAAAATTGTGGATGCTCTTGAGCAAACTCTTTTCGTGATACAGGAAATCTATAATGATGATGATCGACTGATTGAACGCCATCAAAAGTATCCAATTGATACCGGCCATGAGCGGTTAGAATCTGAGGAGTAAGTTATGATCACACGGGAAACCTTGCGCGATAAGCTACTGGCTTACTTGAACGGACAAATGCCATTGACAACATTGGTCGATTGGGCCGAAAACACGTTTGTTGATGAGGAACTGGGCCCGGAGGAAGATGTTGACATGCTCAATGACATACTTGCCTATCTGGCTGCTGCCGACACGGCCCAATTTCCCTTGACATGGGAGATATCGTCACAATTTTTGAATCGTCTAGGCGTGTCGGTCAAAGTGTTGGCCATGCCGGCCGTGTGACGCACTGTATTTCTGTACTTATGACGGCGCTGTGTCCTTAAGACTACTGGAGCGAGCGTCTCTTCCAGCATACAATCCTCTCCTGTGTAAACAAATATAAGGGAACTACAACGATGGATTATGCAAAAGCCCTCAAGTGCGCAACTCTGGCGCAGGAAATATATTATGACTTCGCCGCCATCAAATTCAGCGAATTCGTGAATAGCCGCCCGGAATTAATCCAGAACGACGCAACCGATACGCAATGCGCCATCTTGCCCGGCAAAGCGCCGGATGCAACATATATTGTGTTCCGGGGGACAGAGAAAAACGCGGACTGGAAGACAAACGTCGAATTCACCCGCGCCCTCTTTGAGATTCGCTGGACCGAGGTGTCCGAAATGACGCCGCCGCCGGATGATGACAAGCCGCGGTCGCGTCAGATTCTGCCCGCCCAGCCGGATGGCGCCCAGACCGACCTGGCCCCTGGCGCCCCGCGCGCCAAAATGCACCAAGGCTTTGTCAATGCTTACATGTCGGTGCAGGATTATATCCATCGCCACCTGCGCAATAACGATGTGGCGGACCTTACCATAACCGGCCACAGTTTGGGCGGGGCGCTGGCCACCCTGTGCGCCATCGATCTTCAGCTCACCTATGCCGGGAAATATGGCATTGAAATTATTACGTTTGGCGCCCCCAAGGTGGGCAATCCCGAATTCCGCGATCTCTTCAACGAACATATTCCGCACAGCTATCGTTTTCACCACGGCCTGGACATTGTGCCGGATCTGCCCCGGCCCTGGCAAGGCTACCGTCATGTGAATACAGAATACCGGCTGGGCAGCCGTCTCAGTTGGCAATTTTTCTCACGACGGGTGAGCGATCACTTTATGACTGGCTACATAGCCGCCCTCCGCGCGGCGGCAAATCTGTAGGGCCGCACCAAAAATTAAGCTCTCCACGGAGAGGCACGAAGACATTCGGCGAGCTCAGTCGAGAAGAAATGACAAACCTTCGCGTCTCTCTGCATAACTCCACGATAACGAAAAACTTCTCAACCGGTACACGCACTACGCACCACGCATAGCTTGCGTACTTCAATGGCTTTACCCTACAAAGCGGCCAACGCGCCGGTAAATGCCGCCACATCCTCTTCCGTGTTATATAAATGCGTCGACACGCGGATGCGCCCATCGCCGCCCCACACCAGCACGCCGCGTTCTGCCAGCGCCTGCGTCAGCCCGCCAATATCGGGCGCTTGAAAGCAGATGTTGCCGGCGCGCTCATTGGCGACAGCGGGCGTCATAAGTTCGTAACCGGCGTCATGCACGCCCTGCCACACTTGGCTGCTCAACTCCAGCACGTGTTCTTCAATGGTGGGGATGCCAATCTCTAAAATACGGCTCAGCGCGTTTTCCAGCACGTAAATGTTCATAAAGCTGGGGTTACCCGGCTCAAAGCGGGCGGCGTCGGCGCGCAGCGTAAATTGGGTGGGCGTGGCTTTTTCCGGTCCAGCCGCCGCCGAATGCCAGCCCAAAAAGGGCGGCTGCAAATCGGGCAGGCGCGCCCGGTTCCAGTAAAAGATGCCCACGCCATGCACGCCCAGCAGCCACTTGTAGCAACTGCACACCACCACATCCGCCAGCTCCGCCGCCACCGGGACGGCGCCGGCCGCGTGGGTCGCATCCACTAAGAGCAGCGCCCCTTTGGCGTGAACGCGCGCCGCAAGCGCGGCCAAATCCAACCGCTGGCCGGTAAAATAGCTGACGTGGCTCACCGCCACCACCCGCGTGCGCGCGTCCACCGCCGCCTCAATATCGGCCAGCGCCACATACCAGTTGCGCTGGCGCACCACGCGAATCTCCACGCCGCACTGCTCCAAACGCGTCCACGGCAGCACATCGGACGGAAACTCTACATCGCAGATCACCACGTTGTCGCCCGGCTGCCATTCCAGCGCATGGGCCAGCAGATTGACGCCATCGCTGGTGGAAGAGAGAAAAGCGATTTCCGCGCTGTCAACACCAAACAGTTGCGCCACCTGTTGGCGGGCGCGCTGGGCGGTCTCTTCAAAGCGCTGCCGTCCCACTTCGCCCAACACCTTATCTTGAAAAAAGCGCTCCACGGCGTCCCGATGGCTTTTGAGCATGGGCGTTTCGCCGCCGGCACACAGATGGGCCACATTTCCCAGCCCGATAAATTCATCTTTGGCAATCAGCATGTTGACCTCCAAAAGCTATATAAAAAACGTATAATAACGGTCCAGTTTCCGTTGTTTAATGAACGGAACCGCTTAACAATTCTACTCTACAATTTAGGACAGGGGCAATCCAAAAAGGAGAAAGCTATGTCACATAGGTTGTATCCGGAACCCAAATCTTGGCATCAGGAAGCTTATATGAATCGAGCAATTGAGAGAGGGCGCCATTCACACAGCATTGCGGCCGCGCTGGACATAAATTATACAATTCAGGCCGCCCGCAGTGGCGATGAATGGGCGTTCGGTTTTTTAATTGAATATTATCGCAGCGCGGCGGAGCGCGTGGCCCAGCACATTTTGCGCACCGAAGAAGCCGCCGCCGATGCCGTTCAAGAAGCGTTCATCAAAGTGCATCGCGCCATTCCGCGCTTTCAGGATGGCAACTTTCGCTCCTGGCTTCTGCGTATTGTCACCAACACCTGCTACGATCATCTGCGCCGCCAGAAACGGCGCGCCGCCGTCAGCCTGGATGAGCTGCTGGAACAGGCTGGCGCCGATACTGCCCTGCCCCAAATTGTCGATACCGAAGACCCTGAAATGGTGGCCGTCAACCGCGAAGGGATGACGCTGCTGCTGCAAGCGGTGGAACAGTTGCCCCACTGGCATCGCGACGTGGTTTTGCTGATTGATATTCATGGCTACGATTATGCGGAAGCCGCCGAAATGCTGAATATCCCCCTGGGCACCATCAAATCCCGCTTGAGCCGGGCGCGGGCCTCATTGCGCAACCAGCTTCTGCAAGCCGGACTCGTTCCACCTCATTTGGTCCCCCAATAAACGAAGCACTTTTATAATTTTCAATTTACTGTTTTCAATTGAAAACAAAAAATTGAAAATTATTTGGCCTGTAAACGAACCGCGCGCCATTCCCCAACGGTGTGGAATCCCAGGCGCCCATACACAGCCCCAGCCTCTGGCGTTTCCCAATAAAGCACAGGGCGGCGACCGAGCTGCAACAATTCACTGCATAGGGCGCTGCACACGGCGCGGCTCAATCCGCGCTGGCGTGCTTCGGGCTTTGTATAGACCCCACCAATCATGGCCAAATCCGCGGTTTCGGCATTGGTCAGCGCCGCCGCCAAAATCTCACCCCCCACCTCTGCCAACCAGATGCGCGTCGATTGCAGCGGCTGCTCCACGGCGGCCTTTGCCCGCGCCATGTGGCCAGCCCCAGCATAAAAATCGACGAGCTGCGGCAAATCCGCCATTACGGCTCGTCGCACCAAAGCATCGGGCGGCGAGTCAGCCGCCGCAAAGTCGGCGACATCCAGCGCCATGAGATGCTGAACAGAGACGCGCGCTGGTTCATAGCGGCGTAAGTGGGGCAGAAAAGTAGCGATGCCGCCTGGGTTGTCTTGCAAGCGCTGGGCCGCTGTGGGGTGCGCATCAACAATCTGCCCAAACGCGCCCCAATCGCAGGCTTCCGATCCATAAACCACCCAACCCTGCATGTAGCGATTCAGCACGCCGCGCAAAGCCCCGTTCTCAGCAAAATCGCCCCAATACTGGGTCAATTCATGCGCAAAGCCAAGGCGCGCAATATTGCCCAATGTGTACAAATTGTACTCGGGCGCGACCGCCAAAAACTCAACTGTGCGCTGCCGATCCTGCTCGGTCAATAAACGAATCAAACTAGTTACTTCCTAACTTGTTGAAGTCAAAATTAGGAAACTACAGATTACACAGATTGTACAGATTTCTTGCTCGTAGAGACAAAATCTGTGTTCATCTGTGTAATCTGTAGTTCATTTTCTCTGTTTAATCGGCTCGAAAAGCCCAGTTGCCCGGACCGTGCCGCGTCAAATAAAGTTCGACCGCGGCCGACAAATCGTTGTGTATCTCGGCCGGCTGCTGTCGATACCAATAGCCAAAATCGCTGCTCCACGGTTCGCCGGTGAGCGCGGTGCGCAGGTGCAGTTCGGCGCTGGCCCCAATGTCGCGCAACATGCCGGATGCGGCATAGGCCGCCCGCAAGCCGCCGCGGTCATATTCGACGGCGCGCAGCGTAGGGCGCCATTGGCCATTTTGACTGTCCACCAATAAATATTGCGCCCGCGGGTCGCCATTATAGGGCATCCCAATGCTGCCGCCATTCCAGATGTGCCAGCTTCGGCCACTTTCGTTCTGCACCGTGCGCAACATGGGGCGATGCGTGTGGGCGCAGATCAGCACTGCTGCCTCCACCTGCTGCACTTCCGCCGCCAGCCGGGCATCATCCATATCGGGAAAGAGACCCACTGCCGAGTAGCCCGGCTTGGCGTGGACCATCAAAATGGGCGGCCCTTCGGGAAAGTCCAGCTTGATTTCCGCCGGCAGCACGCGCACGGTGCGCAGGTGTTCGGCCCGCATCTGCTCCATCGTCCACCAGAGCGTGGGAAACATGGCGCGATTGGTAAAGGGCGGGCGGTTATTCGGCGTCCCCAGCCGCCCCACAATGCGCTCGTGATTGCCCTCAATGCCGCCCCAGCGCCGACTCTCCAGCAGATCCAGCACCTCATTGTTCCACGGCGCGCGGTTAATCTGGTCGCCCACCAGAAAGACCGCGTCGGGCGCCTGCGCATCCACATCTTTAACCACCGCCTCCAGCGCCGGTAGGTTGCCGTGAATATCGGCTAAAAAAGCGATTCGCATAGATTGCTCGCGTTGCGAAATAAACAAATCAGAGTATGGATGACAAGATGACCGGATGACAAGATGACTGAGCCTGTCAAAGTCATCTTGTCATCCGGTCAACATATCACCCAGTCATCTTGTCATCCCTTCACCCCTTCAAAAAAGGAGCCATCATGCAATTCGATCTCATCATCAAAGGCGGCGAAGTAGTCGATCCGGGCGCCGAGTACAGCGGGCAGTTGGACGTGGCCATCAAGCGCAACCGCATTGCCGCCGTGGATCACAACATTCCCGCCGACGCCGCGCCGCGCGTCATCGACGCCACGGGCCAGTACGTTACGCCCGGCCTGGTGGACCTGCACACCCACGTCTATCACGGCGTCAGCTACTATGGCGTGCGCGCCGACCCCATTGCCGCCCGCAGCGGCGTCACCACCTGGCTGGATGTGGGCTCGTCCGGCGCGTTTAACTTTCCGGGCTTTCGCGACCTCAATCTGGCGGTCAATCTGCACGTGGGTGTGGGCGGAGATCAACGTGGGCTCTTCCACATGTTTAATTTTGGATGCGATCTCGGCATCTTCCTGACGATTGGAAAAACCGACGCGGTTTTGGCCAGGCACGCCGTGGGCAATGCACAGTGGCTGCGCGCTGGAAAATAGAAAGTGCGCACATCGGGCAGCATGGCCAGATACGCGCCCTGGTCCGGTCGCATCCGTTCCACCAGCCAGTGAAGCTGCCCCCAACGTTCGGGATCTTCCGTGCCCGGCGCCGCCCGTTCCGTGCCAAAATCGAGATAGTAAAACTCGTGATTGCCGCGCACCACCACCCACTCCAGCTTGCGCACCAGATCAACCACTTCGCCGCTAAATGGCGTGCCGTTGATCAGGTCGCCATCCAACACCACATAATCGGGCTGAGCGCGCTCAATTGCGGGCAGCACAGCTTCCAGAGCGGGCAAATTTCCGTGAATATCGGCTAGAATGGCTAAACGCATGGTAGGTGGGTTGGGAGTAGGGAGTAGGGATTAAGGATTAGGTCTACACGTGGAGATGGTCGCGCGGCCCTAATCCTTAATCCCTACTCCCTAATTCCTTGGCATCAAATAAACGGTTACTTCGCTGCGGTTGTGGAAGAGTTGGCGGGCGCCGCGCACTTCATAATGCTGTTTTAGGATTTGCAGCGCCTCGTCCAGGATGGCGCGGCGGTTTTGCTCGGGCAATTTTAGCGTGACCAGGGCCAGGCCATCGGCATAAAGCTGCTTGGCGTAAGCGCCCATCAGCCGCGCCGAGTCGCGAGCGTCCATGCGGATATCGTTGACGATGATGTCAAACGTGTCCGGCTCAGCGGCCAGATAGGCTTCGGCGGTGATGCGCTTGTGGCGCACGCTGCGGTCAGCCTTGACGCGTGGATCCAGTTCGGCCGGATCGACCGCCGTTACATATTGATCCAGCCCGCGCAGCACGCGCGTCCAGCCGCCTGGCGCGGCGCCCAAGTCCAGCGCCACCCCCCGCGGGGGCAGCTCAATGTAAAAAATTTCCAGCGCCTCCAGCAGCTTGAATTCGGCCCGGCTCACCTGTTCGGCTTCGCGGGCAAAGCGGCGCCTCCCCCCCGCCCAGTCGGACAGGTTGTGGCTGGCCAGCGACAGGCCAATCAGCGCCACGGCCTGCATCTCATCTGAATCATTAAGGGCAACTTCGGCGCAGACCACCGACAGAATTTGCGCGGGCGCACGCACGCTCAGCGGTGCGCCGGTGGCCTCGCGCAGCGGCGGCCAGGCTGTTGTTGATGTCAAAACGCTTGTAGGGCAGCTCGCAAAATGTACGCGACTGCACCGAAAAAGAGAACTGCGGCTCCAGAAGCTCGCCAAATTCAGCGCACTGCATCACTCAATTGCGGCAGATCGGCAGCGGTTTTCGCCAGCGGAAAAGTAAGCTGCACCGGGCAAATGTGGCGCACGAATATGGGCGGCTGGTTGCGCCACTGCTCGGCCAAATCCCAAAACGACTCGGCCAAATCGAGCAGGTAAACGCCCTGCTCCAACATCTCCATCGCCAGCGAAGTGACGCCAGCGGCATCCACTTCAGCCAGCGCCAGATCGGCAAAGTCGGGATTGGCTGTCAGCACCAGTTGAGACATGTACGCTATAGCTGCTTTTTGTAGTAAACCCAGGCCGGCAGGGGCTGAAACCCGAGCGCTAGGTTGAGATCGAGCATGGGATTGTTCTCTTCGTTGTTGGTGTAAATGTAGCGGTGGCCTGTTTTTTGGGCATATTGGATGCTCTGCACCTTGAGCGCCGTGGCGATTTTGCGCCGCCGATAGGGCGGGATGACGCCCGTAATGCCGGCAAAGAGCGTATCAGGACGGGTGGGCATCAAGTTGACCACGCACATGCCCACATAGCGGTCGGCGTCCGTTTGCTGCGCATCCACTGCAATGGCCCACGAATCGGGCCGAAAAAGCGGCTCATCATAATATTGGCTATATTGCGCAAAGGAAGTGCCTTCGCTGGGATCGGGCATGGGCACGTCCTGTTCGATGCGCGTAAACATGCGCCACACGTTTTTCCGCCACGCCGGGTCGCTCTGCATAATGTCCGTCAGCGTGACAAAGTCAATCTGTTGTGCCTGAAGCTGGTCCATTATGCTGCTATAGGCGGCGGGGTCAAAAGTTGTCACATCGATCTGCGAACGCGGAAAGCGCATGGTTTGCTCAAAACCGGCCTGCTCCAATAGCCGAATGCGATAAAGTTCTCCTTCATGCGGCTCGGACGCAATGGCGGGGGCGATATTGCTCCAACTCGGCAATCAAATGGGCCTGCATTTGGGCCGGGAACGGGCCATTCTGATGATCCGGATGCACCTGGCGCAAAATTGGCGGTTTTTTCCAGCGATTTTGCACTGCGCCAGTGGACGCCGTTGGCCACAATCGACCATCCGCTTCGCCTATAAAACGCGCGACAATATTGCCCCATGTTTTAATTCCGCATATTGTTCTCGTAACAGCGCCACGGTGAGCACGCTCTGGCTCCAACAATTTGCGGAGTTCAATCAGGTCAATACATTCTTTCTCTGTATTTTGAAATGGTCGTATATTCATGTTCGTTTACGGTGATGTAGGACAAGCTGAAAGCTTGTCGCTTTGAACAAGCTGAAAGCTTGTCCTACAATCCAAATACGGAGCAAATCTGCGCATTGCGGTACTAAGCGAGGGCCGTTTCAATCTGCTGCACAATTATGCGCGCCCGTTCTGGCGCATCGCCCACGTGTTCGGTGGCGTCCAGCAATTCTGCTACTTCATCCGGCGTCAATAACGATGTGATGCGCGCATCTTCCGCCAGCAGTTGCGCCAGCGGATTAGGCTCGCCGGTTTGCAGCGCTGCCAGGCGACAAGACTCTGCTCGCGGATTACCTCGTGCAGCACTTGCCGGTCGCCGCCCGCCTTCACCGCCGCCATGAGCACGCGCTCGGTGGCGGCAAAGACGCCGTAATCGCGCAGGTTGCGCGCCGTGGGGCCGGGCCAGATGCGTAGCCCTTCCATCAATTGACAGGCGCGCCCTAAAATTTCATCGGTGATCAGGAACGCTTCAGGCAGGGCAAAGCGGCGATTGGCCGAATCGTCCAGCGTGCGCTCCAGCAAGCTCAGGGCGGCGTTGTCCCAAGCCACGCGGGGCAGGGCGGCCACCCAGCGCGCCAGGCTGTCGATATTTTCCGCCGCAATGGGGTTACGCTTAAAGGGCATGGCGCTGGAACCCACCTGCTTGGCGCCAAAGGGTTCGCTCCATTCGCCAATGGGCGGGCTTTGCAAAATGCGCAGGTCAAAGGCAAACTTGTGCAGGCTGCCGCACAGACCGGCCAGCGCGTTGAGCACCAGCCAATCCTGCTTGCGTGGATAGGTTTGCGTGGCGGCGGCAAAGGCCTCCAGCCCCAGCTTCTGCATGACGCTGGCCTCCAGCTGGGCCGCGCCTCCAGCCCGTGCCTTCTAACAGTTGCGTATAGCTGGCGCTGGCCCCCACGGCGCCCTTGAGTCCTTTGCCGCGCAGTAGGCGCCGCACCCGTCGCAATTCGTCCAGATCCATGAGCAGATCTTGCCCATACTGCGCCAGCCGGTAGCCCACGGTGGTCGGCTCGGCGGGCTGAATGTGGGTAAAGGCAATGGCGGGCGTATCGGCCTCGGCGGCAATGCGCGTGGCCAGTACGGAGAGCAGCCCGCTCAGCCGCTCCAGCAGCAGGTCTAGCCCGCGCTGGAGGCGCAGCGCATCCACATTGTCCAGCACGTCCATAGAGGTGGCGCCCAGATGAATAATCGGCCCGCCGACCGGACACTGCTCGGCAAAGGTGCGAATTTCGGCCATCAGATCGTGGCGGATTTCGCGCTCGATCTCGGCAGCGCGGGCAATGTCAATGTCGTCCTGGCGGGCGCGCAAATCGGCCGCCTGCTCGGCGGTGACCAGGCCGGCTTCGTGCTGCGCCTGGGCCAGCGCCACCCAAAAGCGGCGCAGCAGTCGGCGCTTCTCAGCCTCACTCCACACCGTGCGCATGGCTTCGCTGCCGTAGCGCCAGGTGAGGGGGGAGATGTAGGTTTCGTGATCGAAGGCGGACAAGTTATGGGTCGCTTTCTAGCTGATTAATGTGCGTACGGATTTTCCCGCTACTTCTGCGCCAAATAATCTAGCACAATCTGGTTGAACTCCTCTGTCTTTTCCCACATGGCAAAGTGCCCTGTTTCGGGAATGAGAATCAGCTCTGCACCGGGAATCAAACCCGCCATGTCTATGGTGTGCTCCGTCTTGATCGCCTCTTCGTTTTCTCCATCCAGCACGAGAATGGGCGTGGTGATGGCGCCCAACTGTTCCGGCGTAAAGTTGGGTTCGGTGGCCCACATGTTGCCAATATTGTTTAGGAATTCATCCCAGCGTTCGGGCGCGGGCGACAGTTTCTGATAGTCGGCGGCGGCTTTCTCGATGTAGGCTGAAAATGTCGCATTTTCCCCAACGTCCTCGCGCACGCCTTCGGGAATATAGTTGGCGCCATAGGCCACAATCCGGTTCATGCGCTCGGGATGGTTGATGGCCAGGTCCAGGCCAATGATGCCGCCGTCGCTCCAGCCCAGTAGATCCGCTTTTTCGACACCCAAATAGTCCATCAAGGCGAGCACGTCGCTCATCATCAGGTCATAGCCAATGGGCGTTTCGTCAAAGGAGGAACGGCCATGCCCGCGGCTGTCCATGGCGATCACCCGGTAGTGCTGTGCAAAGACGGGAATCTGTTCTGACCAGTAGTCGGAATTGCCCAGACCGCCGTGCAGCAGGATGAGCGGCTCGCCTTCACCGTGGATTTCATAGTAGATCTGGATGCCGTTGATCTCCGCTATGCCGCTTTCTGCGGTACCGTTCTCATCCAAGTCACTTGTGGCTGAATCCGGTGCAACCGGCTGAAGCGGTTGGCAGGCGGTCAGCACGATGGCGAACACAAGGCTGACCAGAATGAACACAGAACGCGTCGTGAAAGAATGGATGTGAAACATGAGTTTTGCTCCTACGTTGCGATGTAATGGCACTGGTGCGTTTTCGTAATGACTACGCCATTTCCAGATGAAATGACCCACTCTCCACACTAAACATCTGCTGGCGCTCCGGCCCCACCGAAATGTACTCAATATCCACCCCGGCCAGCTCTCGCAGCCGCGCAATATAGGCTTGCGCGCGCGGCGGCAGATCCAGCCAACTGCGGCACGCTTCGGTAGAGGTGAGCCAGCCGGGCCACTCTTCATAAACGGGCTGCGCCTGATAGAGCAGCGGCGTGTCCGGCATGTAGTCGGTGATGATTTCGCCGTTGGGCATGCGATAGCCGGTGCAGACTTTGATGGTCTCAAAGCTGTCCAGGATGTCCAACTTGGTTAGGGCCAGGCTGGTCATGCCGTTGAGCCAGGCCGCGTATTTGATGGCCACGCCGTCAAACCAGCCAACGCGCCGCGGGCGTCCGGTGGTGGCGCCAAATTCGCCGCCCACGTTGCGCAGCCGCTCGGCTTCTTCATCGCTTAACTCAACCGGAAAGGGGCCGTCGCCCACACAGGTGCTGTACGCCTTGACGATGCCCAGCACGTTGTCCAGCGCCCGCGCCGGCAGACCGGCGCCCGCGGCGGCAAAGGCTGCCGTGGGATTGCTGCTGGTCACGTAGGGGTAGATGCCCCAATCGATATCGCGCATGACGCCGAGCTGGCCTTCGAGGATAATATCGCGGCCCTTGGCCAGCGCTTTTTGAATCACCGGCACCGTATCGATAATGCGGTGGCCGATCTTATCGGCATAATCCATGCAGAGCGCGTAAATTTCGCGGCCGTTCACCGGCGCGCCGCCCAGCACTTCGATCTTGCGGTTGATGGTGGCCAGCGCCTGATCCAGCCGCCCCTCCAGCCAGTCCGGATTGAGCAGATCGCCAATGCGCAGGCCAGAGCGGGTGGCTTTGTCCGAATAGGCCGGGCCGACGCCGCGTTTGGTGGTGCCAATGGTGTCGCTGCCGCGCGCCGCTTCTTCCAATTCATCCAGCAGCCGGTGATAGGGCAGCAGAAGCTGGGCGCGGTTGCTGATAAAAAGGTTGTCTGTGTTGACGCCGGCCGCTTCCAGATCGGCCAGCTCTTTGAGCAGCGCCTGCGGATTAACCACACAGCCCGAGCCAATGATGTTCATGGCCTGCGGATTAAAGATGCCGCATGGCGCCAGGTGCAGCGCATGCTTGCCATACTGGTTGATCACCGTATGCCCAGCGTTGTCGCCCCCCTGAAAGCGCATTACAATCGGCGCGCCCTGCTGCGCCAAATAATCACAAATCCGTCCCTTGCCTTCATCGCCCCACTGGGCGCCCACAATTGCGGTTACAGTCATGCGGAGTTCCTTCTGTTGGGTGGGGACTGGGGATTGGTGATCGGGGATTGGGAATACGCGCGGAACTTCACGCGCTGTCCCAATCCCTAATCCCCAACCCCCAATCCCCTATCTCGTCGATCTAATCTGATAATTCGGCGCTTCTTTGGTGATGACGACGCTGTGGGGGTGGCTTTCCTGATAGCCGGAGCTGCTGATGCGCACAAAGTTGGCCTTTTGCCACAGCTCGGCAATGTCGGCGGCGCCCACGTAGCCCATGCCGCTGCGCAGACCGCCCATGAGTTGCAGCACATATTCCTTGAGATAGCCTTTGTAGGGCACCTGGCCCTCAATGCCTTCGGGGACGGTTTTGCCGCCAATGTCGGGGCTAGCTGAACCGTTCATACTTTGTGCCGTTTGATAGCGGTCCGAAGCGCGGCCCTTCATGGCGCCCAGGCTGCCCATGCCGCGATATTCTTTGAACGAGCGCCCTTCGCGAATCACAATTTCGCCCGGCGATTCGTGCAGACCGGCCAGCAGACTGCCCAGCATGGCGGCGGATGCACCGGCGGCCAGCGCTTTGGTAATGTCGCCGCTGTAGCGAATGCCGCCGTCGGCAATCACCGGCACGCCCAGTTGACGGCCCGCCGCCGCACAATCGGCCACGGCGGTGAGCTGCGGCATGCCGGCGCCGCTGACTATGCGCGTGGTGCAGATGGAGCCGGCGCCCACGCCCACTTTGATCACATCGGCGCCGGCTTCTACCAGCGCCTGCACGCCCGCCGGCGTCACCACATTGCCGGCAAAGATGGGGAAGTGCGGGAAGCGTTTGCGCACGGCGCGCACCGTTTCGATGACGCCTTTGCTATGGCCGTGGGCGGTGTCGACGGAGACGGCGTCGGCGCCCGCTTCGATGAGGGTTTCGGCGCGCTTTAAGCCAGCCTCCCCCACGCCGATGGCGCCCGCCACCAGCAGCCGCCCGCGCTCATCCTTGGCGGCGTGTGGATAATCCTGGCGCTTGAGAATGTCTTTGTAGGTGATCAGCCCTTTCAAATAGCCGTGCTCATCGACCAGCGGCAACTTCTCAATGCGATAACGGTGTAGTATCTCCTTAGCCTCAGTCAGCGTGGCGCCAACCTGCGCCGTGATCAGCTTTTCGCTGGTCATGTATTCGCCAATGGGGCGGGCGTAATTAGTGGCAAAGCGCACGTCGCGATTGGTCAAAATGCCCACGAGCCGCCCGCCGGCGTCGGTAATCGGCACGCCGCTAATGCGGTAGCGGCTCATCACCGCTTCGGCATCGGCCAGCGACGCTTCGGGCGACAGCGTAATCGGGTCGGCGATCATGCCCGATTCGCTGCGCTTGACCTTGTCGATCTCTTCGGCCTGCGCCTCGATGGAGAGGTTGCGATGCACAATGCCCAGCCCGCCCTGCCGGGCCAAGGCCAGCGCCAGCTCGCTCTCGGTCACCGTGTCCATGGCGGCGCTCAGCACCGGAATGTTGAGCTGGATGCGCTCGTGCAGCCGCGTGCTCAAGTTCACGTCGGCAGGCAGCACCTCGGTATAGCCCGGCGTCAGCAGCACATCGTCAAAGGTGAGCGCCTCTTTGGCAAACATGGCGGTCAGCGTGTCGACGGGCTGCAGGGGCGCGTGGTGCGCTGTGCCATTGCCGTTCTTTGTCGCTGCCGCTGCGCCTCCGTTCGTATAGGTTGCGTTGCTCATCTGTTTCTCCTTAAGAAATATTACCGCAAAGAAAACAAATCAGGCCAGCCTTCTGAGCTAATTTGCGCCCATGAGGATGTTTTCGAGTTCGCCTGTGTAATGCCCTCAACCGCTTTTTCATATGTGTCCCGGCGATTCATCTCAAGTAAGTCAGATAACTCAAGAATAAGATATCTGCGAAGATCCGAGCCATAGCAAATAATATCTGACTGATAAACGGATAAAATAGGATTTCCGTCCGACATGGGTTTACCGAGCAAATATCTATGACCAAATGTGGGATTAAGGGTGGCGCTCTCGAACTAGTTTCGATATTAGATGTTGCCGTTCTTCAGGTTGATTTGGTCGGTGTCCCCAGCTATCCAGCCACAAGTCATTTTTCTCTACATCGAATAAGATTCCCTTAAGAGGCCATTTCAGCGCTCTTTTGATTGCCCCTGAGTCCTTACGCCAGTTATAGAAAGAAGGCCTATTTTCTTCTTCCACCAGAGTAGCGCCGCTAAATCCAACTGCAAACATGGAACGGTCTGGCGCGCCAAGAATTTGGAGAAACCGCCGATAATCAGCCGGGAATTTTAGGTTCCAGGCATCTCGAAAATAATTTCCTGATCGGAGTAGCCACCTATCCATCTGGTTCCTCTCTTCCAATCTTGTCCTCCTACGCGGGCTTTCTGATAATCTTCGATGATTGGCGTACAATAATTGCGCCAGCGTTCCTCGGTTCGCTGCTGCAACCAAATCAAGAAATCGTCTATGTCATCAGGAAAAGAGATGTAATTTACATTATCAAGCATAGCTGGCAGAGATTTCTTACAAACTAATCTAAAAAATCTGCGTAATCTGTTGATCTTCCCTACTTCATCCGCCGACTCAACTCGGCTTCGATGTCACTCCATGCAATCTCCCGCTCGGCCAGCAGCACGAGGCTGTGGTAGAGAAAATCGGCTAGTTCGTAGATGACGCGGTCGTCGCCTTCGCCTTTGGCCGCAATGATCACTTCGATGGCTTCTTCGCCCATCTTTTTGAGGATTTCGTTTTCACCGGCGGCAAAAAGCGTGGCGGTGTAGGAGCCGGGCGGCGGGTTCTGTTTGCGCTGCTGGATAGTCTCGTATAGTTTTTGAATTGTATTGGACATAATTGGGTAATTGGTTCTATTGGTTGATTGGTCAAGTAAGGCCGCTTCAACTGCAACGCACGGCGGACAACCTCGCTGAAAGTTCGCAAATCTTCACGCCGTGCATCGCAGTCTCCGCTTTTTCGACGGTCGCCGTATCAGCCGGTCACCTTGTCATCTGCACCGACCGGCGCCGGCTCGAAAAAGCAGCTCACCGCGCCCGTGTGGCAGGCCGGACCGGCCGGCTCCACGGTGATGAGCAGCGTGTCGCCGTCGCAGTCGAGCCAGAGATCGACCACTTTTTGGGTGTGGCCGCTGGTGGCGCCTTTGTGCCAAAATTCCTGGCGGCTGCGGCTCCAGAAGACCGTTTCGCCCAGTGCTTGCGTGCGCGCCAGGCTTTCGGCGTTCATCCAGGCCATCATCAGCACCTGTTTCGTATTGGCGTCTTGAATGATGGCAGGGATCAGGCCATCGGCGTTGTAATTTGGATTCATCAATATACTGTCGTTTCAGAAAATAAAGGCGCTTGCGTAGGCGCAGCAGCCTAGTCCATAGGCATCAATCTAAACCGTTTTGGGGGCTTGATAAGGCAGCGAACGGCGGTTGAGTAGGCTGCGGCCGTATGCAGCTGTATCGAAACCAGAGTAAGCGGGTCGACCCGTTTGGCTTCGGCGTGAGCTCAGTCGAACGGTCTCGATACGGGGCAAACTGCCGCCCCTACTCGACCGGCACTAGCCTATGTTATATGGCATCACCGTACTCCACGGGAATGCGGATCTGCACCCCCTCGGCGGCCAGTTGATGCTTTAGATCCATGATGCTCAACTGTTTAAAGTGAAACAGGCTGGCGGCCAGGGCGGCGGCCGCGCCCCATCAGTCAGGGCGGCGCGGAAGTGTTCGGGACGGCCGGCGCCGCCGCTGGCAATGACCGGAATGTTGACGGCGTCGCTGATGGCGCGCGTCAATTCCACATCATAGCCTTCCAGCGTGCCGTCGCCGTCCATGGAGGTGAGCAGGATTTCACCGGCGCTGCGGCGTTCGGCCTCTTGGGCCCACTCGACGGCGTCGATGCCGGTATTGATGCGCCCGCCGCTGACAAACACGTCCCAGCCGGGGCCGCGCTGGGCCAGATCATCGCCCTGGCGGCGGCGAGCATCGATGGCCACCACAATGCACTGGCTGCCAAAGCGCCGCGCCCCTCGGTGATCAGCGCCGGGTTGCGCACGGCCGCGCTGTTGATGCTCACTTTATCTGCACCGGCCAACAGAATGGCGCGCATATCCTCCACCGTGCGCAGACCGCCGCCCACGGTGAACGGGATAAAAACCGAGTCGGCCACCCGGCGCACCATTTCGGCCATAATGTCGCGCGCTTCGTGTGTGGCGGTAATGTCCAGAAAGACCAGCTCATCGGCGCCCTCGCGGTCATAGACCTGCGCCTGCTCCACCGGATCGCCGGCGTCGATTAGGTCCACAAAGTTGACGCCTTTGACCACCCGGCCATCTTTTACATCTAAACAAGGGATAATGCGTTTGGCAAGCATGAGACGATTTACGATTTTTGATTTACGATTTACGAGCGGTCGACATTTCAGCTATCCACATTCGGCTTACGCCGTAGAGCAACAGACAATACAGCAATAAGCAATACAGCAATTATCCATACACATACGCTTTGCCGTTGGCGATTTGCGCGGCATTGGCCAGCGCATCTTGGAACGCATTCAACGCCGTATGCATATCGCTTTCGGTGAGCGGATGATGGGTGACGGCGCGCATGCGCGTGCCGCCGGATGGGTTGAGCAGGACGCCGCGTTCTTTGAGCGCATTGGAAAGCTGGGCGGGCGTAATGTCATCGCGCGTCAGGTCAAAATAGACAATGTTGGTTTCGATTTCATCGGCGTTGACCTCGATGCCATCGAGTGCGGACAGCCCGCGCGCCAGCACTTTGGCGTTGGCGTGATCGTCGGCCAGCCGCTCGATCATTTCGGAGACGGCCACAACGCCAGCGGCGGCGATCATGCCGGCTTGGCGCATACCGCCGCCCGCCACTTTGCGCATGCGCCGCGCTTTGCGGATAAATTCGGCGCTGCCCGCCACCACCGAACCGACCGGCGCCGACAAGCCTTTGCTCAGGCAGACGCTGACCGAGTCGGCATTTTGCAGCAGCCGCTTGGGCGACACGTTGAGCGCCACCGCCGCGTTCCAAAGGCGGGCGCCATCCACGTGCAGCTTGATGCCGTGCGCGTGGGCCAGATCGCCAGCGGCGTCCATATAGGCCACGGGCAGGGCGCGGCCACCGCAGCTATTTTGCGTGTTTTCCAGACAGAGCAGGCTGGTGATGGGAAAATGCTCGTTGTCAGCGCGGATGGCTTGCGCTGCTTGCGTCAGGTCCAGCGTGCCGTCGGGCTGGTTGGGCACGGTGTGAAAGCTGATGCCGCCCAGCGCCGCCGCCCCGGCCTGCTCCGAGCGGAAGATGTGCGCCTTGTCGCCCAGCACAATCTCGTCACCGCGTCCGCAATGGGCCAGCACGGAAATCAGGTTGCCTTGGGTGCCGCTGGAGACGTAGACGGCGGCTTCTTTGCCCAGCAGCTCGGCCACCATGGCCTCCAGCCGATTGACGGACGGGTCTTCGCCATAGACATCATCGCCCACTTCGGCTTCGAACATGGCCTGGCGCATGGCGGCAGTGGGCTTGGTCACGGTGTCGCTGCGCAAATCGATGGGGCCGTTTGGGGTGGAGTTTGTGGTCATAAAAGGTCTTTCTGTCACAAGGTAATGGATTCATTGGTTCATTGAGTTGATCTTACCACAGATTGGGGGAATTGGGAGAAGTAGGAAGGGGAGAAAGGTGGGTGTTGGTGAAATTTTTGCGATTTGACGCATATCGGGAATGTCTGCTATTAAGTAAGCCAGAATCCACAAACGACATACTTTTTTGATTCTTCATGTGTTTGATGTTACTCGATTGTTCCCCTGAGTATCTATAGAACCATTATTTCCTGGTGTTACGTATAGTTACGTATAGTTTCGTCTCGTCCTCTATCCCGATTCATGTAGAAACGTCCGAGCCATTTAGATGGTAAGGCCAGTCGATCCGTTCTGCGTGAATAGATAGTCCCTCATTTCATACTTGGCTTTGTCATAAATTGACATTTTCTACTCGAGTAAACATGTTACTTAATGACAACGGCTAGTATACGCAACAGTCATCATATTGTATCTGTTTGTATCTATGTTCAGTTTCGCGTGAGAACGTGCGTTTGTCCTCCCCGGCCGAGCAACGGAATTCCCGTGTTTTCAGCGCAACCACAGACAAACATTTCCTGAAAGGAGAATATCGCATGAAAGATGGCATGAGCCGTCGAACGTTCCTGCAAGGGATGGCCGCCACTGCTGGCGCCCTGGCCATTGCTGGTTGCGCGCCTGGCGCGGCGCCTTCTCAACAAGAAGCCGCGGGGGGCGAGGCAGTGGGTACCGAGCCGATTCAGTTGAAGTTAGTGGGCTGGGACTATGAACCCGAATTGGTGCGCGAAAATCTAAATATTTTTGAGGAGCAAAATGGCGACTTAAAGGTCGATTTTGAGTCCACCTCGGGCGATTATCTCGAGAAGCTGCTAGCCATGTTTAGCGCCGGCGCCAAGCTGGACACCATGTATGTGCGCGACCAATATTACGCCAGTTGGTTTGACGCCGAGTTTATCAACCCCATTGACGACTTGTCCGGTCTAAGCGAGCTGGATGCCGATACTTTTGACCTCAACTTGCAGAGCATATCCTATAAGGGCAGCCGCATTGGCACCTGCTACTACACCGACTTTCACACCTGGGCCTATAATCAAGAGCTGCTGCAGCAGGCGGATATTGGTGAAGTGCCGGAAGACATGACGCTGGACAAGCTGCGCGAGATCTGCGAAGCCGTCAAGTCCAAAGGCGTTCTGGATTATCCGCTGGAGTTGGCCTGGCAGCGCCAGTCCAATGCGTTCTGGGAATGGTGGGCGTGGCTCTACGCCAGCGACGGCTCCAACATCACTGAAGACCATGAAATTTTGATCGACCAGGATGAGGCTTCTTTAGAGATTTTGAAATGGTGGGTGGCGGCAGCCAACGATTGGAACATTACCAATCCGAACTCCAACATGGAGACGGCGCCCACGGGCGAACTGACCGGATTCTACGCCGAACAGTCCGCTTTCTTCATGCACGACTAGGCCGAAGCGCTGACCATGTCTGACCGCATTGCCATTATGAATTTGGGCGAATTGCAGCAATTTGGGGCGCCGGATGAGGTGTATAACCGACCGGCCAATCTCTTTGTGGCGGGCTTTATTGGCAGCCCGGCATGAATTTTGTGGACGGCGCGCTGCACTTTTGCTGGGGCGACGCATCCTATAAACTCAACGACAAGCTGACACAGCGGCTGACCCAAAACAACCTGACCGATGGGAAAGTGATCATGGGGATGCGCTCCGAATCAGTCGCCGTGAGCCGGGACCTGAGCGAAGGCATTGAGGGCGTGGTCTAGGTGGAAGAGCCGCTGGGCTCCGATATTTTCCTCATGATGGAGGTGGGCAACGGCAATATTCTGGTGCGCACCGACCCCGATTTTCGCGCCGATATTGGCACTTCGCTGGCGCTGCGCTTTAATCCGAACAAACTCTATTTCTTTGACCCCAAGACGGATCGGGCGCTCTATTGAAGCGCTGGCTGTCTGCGAATATGATACTCGCCTGGTACGCGTGCAGAAGCAGCCAGGCTAAAATAGAACGTGCTGCCTTCGCCGATGACACTATCAACCCCAACATCTCCGCCGATTTTGCTGATAATCCGCTTGACAATCGATAAGCCCAGCCCATAGCCTTGGGCTTTTTCGGGGTCCAGCCGCGTAAAATTGGTAAACATTTGCGCCTGATCGGCCAGAGGAATCCCCTTGCCGTTGTCTCGCACCCAGAAGCGTATGTCGCCATTGGGCTGCTCTGTATACCCCAACTCTATTTTGGGCGGCGCGCCCCCATATTGTATGGCGTTGCTGATAAGGTTATGCCAGACTTCACAAATCCACTTTGTATGCCCTTGGGCGGGCGGCCACGTGGCCGGATAGCTAATTTCAGCTTGCGACAACGCCACCATTGGCTGTAAACGGTCTAAAGCTGTCTGCACGATTTGGCCTATGTCACATGGCTCCAAGGCGATCGGCGCATCTTTGATGCGCGCCAGGAAGAGGAGATCATCGGTTAACTTGATGATTTGCGTAACCGTGTCGCTGATTCTGGCTGGGTAGCGACTGTGATTCTCAGGGAGGTGGGCGCATCGCTGTAAGGCGTTTGTATAGAGCAGAACCGCCGAGAGCGGAGAACGCATTTTGTGGGCCAGCGTGCCGGCATACGCATCTAGTTCTTGATTACGCTCTATCAATTCTTGATTGGCGATTTGGAGTTCCAGTTGGAGCTTGCGCAGATTGAGATGCGTGGAGATGCGCGCCAGCATGACTTCATATTGAATTGGCTTTGTAATGTAATCCACCGCACCAGCTTGCAGCCCGTGCACGATGTCTTCGGGATCCGTCAGCGCCGTCATGAAAATGATCGGCGTGGCTTTGGTTGTCTCGTCCTCTTTTAGCCGGCGGCATATTTCAAGCCCATTGATGTCCGGCATCATAACGTCTAAAAGAATCAAATCCGGTTTAATCAGCTTGGCGCGGCTGAGCGCGGTCCGCCCATTTTCGGCGACAAAGACTTTATAGCCGTGTTCGGCCAAGTAACTAAATACAACGTCAATATTGGTGGGATTGTCATCAATCACCAGAATGACAGGTTTTGAATATGAGTTTTTTGACACCATGTTCATGCTCTTGCCCCAAACAGTTCGGGTGGTTTTGAAAATCAGTGGTCCGCAGTCCAAGGTCCAAGGTCGTCTTGTTTACTCAGCCACTCGACGCCTGAGACTTCAGCGTGAGCTCAGTCGAACGCTTGCCGAAGGCCGGCGTCCCCTTCGACAAGCTCAGGGGACGGCTGAGCAGTCATCAGCAAAGTTACAATCTCTTCAGTCTGGTACTGCTGCATCAATGGACGAAGTTGGGCAACAAAGGGCGCAAGTGCAGGAGATTGTTGCTCCAACCGGTGGACCTGTTTGCGCAATTCGCCAATGTCGCCCATTCGGGCGAGTTCGGCCAATCGCATCAGGTCGCCGTGGCTCGGCTTAACCATGGTGGTTGCCGCTTGTGGTTGCTCAGGCCGTTTTTCCGGCTTATCTATGGAATCGGCGTAGATCCATTCGATGTTGAGAAACTGCTGGATCTCGGCATAGAGATTATCCAAATTGATGGGTTTTGGGATAAAAGCATTGCAGCCCGCCGCCAGACACGTTCTCTGTTTTTGTTCGAAAACGCTTGCCGACACGCCAAAAATGATCACATCGCGCAGGGCGTCGTCCTGCCGAATACGCTTGGTGGCCTCCACGCCATCCAAGCCGGAGAGACGAATATCCATCAAAATGAGGTGCGGCTGAAAACATTTGGCTTGCGCAATGGCTTCTTCGCCGTTAACCGCCTCTTGAACTTGGAAGCCAATCGGTTCTAAGGCATCAATGAGCAAGCGACGATTCTGGTTTTGGTCGTCGACAATCAGCACCTTGAAGGCGCCCTCCTTGATTCGGCTAATCTTGGCTGGCGGCCGCAAAGTTTTTTCGGGAACCCCTTCATCTTTGGGTAGATCCAGGTCAAACCAAAAACAGCTGCCCTGGCCCGGTGTACTTTCGACCTCTAGAGACGCCCCCATCATGGCGGTTAGCCGTTTACTGATGGCGAGCCCAAGCCCGGTTCCTTCGAATGTATCCCCTGTGGAGCCAACTTGCTGGAAGGGAGCGAATATCTTACTTATTTGAGATGCCTCAATCCCAATTCCCGTGTCCTGCACCAGAAGGCGAATCTTCTCTTCCTGGTAGCTGATAGATAAGGTAACGCTGCCCTGCGCGGTAAATTTTACAGCGTTCCCCAGGAGGTTGATCAAGACCTGGCGTAAACGAATCTCATCGCCATGCACAATGACGGGAAGATCGGGGGCGGCATCAAAGACGAACTTGATGCCTTTTGCCTGGGCCCGTATATCGAAAATATCAATAATGTTTTTGAGAAAACTTGGCAAATTAAAGCGGGCAATGTGGAGGTCCAGGCGGTTGGCCTCAATCTTGGAAAGGTCTAGGATATCGTTCAACAAAAGCAAAAGATGTTCGCTGCTCTGCCGCATGACGCGTACAGCGTTGCGCTGGCGTGCGGGCAAAGTGGCATCTTTCTCTAGAATTTGAATATAGCCCAGAATGCCATTGAGCGGCGTGCGCAACTCGTGGCTCATGTTGGCCAGAAATTCGCTTTTGGCATGATTGGCGGCTTCGGCGGCCCGCCGGGCCTGATGCAATTCGGTAATATCGGTCAGCGTGGCAAAGCTGCCGGCATGGTTGCCCTCGGCATCCCAGATGGGCCGCGGAGACACAATGGTGGAAACCACATGTCCCTCCTTATGGGAGACGCCTAATTCATAAGGTGTTCCCACACCATGTTGACGTTTGTGCAGTTCATTGCGCAGGATTTCTTGATTCTGCACGTTCAGGATCATGGCTACTGGTTGACCTAACAGTTCCTCGCGGCTGTAGCCAAACATTTGGCAATACTTATCATTGATATAGCTTATCTTGGAGCTGGCATCCAGAATCACCAACCCCTCATTCATGGTTTCGACCAGCAGTCGATACATCTCCTCACTTTGGCGCAAAGCGAGTTCGGCGGCTTTGCGTTCGGTGATATCTTGAAAGATGGCAATGCTGGCCACGATCTCGTCCGACGCATTCCGAATCGGAGCGCCAACGACCTGCAACAGCTTGGTGGAGCCATCCCGATAGCGAATTTCCATGTCGTCAATGGCATGAGATTCACCCGACATGGCGCGCACCACCGGCATTTGCTCTATGGGATAAAGCTCATCCGCGCCGTAACGGTAGGCGCCATACGCCTCCGCCAGTTCGTGTGGTTCCACATTGGCATCCAAAAGGGAACCAAATATGCGCCGGGCGTAGCTGTTTGTCAATATGGGTTTGGCATTGGGCGCCTCGACTACCCACACGCCGGCCGGTATATTTTCTAACACAGTCTGCAAGGTTTGGCGCTGACGCACCTGCTGTTCGGTGATAAGCTGAGTTTGCTGCAGCAGTAGTTGCGTGTGCAGCGCAACCGATATGTGGTTGACCAATGTCCAAAACGTCTGCGGGTCTTTGTCCGCATGTATCTCTCTACTTTCCCGGAAGGCGCCAATGCAGTACCCAATCCATTCTTGCCCCACCATCAGCGGAAATAAGAGCAACATTTTCATGCCCAATGTATGGCCATAGTAGTGGACGACGGACTCTTTTTCGGCCGCATCTGCATAAAAATCTGTAATGACAGTAACTTGATTGGCCTTGAGCCTGGGAATGACGGGGGGTTCAGCGCTGCTGAAAACCGGCGGCGGCGTCGAGAGCCGAACCCCGTCTTGCCAGGTTACTGTTAACTGAGACGGCATCGTTTCCTCATCTAATCCGAATGTAAATAGCGCAATGCTGACGTGCTGGGCGCCTTCCAGCACCGTATTTTGACGCAATAGCTCTAATAGATGTTCGGTAGAGGTGGCATTGTTGACGAGCTGACTAATCTGATACAGATAATCAGATGCTCTCCGCGGCTCGTCTTCCAAGCTCAACTCGGTTTGCAAACCGGTGTTTGCTGTCTCCTTTGTACCAAATGGAAAACGTCCGTCTTCAAAATAATCGCGACCGAGCTGGTAAATACGGCTCTGGAGCAGCTTTTCCAGGGAATCATGAATAACAAACAACTCGTGATTGCTTTGCGCTAGCGCTTCTTGTTGAATCTGGCTTTTCACCCAAAATTGCCGCAAATCGCGCAGGGCGAGATGGATGAGAAGCACGGTGAAAAAGGCAATCTGCGTTTTGCTGTTCAATATATCGATTAGGCGATAGTCAGCATAGTTGTATAGCAACAGATTGTGGTATTCCAGATAAACAAGCAAGCCGCCGCTCAAAACCGATAGCCCCATGCAGAGAAGACCAGCGCGATACCCCAAGAGAAGACCGGCCATTAAAATAGCAATGAGATTTGCATCAAAGAGTGGTGTACGGATGCCGCCAAAAACAAACGTCTCAACGTTCAATACAATCCAAAACGCAGTAACCAAAAATTGAGCGCCGCCGCGCACTCGCCGTCTGTGCAAAAGGAAGAAGGCGATACCGTATATGATGATAACAGGTATTTGCACTGAGAAATGAACGCGGCGAACAGTCGGTTCAGATAGGAGGGCCATTAACAAAGAGAGGAGCAGCGTACTGAATCCGAACCATATACCCGTGTTGAGGCGCGTGGCGAGATAGTCTAGTTCGACATCCTCAAATTGTGGGGGCTTTAGATATGGCGAAATCAGATTAAACATGTTTCCTTACAAACTGCATTTGGCGTAGATTGAATACGATAGTCCTGTACGGCTAGTTCGGAACTAGGCTGGCATTTATGCGAATTTTTGAGCCCTGAACAGCTCATAAAAAATTCTTGTAAAATAAACGAACAAATCTTAGACTGTGCCTGTTTGCCAGCGCCAGGATAGTCTCTTTAGAGCGGGTACATCGCTACATTGGAGAGATGTTGAAAATACGAAGAGATGATATTACGGTGAATGACGGGGTCCTACATAACATCGTTTACCGAGCATAAATGAAATAGCAATTTCCCCAAAGTCATACATCTAAACATGGAAGTAATCTTACAAAAAATCAATATTAATGTCAAGTCTGATTGTAACTACTAAGCCCCTCGAGGCCTGAGCTTATCGAAGGCCGCCGCTCCCTTCGACAAGCTCAGGGAACGGCTTGGTAGTTACCATAATTTAATAGACATTATCGGAAATAAGCAGCAATGAATATCTCTGATTGCTGTATTGCTTATTGCTCTCAGAGAAAGCAATAAGCAATACAGCAATAGCTTACGCCAATCTTTATTTCCGATAATCTCTAATATTACAGACGGCTTAAAGACACGTTTCAAATCCTTAAAAATCGCTTTGAATATAGAATGGTCAAATTGGAAAACATGATATGGCCCAGATGTCACCCCGCTCACCTCGTCACCTTCTCATCCCCTCTCTCCACAAACCCCACCTCCCCAAACGCCGTATCCACATACCAAACCCGCCGCGCCGCGCTGTCCACCGCCACGCCAATGGGCTTGACCGGCGCGCCCTGCTCGCTCATGAGCAGCCATTCGCCCACCCGTTCACCATCGGGGTCAAGCTGGGCAATGCGGCTGTTTTCCGGCTCGGAGAGATAGAGAAAGCCGTCGGCATCCACGGCCAGATGAGGGGCGTCCAGCGTATTGGTTGCCGTCAGCTCCCAGGCCAGCAGCCGCTTGCCGCTGGCGTCAAAGCGGATCAGCTTGTGCAGATTGGCGTCCACCACAAAGATGTGATCGCCGGCGCCGATGGCCACATCCACCGGCTGCGCATCCTCACCGGGCCAGACCGGCGCGTTGAAAAGCTGCTCGCCCGCCCCATTTTCGGCCACCAGGCTGCCCCACGGCGTGGCCGCCAGCCACAGCCGGTCCTGTGCGTCGATGGTCAGCCCGCGCGTGCGGTCAAAATAGAGCGGGTCGCCGGGCGCCGCCCGCAGATAATCGCCGTTGGCGTCAAAAATGTGCAGCCGCGCCGCGCCCGCATCCAGCACGTACACGTGGCCCTGGCTGTCTACCGCTATATCGAATGGCTCCACAAATGGCTCCTCGCCACCCGCACCGGGTGTCCCCGTCACCGTGCGCAGCAGCTCGCCCTCAGGCGATAATATGAGCAGACGGCGTGCGCCCAACTCGGTCACATAGACCGCGCCGTCCGGACCCACGGCAATGCCCTTGGGCTGGTTTAGCCCGCGCTGCACAATGTGGATGTCGCCGTCCAATTGCGGGCTGACCACAATGGGTGCGCCGGCCCGCTCGGGGTCGAAGAGCAACTGACGCATGTCCGGCACTGAGACGCGCTCATAGTTTGCCTGCGGTGGGAAGAGCACCTGCTCGGGCACAATCTGCCGCGCGCCGCCGGGCGGCGTCCAGAAAAAGTTGATGTGCGTGTGGTCGGTGCGGTCGCTGTAGCGGATGCGAATATCGTGCAGCCCCTGGGCCAGCGCAACGGGCTGTTCGCTCAACTGGTTGCGCACCGGCGCGTTGACCACTTCCTGCCCGTCAATATAGAGCGTCGACTCGTCAATCGACTCCAACCCGAAATAGTAATTGCCCGTCTGCGGAATGGCGATTTTGCCCGTCCACTCGACCGTATAGGGCCGCGGCAGCGCCGGCACGTGAAAATACATGTCAAAGCGGGCGTCGATCCGCGCAAACGACGCCGGCGGCTCCCAATTGCCGTTGGCGTAGAACGAACCGAGCAGCCCGTTGTTGGTCACCGGCGGCACGTAAAGCGCATTGGACGGCACCAGCTCAATATCGCGATCGGGCGGGCGCCACGCAAAGCTGAGCGGGCCGGGGCCGCCCACGGCGCGGATACGGATGGCGTGGTCGCCCTCGGCCAGCACCAGCCCCGCCGCCTGATCGCCCTCGCCGCCAATCAGCTTTTGCTCGCCAATATAAAGCTCCACATAGGCGGGCGCCTGCACAAAAAAGCGATGCTCGCCATAGGTCTCCACGTGCAGCACGCCCTCCCACTCGACTGAGAAAGGTGGAGACAGCGGCGCATCGGTGCGCCAGTCGAAAAGGAGCGCCGCATCCTGCCGCGTCAACGCCGGCGGGCCGGACCAATCAGCGGTGGCGTAATAGGTGCCCATCAACCCTTCAATATCGGCCACGTCGGTGGGCGACAGGTGCGCCACAAAGAGCACGGGCGGGCCGCCAAAAGGTGGGCCAATTTCATCCACGGCGGCGTTGGGATAGAGGCGACGGATGTCGTCCAGGATGTCGCGCGTCTCCGTGTTGAGGATCATGGCCACCGGTTTGGCCGGCGGCAGCGGCAGCGGTAGGCGCGCCGTGGTGTCCAGCCGCGTATATTTTTGCGCGCCCTGGGTCAAAAAGTTGATGGCCGGATGGCCCACAAAGAAGGAGGTCAAATAGATGTCGGTCTGGTCGCTCAGCCCGTTCATCTCTGTGGCGGCCAATGTTTCCGCCGTGGAAAAGGCGCTCCAAGCCGGAAAGCTATAGGCCCAGCGCTCAAAATAATCATAATAGTTGCTAAACGCAATGGGGATCAGCACCAGCAACAGCGGCCACGCAAGGTGCGCGGAAAATAGCGCTCCACCGATTGCCGCCACTCCTGCCGCACAAAATAGAGCGGCAACATGGCCAGCAGATAGGCCGCCGGCTGCGACCCAATGGAGCGCAGTGATTGGGGCGCTTCAAAATCGAGCGACAAAATGCCGCCCAACAGCGGGATCAGCAGCCAGAACAGCAGGAGCAATCCGCGCGGTTGCCAACTCCAGCGCAGCGCCAGCAGCACGCCCAACGCCATCAGCGCCGCCGTAAATGTGTCCAACATGGGCGCGCCGGGAATGTTGTGCCGCCCGTTGGGGTCGCCCGTCTGGTGAAACATGAGCAGATGTTTGCGTGTGTTTTCCAGCAGCGCATCGACGCGCTTTTCCGGCGCGGTTTTGGCCCACAGCGATGTGTCTTTGGTGCGCGCAAAATAGACATCCGGCTTTTCGTAGGCAAAGTAGACCAGCGGCCCGGCAATCATGGCGGCCAGCAGCGTCATCAGCAACAGCTTGGGCCAATAGTGTCGCAGAAAGCCGCGCTGGGTGATGAGCAAATAGAGCACGAAGAAGCCCAATGCGGCCACAAAAAGCTGAAAAGCCGGATAAAAGCAAAGTCCCAATCCCAGCGCCAGCCCGGCCAGCCCAAAGTCCATAAAGCGATTGCGGCGGATGCCGCGCAGCAGAAAGCCCGCCGCCAGCAATTCAAAGAGCGGCGTGGCAATGTTATACATGCCAATGCGGCTAAAGTTGACGTGCCAGCGCGCCACGGCCACCACCAGCGCAAAGCCCAGCCCCAATGTGCGCCCATACAGCTCGCGCCCCAGCAGATAGGCCGCCGGCACAGCCGCCAACCCCATGAGCACGCTGACCGCCCGCACAGCCTGCGTGCTCATGCCAAACAGCTCAAACGAGGTGTAAATTAGGTAAATATAGTGGGCGGTCACGTTGATGGAGCCGGGGAAAACGGGCCGCCAGGCGGAGTCGTTCATCATGCGCTGGGCCAGCAAGCCCGCCGCCGCCTCATCGTACCAAGTACCAAAGGGCAGATCGCCAAAGCGATACAAACGCATAAAGGCGCCCACGGCCAATATCACCAGCAGCGCGCCGACCAGCCAGCGGCGGTCGCGGCGCGGCGCGGATGGCGTTTCGAGTGATTCAACGTCGGTTTGGGCTTCGCCATTGGTCAGATCGAGCAGCCAGATCGCGGCCAAAAGGAGCACAATGCTGCCCACATAGAGCGGCCAGGCCAGCGCCTGCGGTCGCTCGAAATCCTGCTGAAAAAGCCACAGCGCCCGCCCATTGGCAATTAGCGCGATCAGCCCGCCCAGCGCAATGGAAAGCCATGTGAATATGCGCTGTCGGGTTGCCTTTTGCGCACCAACCAATGCCGGGTTATTCGAGACAATACGCGAGGAATGCGGAATTAAACGGAGAAAATCTTTGGCCGCGGCCGCTTTGAATGGGGGCAGCGTAAAGCCATGCCCAATCCCATCCAGCCCGCTGTGGCGAAAAGTCCACAAAAAGAGCCCACCCGCCAGCCCATACAGCACAAGCGCATCAAACTCATTAAAAAGCGCCAGCCGCCGCTGTCCCCAAACCGCCAGCAGAATCGCCACCGCAGCAATGATCAGTTTGTTGGTCTTGGGCAGGCCCTTCATGGAGAGAACTCAATGGATTGGGTAGCTTTGGGTGTGGCGCCTTTCATTTTCAATTTTATATTTTTGATTTTTTATTGATCAACAGATTGCCCAGATTTTATAGATTACGAAAGAAAAAATCTTTTTCATCTGTGTAATCTGTTGATCATTCTGAAAACTTCCGGGAAATATAAAATTGAAAATGACCTTGGCATTCTCACGGCAGCAGCGGGAAGACCATCACCCGACCATTGTCGGCATCGGCCACCAGCACCGAATTGGACGTAGCGTCAATGGCCAGCCCGGTGGGCAGGCTGATCTGCGTCATGTCAGTTCCGTATTCGCCAAAGGCGGCTTTGAGCGTGCCATCCGGCGCATAAGCGTAAATGCGGAACATCTCGGGGTCGCTGGCGTAAATATCGCCATTGGGCGCCACGGCCACGTAGGGCTTGTGGAAAATCTGGTCGCTCTCCCAGCCCGGCACCGCGTATTCGGCTACAAAGGAGAGATCGGGCGCCAGCTTCTGGATGCGCCTATTCCAGGCGTCGGCCACAAAGACGCTGCCGTCGCGCGGGTCCACGGCCACGCCCACCGGCTCCTCAAAGCGACCGCCCACCACGCCGCCGCCGCCCACCTGGTTGAGCGCCTCGCCGGTGGGCGTGAATTGGAGAATGCGCTTGTTGCCCGTGTCGGCCACCAGCAGATTGCCTTGCAAATCCAGCGCAATGCCGCGCGGGCCAAACATGGCCAGGGGGTCGCCCAGCTCACCATTGGTGGTGTTGAAATAGCCCCATTTGCGCAGGAACTGGCCCTGGCTGTCAAAGACCTCAATGCGCCCATTCCAGGTGTCGGCCACAAAGATCTCACCATTGGCCGCCACCGCAATACCCCACATGCCGTCCGAATCGCCATTGTACTGGGCAAATTGGCCGTCGCCCATTTGCAGCGGACCGTCGCCATCGGGATCCACGCAGCCGCTGGATTCGCCCTCGGCCAGATAGCAGCGGCTGCCAAAGGCGGTTACAAAATTGCCCGCCGCATCCAGGATGACCACCCGGTTGTTGCCCGAATCGGCAATGGCGCGCTCCCCATTGGGCCCCACCGCCACGGCGCGGGACGCAGCAGCGCTTTGTCGCCATAGACCGCATTGTACACGGTGCTGGCGGTCAGCGTCACCTCTTTGGCGCGGGCCTGGGCGTAAATGCTGTTGGGGTCTTCGGTCACCGGCGCCACGCCCAGGTCCCAAATTTCAGCAGCGATGTCGCGGCGCACCCACATTTCAAATTCGTGGCGCTGCGGCCACTGGGTCAGATCGCGCCACTTGTTGGGGTCGGCGTCATCGCGATAGCGGCGATAGAAGACGATCTGGAAAATCTTCTCCATTTTGGTGCGGTCGGTCAGCGTACTCCAGAAGCGGTCCCAAGTCAGAAAGAAGTAGCCCTGATCCGGCCACCAGACCTGGCGATAGGTGCGCTTGACGTAATCGCGCGACACGTATGGCCGCACCGCCTCAAAATTCTTGGAGCCGACAATGATCACCGGCGCCTTCATGTTGTCGCTGTTGGGGCTGGCGCCATAAAAACGGTTGTTGGGATAGAGCCGCATGTACCAGCTCAACGGCCACGACGAGTCGTCGTCGTAAGCCACCTCGATGTTGCGTCCGCCCACCGTGCGCTCGCTGATCTTGTCGATCTCGGCCAGCGCCGTCTTGATGTCCGGCCCGCCGTGGGCATAGACCAGATACTCGGTGGCCATGTCGTAATTGATGTAGTTGAGCATATAGCTAAAGCGCACGGTCAGCAGGAAGAGCAGCGCGATCAGCCCGGTCGCCATGAGCCGCAGACCGGCCTGCCAGCCAATCCCTTGCATCCAGCGCCAACACAGGTAAAGCAGCCCCGCCAGAATGATCAGACCCAAAATCCATTGCGTGGCCACACCCAGTTCGGCCAAACTGCGCTCACCATTGGGCGTGCTGCGCAGCACCTGCACCAGCGTCACAATTAGCGCCGGCGCCGCGCCGATGAGCCACAGCCCGCGCCGCGCTCGCGCCGCTTGCCAATCAATGTTCCAGAGCAGCCGCCCCACATACCAGCCGCCAAAGACGCACATGGGCAGCGCCATGTGCACCATGAGCCACGGCATCTTTTCCCCGGCCACCGTGTAGGCCGCCCAACTGCCAATCACCCACCACAGGCCGAAAACGGCAAAGTAGGCCCGGTTGGAGCGCAAATGGCGGGCATAGCGGTCCCAATCCGCCGCCTCTTCGGGCAGCTTTTCTTTATTATTATCAGCCTGCACGCGCGGCACATCGGCGGGCAAATCGGCCGCCGGCGTGGGGTCCCAGCTTGGCTTGCGAAAGAGCCAATAGAGCACCACGGCGCCGCCCACGCCGCTGAGCAACATGGGCAAAAACTCATAGAGCCCGCCCAGCATGAGGTAATAATAGGGGGGCTGACCACCGCGCGCCACCTCCTGCTGGGCAATCCAGTAGCCCAGGCTGCCCACAATGCCGGTGGCCAGGCCATTCATGGTATTGGTCAAAAAGGTGGTGAAGAATAGAATTTCAACAATCCAGAAGAGCAGCATGAGCTGCCCCCAGCCCAGGAAATCGAGCAGGCCGCTGGCTGCTGTGGCATCTTCTTCGCTCTCATCGGCGCGCCCGCATGCCAAACCAGAAGAACGCAACGGCCGCTGCCGCCAGCGTCAAAATCAGCACCAGCACGCCATATTTCAATTTAACATCATTGGTAATGGCGGCGGCGTTTTGCCAATCCGGCTGCTCCCACCCCATGAGCACATAGGGGAAGGGCGACACAAACGGCATGATCATCGTCACCATCACAATGGCCAGATCGGCGGCGCTGTTGCGGCGCAGCTTGATCCAACCGTCGCTTAGCAAAAGTAGACCGCCAGGCCCAGCGCGGCCAGCCCCGCCACACCCAATATGATCAGCGCCACCGGATCCTGGTCGCGCACGTGGAAAAAGTACCAGCCGCCTGCGCCAAAGATCATCGGCGCAATCACAATAAAGACGCGCTCGCCAATGGTCTGCCACAGCGCCAGGGCGGCAAAGAAGGCGCCAATGATGGCGCCGGTCATGAAGTGGTTCTCTTTGGCCACAAAGCCAAAGGCCATGCCCAAAATCATGGTGACCAAATAGCGGAACTGGCGCGTGTCCAGATAGCGGAAGGCGCCGTAGATCCAGAGCATGGTGAAAAAGGCAATATAAATGTCGTTGCGGATGTAGCGGCTGTGGAAGAGCAGGCTGGGGCTTACGGCAATCAACACGCCGGCAATCAGCGCGCCCGTGCGCCCAATATAGGGTCGATAGAGCCGCGCCATCCAAACGGCGCCCAGGCCAAAGAGCGCCGGCACAATGCGCGCCGTGGCGTCCGTCACGCCAAAGAGGAAATACATAAACGCGTTCATGTGGAAGAGCAGCGGCCCGTGCATCATCGGGTTGTGATCATAATTGCCGGCGTCGTACAGATAGTACGAATAGAGCGCGTGCAGGCTCTCGTCGTGGCTCATCACGCGCAGACCCACATCATAAAAGCGCGCCACCGCCGCCACCACCAGCAGCGCGATCCACGCCACATTCTCCCAGTTCAGCACCAGCAGCGAAGCCAGCGGCCGATTCAACACATCGCCGCGCTCAAACTGCGCTTCCTGATTGGAAAGTACATTTTCAGTCATAAGACACCTTTATGATCAAAAGATTTCGCAGATTCGTCGGATTTCCCCGCGGAACGTCGGATGGAATTGTAAATGGTAAATTATAAATGGTGAATGGTAAACGGGGCAGGCTACACGCGTCCCGCTCATTCACAATTCACCGTTCACCATTTACCATTTACAATTCAACCTGCCCTAATACCCCGCCCACAGCACCACCTGCTGCACCGGCGGATCCTGGTCGATCTTGCGGAAGAGCAGCCAGCGCAGCAGCGGGCGATATTTGGTCGACCACGATTGCGCCAGGCGTTCTGACCACGCCTGCCCTTCAATTCTCTCCACGTTTTTATCCAGCAGCGCCGAGGGCAACCAGTCCGCGCGCAACTGATAGTGGCTGCCCGAATAGTTTTCACCGGGCAGCACCGTGGGCGCATCCTCGGCAAAGGTGACCAGCAGCGGCATCTGCGCGCTGTCGGCCGCCGCTGCGGGCGCCAGCGCCCACGTCAGCTTGCGCATGTCGCGCAGATACCAGGCCAGCACCGGATCGGGCGCCGCCCGCATCTGCACAATCAGCGGCATTTCGTGCGGATCGCCCGCCCGCTGCGAGCCGATCATGCCAATGTCGTCGGCCAAGTTGCGGACATCATCGGCGCTGGTTTCGGCGAAAAAGCCTTCGGGCTGCCGCGGTGCATCAGTTTGATTGAGCTGCCAACTGCTGCTCAACGTGGCCGCCAACAGCAGCGCGCCAACATAGAGTCCCAACACGGCCATGCTCTGCCCCTGGTTGGTCCAAAAGGCAAAGCCCACCAGCAACACCCCGGCCAGCCCCAAAATCAGGATCGAAATCCACACAATGCCCGTATCCAACTGCTGGTTGTTGACAAACGACAACAGCCAAAAGAGCCCGGTCACGGTCAAAATCGCCAGCGCCGTCACCAGCAGCGCTGTTTCGCGTCCTGTCGCTTCCACCGCCCATAGGCCCGCCGAGTTGCGCACGGCCCGCCGGCTGTCTGCATATTGATGCAGCAGCCATTCGCCCAAATGCGCGGTGGCCGCGAGCAGCGGCAACCCCAACATGGGCAGCATCAGCGGCCCGCGCCCGGCGCTGACGCCCCAAAGCAGCCCCCACGCCAGCCATGCCGTCAAAAAGAGCGGCCAACGCGGCGGCATATTGGGCGCCCGAATCACGCCCAGCCAGGGCAGCAGCAACCCAATGGGGCCAAAGAGCATCAGCAACGGCTGGTCCACCAGCAGCCGCAGCCACAGCCACGAGAGCGGATACACCACATCGCCGCTGTTCAGCAACTGGCCGATCCAGTCACTCAGGCTGGTGCTGATGTAGCCAAACCCCGCCGGTTGCGAGAACCACGCCGTCGCCCCCAAAACCACCGCCGCGGCAAACAGAATCAGCGCAATCGCGGGCGGCTGCATCGAGCTGGCCTTGCTGGGCAATGGGGGCGAAGCCTCAACTTCCCCAGACGCCGCGGCCGCCGCTTCTGTTCCCGCACTCACATCATCTGCCGCCTCCGCAACTGTGTCTTCGGCTACCCAAACGCCGTCATCCGCCGCAACTCTCTTCTCCACAGGCAACCCAGGCCTACCAAAGAGTACCCAGGCCAACAGCAGCACCGGCGCAAAATTCCATGCGCCCACCCCGCTCACGAATAGCAGCCCGGCGCTCACCGCCGTCACATAAAGCCAGCGCCGTTGGAGCGAAACATCTGCATTCGGCTCTTGCGTGGGCAGCGCCAGATGCAAAATGCCGATGAGGGTCAACACTCCGCAAAAAATGCTCAAAATCAGCCCATCAGCCAACCGGCTATAGGCGGCCAGCCACGGATCAACCGCCAGCAGCAGCGCCGCCAGCAGCGCCCCCGTGCGCCCCAAATAGGGGCGCAAAAACCAGGGCAGCAGCACCAGCGCCGTGCCAAAAAGCGCCGGGATCAAGCGCGCCGCCGCATCGGTATCGGCGCCAATCCAAAAGAGCAGCGAATGCAGCGCAAAGAGCAGCGGACTGCTGGGTGCGCGCATATCGGCCAGCATGGCAGCCGGCCCCGTCGGCGCCATCAGCCCCTGCCCCGCCAGCCAGGCCAGCCACGAATTAAGCGCCTCGGCGCTGGTCAACGGCTGCCCGCCCAGCGCAAAAAAACGCAGCGCGCCCGCCCCCAATAGCAGCACCCCATACAGCAGATGCTCCACCGTCACCTGATTTAAATAATTTTGTTCAGTTGCCCCACTTCGCCCAATCGTCATTGAAGTTTTGAATTTTCAATATTGGAATTATTGTTTTGATCAACAGATTACACAGATTTTAAAGATTAGGTTTTCGCTTAAAGTCAGATATTACAGGGCGGGGCCGCTCCTCCCCCTGACCCCCTCCTCTCCGCAAGTGGAGAGGAGGGGGAAAGACGCACGAAGTGCGTCAAGGGGGAGGAGCGGCTCCCCAAAATCTTTCAAATCTGTGTAATCTGTTGATCCCCCTCTTTAATCAATTGACGCCCCCGCGCCGCGCAAAGATGCGCACGTTGCCGCTTTCAAAGGCCAGGTCCATCACCTGTAGCAGTCGCTGATCCGCGCCGCCGCCCATTTCGTATTGAGCGCGCTCGGTCGGCCCCACATAGACATAATCGATGCCCCACTGGGCCAGCGCCTGCGCAATTTCCGACGGTGAGCCGGTCTTATAGATCAGCGTCAGCACGTCGCCGCGGCCCGCCGCCATTTCGCCATAGGCATCCCCGCGCCACTGTGATTCGTGGCCGCCCCAGCCCACCAGCGTGGCCCGCCCCGTGGCCGCGCTGATGCGGTTCATGGCGGCGTTGTAGCTGTCGCCCATGCGCTCCAATACGACCATGTCGGGCGACGTATTTTGACGCACCCATTCGATGGCCGCCATTTCATCCGGGCTGTATTGGCCAATGTAGGCGATGCCGCTAAAGGTCAGCTGGGCAGCGGCAAAATTGTTGGTCTTGCTCAACACGCCCGCCACCGGAAAGATCATGCCGCCAGCCATCAGCAGCAGCGACAGCGCCGCGCTGATCAGCAGCGGCATTTCTTTGCGCAATGATGAACGCAGGATCGTCACAATGGTAAAAACGCTGCTCAACCCCAGCAGCAGCCACGCCTGATAATAAAATTTAAAGACCGTGTTCATGCGCGTGCCAAAATGGTCGCGCAAATAGACAAACTCGGGTGCAAACGCCAGCCCCAATCCCAATGCCGCCAGCAGCAGTGCAAAAAGGAGACTCGCATTTTGGATGGAGGCAACCGCATTCCCCGATTCCTCGGCGACCGCCGTCAACTGCGTCCACAGCAGCGCCAGCAGTAGCCCCAACAGCAGCCCGCACAGCAAAAACGTAAACGGCTGCGCCCCCCAGCGCGCCAATATGGCCGCGCCGTAACTAGTGTATTCTGGACCCAACGGCGTCCGCGCGAGCATCTCCTGGCCCGCCGCCGTGTTCAACGCCAGCAACGCGCTGACCAGCAGCCAAAAAAGCGGCGCCCCCAATGCCAGCCCCAGGCTCACCGCCAGCGTGGATATACTCGGTTTCTGCGCCTGCCACGCCAGCCAGCACAGCCCGATCAGCGCCGGGATGAATGCGCCAAACATGAGCAGGAATTGGCCCAGTCGCGTCGGGTTGAATAGATTGGGGGCCAGCCCGTCGGCCTGGCTCTGGGCGGCCAAAAAATAGGGCAGATAAATGAGAATGGCGCCAATCAGCAAAGTACCGCCCAGCAGCAGCGCTCCCAGCGCGGCTCGCCCCAATTGTGGCGCGTCCAGCGCGCGTCCCCGCGGCAGCAGCACGACCAATGCACTCAGCATCAGCAGCAGCCAATAGGCCGGGTAGTCCCATGTGTTCAAAAAGATCAGCGCGCCGGATGCCGCCACCAAAATAGTTCCGCCCCACCAACCGGCGGGCAAGATCGCGCACGCATCATCCCACAGCGTCCGCGCATACGAAAGCCAGCCAGCCGAGTTGCTCTCCGTGTCTGCCGATGACGCCAGCTCTGCCCGCGGCCGCACCAGCAAATTGAGCGCCAGCGCCACCACCAGCAGCACAAACGGCATGGCCATGACGTGCGGATGGTTGTCGCCCAGCAGATAGCTGAACATGGGAAATTCGTCGATGACTTCGCTGTGGCCGCCCTGCAAATTAAAGTCGCGAATCACGCGGCTGGAGCGCCACCACCACCAGCCGCCCCCGCCGATAGTCCATGAATTGGTGACCGCCGCCTCCTCGGGAAAGCCTTTGACGTTGACCAGGCTGGCCAACCCGCTCACGTTCATGCCATTGGCGTACAGCCACTCCAGCACCACCTGTAGGTTGCCCATGAGGCCCACCACCGCTGCCCCCAACAGCCCACCGGCCACGGCGCCGCGATCCAGCTTGCGCCCGTGCAGCGCCAGCAAATTGGCCGCCACGCCAAAGCTGCCAATCAGCAGCAGCCCCAGCCAGCACGCCTGCCCCACGTTGTAGGCTATTTCGGGGGCCAGCCCGCTCATCTTGCCCAGCACCACCAAAAACCAGTAGCCCAAATAGTAGTAGCTAATCGTATAGCCCGCCAGCCACGGGTCGCGCGGCGGATAGGTGGGGCTGCTCCAGATGCCGTTCATGAACATCAGGTCCATGGGCTGCTCGGTATGGTTGATGGCCGGGTCGTGAGCGCGCACATAAGCCCAGCCCGCAAAGGCCAGCAGAAAGAGCACTTCCACCAGCAGCACATATCCCCACTGAATAGAAGACGTGCGCCGCCTGCGCAATATGTCGCGCACCAGCGGCCAGCCCATGATGACGCTCAGCGCACCCGTGATCAAAAATGCCAGCCAGGCGCCGCCCACCTCGTTGCGCAGCAGCCCGTAGCTGTAGCCCAGCCATAACAGGATGCCCACCGCAAAAATGCCCAGGCTTTTGGCAAAGGCATAGCCGCGATCCGGCAGGTTTTCAAAGAGGCGCAACGTCATGGGCAGGCTGATCAGCGTAATCAACTGCACCACGAAGTACCAGGCGAAAAACTGTGCGATCACGGAGCCACCTGCGCCAATTCTCCGGGTACGCCATAAATGGTGACCCGGTCGTTTTCATAGAGCAGCGACAGTTCGCCGTCCGCCGCCATGCTTTTAATTTTTTTCACGCCTTCGGGATGCAAATATTCTTCGATCTGCCCCACGTAAATCAGCCCCACGTGCAATTCTCGAATCAACTCCAGCGTGCGCGCCCGATCTGGCGTGTTCCAAAACTCGGTCTGTTGCCCCTGCCGCTGCCCCACCACATCGCCATAGCGCTGCTCGCCTTCGTGAAAACCGCGCAGACTACTCAGCCCGGTCATGCTGGCGGCGCGGCTGCTGCCGGCCCGGTAATAGTCGGCTTCGGACGATTCCACAATCACGGCGTTGCCGTGTACGTTGGCCAAAAGCCAGTCGATGGCTTCCCGATCATACATGAGCTGGATCTCGAGCGGGGGCAGTTCGTTGCCAAATTGGTCGCGCCCGCTCCACGTATAAACGCCCTGGTTCATGTAGTCCAGCCCGTTGAGCGTGCCAAAGGCGGGCCGCCAGCCGGGGAAGCGATCCTCCACGCGATCCTCTGTCCCCAGCACCAAAAAGGCCAGGCTGGGGACCAACAGCAGCACAAAGGCCACGGTCCACGCCGTACGCAAAAACCAGCTTGGACCGATTGCGCGCGCTCGCTGTAGTTCGCGCGTTGCTGTCCCGAGGCGCCGCCTCTTCCTGCACAATCTCTTGATGGCTCACTTCATCAGCATGAACCACCACGCCGCGCCAGAAGCGGGGCAGCACAATAGCGGCGGCAACGCCCCACAGCATCCACACCTGGCTGAAAAACTTAAAGAGCGTGTTCATCCGATACCAGTCGCCGCCCGCCAAAAAGTCTTTGAGGAAGACAATCTGCGTACCGGCCAAAATGGCCAGCCCGGTACTGACTAGCAGCGCCGCGAATACATCACCGGCATCGCTAGCGCGCCCCCGCCGCCACATGAGCAGGAAGGCCGCGCCCAGCGGCGCCACGCACAGCGCAATCACCGCATAGCCCAGCCACCAGGCCAGCAGCGCCAGCAAAATGAGCAGCGGCCACAGCACAGTGGCGCCCAAGTAGCCTAGCGACGGTTGCTGCACCAGCAGCCGGTGCAGATAGAGGAAGCGGGCAGCCGGTTAAATTTGCCCACGGCCAGGCTCAGCCAGCGCTCCATGCCCGTGGGGCGCACGACGCGCCCCAGCGCCGTAGAACGCACCCGCGCCGGCTGCTGCACGGCAAAGAGCAACCAGCTCGCAATCACAAAACCCAGAAAACCCCAGATCAGCAGCCACGTTCCCGGCTCGTCGGGCGCCCGCACCAGGCCGACGCCGCTGGCGCCCACCCCCACATAGTTGGCAAAGAAGGGATAATAGAGCAGATAAGTCAGCGCGCCATAACCCAAGGCGGCCAGCACGGTCAGCGGCCAATTGATGCGGCCGCGGCCAAAATATTGGGCCACCACAAAGCCCAATAGGCCCAGCCCCAAATAGGTGGGCGCTTCCCAAAAGTTGACGCTGGTCAACGTGCCCAGCAGCAGGCTAAAGAAGACAAGCAGGCTGAGACCGCGGCGCAGCGCCAGCCGCCCCACCACCGCGTATTCACGCACCAGCACCAACAGCAGAGACAGAAAGAGCGCCGTCAGCGGCATGCCGATCAGATGCGGGTGCAGGTCGGCAAAGAGAAAGCTCCAGTAGGGGAACTCGTTGATGGTGGCTGGGATGACGCGGCTGGGTCCCCAGAAGTCATAGGCGGGCAGCGGTTGCCCATTGGCCAGCAGCACGCGCAGCCCGGAGACCGCGTGGACCAGCGTCTCCAGCCCCGGCAGCGCGCTCTGAAATTGGCTGACGCTTTGATTGGCCAGCGCCCGCACAATCTGCGCAAAGCCATCCAGGTTGCCGATGATGGTCACAAAGAAGGGGGCCAGCAGCGCCGTTACAAAGCCGCGCTGCCACGGAATCGGCTGAAATATCCAGGGCTCGGTCCACAGGTCGTCGGTCAGCGCCAGCGGCACGTCCACTTCATCGCCGCTGTCGTCCAGCACCGTAATGCTGGCGGCGGGTGCCTCCTCCTCAAATTCGGCTGGATCGGTGGCATCCGCCGGCGCCAGCGCATGGCTGTAGATCGCTTCTGCGGGCGCGGCGACAGGCAACGTTTGCGCCGAGTTCTCTCCATTGGCCACGCCCGCCGAGGATGCCACAATGGGCGCATTGGCCTGCACCACCGGCGCCGCCAAACTGCGCAAGGCCGAATAAGCCACGGCAAAGGTATTGATCACCGTCAGCGCAAAGAGGGTGGGGATGGCCAGATTAAAGGCCACCTCGGCGTAGATGCCGGTCAATTTGATCAGAAAGGCCACCATGTAGAGGCCAAAGTAGTAATAGTTAATATAGCCGCCGGCAAAGTGTGGGTCAACGGGCGGGAAGGTGGGGCTGCGCAGCACGCCGTTGACAAAGGCGAACTCCATAAACTTTTCGCCGCCCTGCCAGGGCTGCCATAAATCGGGATTGCGCAGACGGATATAAATGAAGAAGAGATAGGCCGCGGCAAAGAGCGCCTCGCTGGCCAGCAGCAAGCCCCAATTACGGCGCAAAAACGCCGCCATCTGCCGCCCCTGCAAAATGGCCGCACCCAGCCCAATTAGCCCTAGCAGCGCCACGGCCAGCCACGAATTGGCCACCGAATTGATGGCCCAGCCCGTGCTGGCAAGCTGCCAAAGCAGCCAGCCGCTGAGCAGCCAGCCCACCGTGCGGCTGACCAGATAGCCGCGGTCGCGCAGCGGGCGCAAGAGCGCAAAACAGAGCGGCCACGCCAGCCAGCCCAGCAGCGCCACCACCAGCCACCACCAAAACACGGCCAGCGGCGCGTTGGTGCTGGCGGCTGTATTCCAGCGATAGTTATCCACAATGGGCATCTGGTCCAGCGGCGCATCCAGCATCAGGCTTTTGCGATCTTCCAGTGATTCGGGAGCGCTGTCATTTTGACCCATGAGCACTTGAATCACGCGGTTGATTAGCCCGCGTCCTTCGCTGCCCTGTTCGCCGCCCAACCCCATTACATTGAGCAGCGGCGCCATGGCCGAGGGCTGGCCGCGATCCCAGGCCACGGCGTTGGCCCATGAATGGTCAAAATAGGCGGCAAATTCTTCATCGGTCAGATTGCGCGTGTTGCGGAAAATGGTGACCTGCGGATGATCGTAAAGGCTCCAGCTTTCGTCAGCGCTGCGGTCCTCAAAGACAAAGCCAAAAAGTTCCGGCGGCGTGGTTACGTCCAACGCCCGCTCAAAGCCCAGTTCGCCGCTCCACATGCCCTTGTAATAGAGATTGGTCATGGGGTAGCGCGCCGGCAGCTCATCCACGCTGTCGTAAATGCGTTTGGAGGCGTAGACCACAAAATCCGCCGTGCGCAGCCGCTCTTTGAGCGTTTCGTATTTGGCTTCGGTGTCCTCTTCATATGGACCCCAATCGATGCTGCTAAAATTGGCGCGGGCAGCGATCACCTCCGGGTCGTTGAGGGCGCCGGGCGGCAGACAGTCGTCCCACTGTTCGCACAGAATGATCGAGCCGCTGGGCACGTTTTCGGCCATCCAGCGGCTGGCGGTCAGCCACGGGTGATCGTGATTATAGACGCCGTTGACGTAGGCCGCCGACCAGAACACACCGCCGCCAATGCCCACCAGCGTCAGCAGCACGGCCAGCAAGCGCAACCCCCAGCGCACGGGGCCCCAGAGAACTGGGGGCGACAGCGGCGGGATCACGCGCACCGGCTGTGTCGGCGCGTCATCGGGTACCTCTACCGACCGATGGGGAATGATGGGCGTCTCCTCATCAATGCGGTCTTGCAACTGCGCCCGCGCCATGGCGCCCGGTCCGTATTGGGCGGGCAGCGTGGGCGCGGCAGTCAACATGGGAATATCGAACTCGGTGGTCGCTTCATCCGCTGCGGCCGGCAATATGCGATTGGCGCCCCACCGCCACAGCTTGTGGATCAGCAGGACGGCAAAGAGCAGCACAAAGGGCAACATGGGGCTCATGTAGCGATTGAATTTGGCCATAAAGGCGCCGGTCAGTCCGAAATACGGAACCACCCAGCTCCACAGCACAATATTGGCGGCGGCCATGTCGTCGATCCAATCGCCGCGCAGCAGCCGCCACAATGCGCGCAGCAGATCGCCCGCCATCCACAGCGAACCGGCCACGGCCAGCAGCCCCAGCGGCCACCAGAGCCCCCATTCTACTTGCTGTTCGATAAAGTAGAGATAAGGGGTTGTGTTGCGATATTGGCGCGTAAAAGGCAAATCCGCAATGCCGCGCACCATGGCGCCCTGCCGCACCAGCGTGGCTTCGAGAAACGTTTGGCGGTCCAGAATGGCGTATGGGCTGGTCACGGCGAAGGCCACAAGGGCGATTGCGAACGCTACCAGCACGCCGAGGATGGCCACAAGCTGCGCGCGCCCGCTAGCTGGTTGGCCGGTGGTGCGTTCGTGCGCCGCCTCCATCATCACGACCAGGATGCCGGCCACCACCGGCACGGCCAAAATGGGCAGCGCGCTAAACTTGGACGAGACGGCCAACCCCGCGCCAATGCCCATGATGACGGCGGCGCGCCACGAGCGCTCCTGCACCATCATGACGCCGCCCAGCACGGTCAGCACGGTAAAGGTGGTGCTGGCCGGGTCCATGGCGAAGAAGTGGCTCAGCTGAATGGCCTGCGCGGCAAAGGCGTAAAATGTGGCCGCAATGAGCCCGCCGCCTGCGCCCACGATGCGCCGCCCCAGCAGGAAAATCAAGAAGATGGTCAATGTGTCCAGCAGCGCTATGACCAGGCGGCCCGGAATGGCGATGCCGGCACAGGCGCCGGTGGCCCGCTGCATCATCTCCACATAGCGCGCCGGGGCGCCAATGCTTTCGGCCACGGGGGCCAGCTTTTCC
This sequence comes from Caldilineaceae bacterium, assembly GCA_041391125.1. Taxonomy (GTDB): domain Bacteria; phylum Chloroflexota; class Anaerolineae; order Caldilineales; family Caldilineaceae; genus JACKBC01. The sequence continues at coordinate 110,926 of JAWKON010000010.1, forward strand.
ATGATCACGCCGGTCAGCACGCCCAGGTACATGGGGAAATGGCCGTAGGAGTAATATTCGGGTTCTTGGGAGTCGAGCTTCCAAAGCGGGTTCAGTGGGCTGCGCTGCGGGTCGCGAAAATCGGCCCAGCTTTGCGGCAGCGCCATGCGGGGCGCAATGTAGCAGGTGGTCCACCGCTCATCGGGGTGGCTGCCCATGCCGTGATCAAAGTTTATGTTCCAGGTGCGGAGAATCAACCCCGCCACAATGATCAGCAAAAGGGGGATATTGACAAGCGATTTGTGACGCCAAATTGTACTAGAAAGCAGCATTCTGTGAGCTAAAGTTGATGATGGATGATGAATTACTTTTGTTTAGGCCATTGTAGCAAAATAGTTACGTCGGCTATGCATATTGCGTGTACTGGTCGAAACGTTTTCCGTTATGGTGTAGCAACCTCGTTAACGCCACATTGGCTGGCGGGTTCCAAACCACTCGACCAAGAATCGAGACGATCACACCGAATGCCTTCGTAGCTTCATATCAAGTTGGCTACTACAAGGGGCAAATGCCCTAGCTTACACACGCTATTGGCGAGCCGCCCATTGATTTAAGCGACTGCAAATTCAGTGATTTTACGTCGTTCTGGTCTATAAAATCCAAGAACGATATCTTCTTTCGGAACGCCAGCATCAAGCAACTCCTCAGCGATACCCACATCCGTATTATCACGCTCAACCCAAATTTTGTCTTGCTTAATGCGGAGATGCAGAGGTACTGAATAAACGCGGCCTGTCTTGCCCCATCCTATATCTAGAAGAAGATAGCTATCGCTTCGCTCATCAAATGTTGGAATTGTTTCAATGTCGCCATAGCTAACCATGTACTCGGCATGTTGGGAGAGAATCTGTTTGATAATGCTGCGGTAGTTGCTTACCTTATCCATTCCACCACCTCCCGACTATCTGGGTCAAACACTATGAGTTGGATCTTGTATTCGCTTACAATGTCTTGAACCGCAGGTTCCATGAAAAAGTCTTGATAAACATCCTCTGCAATGGCTAGAAATAGCTCTCGCTCAGGATTTACTCTTTCCAGAAACATACGATCAAGTTGATTTCCGATTTACTTCTTCTATCTAAATTATAACAGAAAAACTTGGCAGACTCTTCCTAGTTTCAGACTTTTGTCATTTACCCCAGCTTTTCTGCACATGATAAATTCATTAGAAGAGAGTAACAGAAAAAGTTTCCCTACCGCGGCGGCAGTGGCCAGTTGGGCAGCACCCACGTGATCTGATATTCGGGCGGCGGCGGCCAGAGCAGGTAGACATCGACCCAGCGGTTCCAAAGCTGTAAGTTGGCATCATCGAAGCCCAGATCGATGCGGCGGGCGCGGATGGCGGAGCCCATATCCAACGCGTCGCCCGGTCCATAGCCCGGCACAAAGACCTGCGTGCGCAGCGGGATCACCTGTGGGTCCACGGCCACAATGCCGTGGCGCATGGTTTCCCCGGTGTAGGTGCGCCCATAATTGGCGGCATCCGGCGAAACGCCCGCCGTGCCGGCGCTATAGCTGGTGGCCAACATGCGCACTTTGCGCCAATAGGTGATCTGCTGCCCATCCACCACGGCGCTCTGCGCTTCGATCTTTTGGCCGTAGGCAATCACGCGCTGCGCCGGTTCTTGGGCCACCCACGTATCTTCCAGCTTGCGGTCCGTCTCTTGGCCATCCTCATAACGCACGCGTGAACGTCGGCGCGTAATGCCCTCGGCGCCGGGGTTCACCATCTGCTGGGCGTCGATGGCCAGCGCCCGATCCGGCACAAAGACCGTTTCATAGGGCACAATATCTTCTTCCACCTCAATGTCTTCGCTGACGCGCGTAATGGCGATCTCCATGTCGTCGATCAGTTCCGTTTCCGGCGGCGGCACAACTTGATCCTGTCCCGAAAGGCCAATGCCCATTTCGGTGAGGGCGTCGGCCACGGTAGCGGCTTGCGTGCGCGTCTTCACATAGCGCCCATCGGCGCGCAGGCTGACCGGCGTGCTGCGCGCAATGGAGATGCGCAGCCCGGCATTAACGGCATTTCCCAGCGATGGACGCACAATGTCGCCCAAATAGAGCGTGATTTTGGCCTGACGCAACGCTTCGCCCACAGTTTGGGCGGTGGTGCGGATGGTAAAGGGCAGACCGCCGTCATTGACCTGAATGGTCATGGCGCGGTAGAGGTGAAGCTGCATCTGCTCGGTCTGCATGACGCCCCAGCCATAGCCATACGCGTAGGTGTGCTTGGGCATGGTTACCTTTGGCAACGGCAGCGTCTGGTTCAGGGCAAAGGGCTCGCCATTTAACGCTGATTGATCGTACGAATCAACCGCTACCCCGGCATCGAGGAACACATCTAATGGCGTGCGCCCCCAACTGGTCACTTCAAAATCGCGCCCATCCACCAGCAGGCGATAGGTGGGCGTCCGCGCCACTTCAATGGCCATATTGTGCGCCACCGGGCTGTCCAGCGCCACGGAGACGCGGTCATTCTCGCGCAGCGTCAACCCCATATCCAACATGAGGGCGCCGACAGTGCGCCGATGCGTCGGCACCGGCTCGCTCACGCCGTCCACGGTCACATACACCGTGCGTATCGTAAAGCGCCAAAGCCCCCACATGACCATCACGACAACCAATGCCACGGCTGCCTTTTGCAGTTCAATGGGGATAACCGTCCAAATCGGCTCTTTTTTCAGCTTGCCCAGCGTTGTTGAAGCCATAAATAAGATAGTGCTGTATTGCTATAAAGCTGTAATTGCCGCCGCGTCCTGATAAACAATACATCAAAAGGCTAATTGTATTCAAAAGTGGTCACTTTGACAAAGACTCGGCCTCGCCCGTTTGCGCACGCTGTAGACCACACATTATATGGACAAGGCCACCCCAGATATGGTAGCATCCAGTAAGTTTGCACATCGACTATGGAGACGTTTTTTTCTAAAATAATGTAACGGCCAATCCTTGAAATTTTCATGCGACGTATAGGGTTACTGGGGGCAATTTTAACGGGCTTTGGGCTGCGGCTGTATCAGCTTGGCGCCGAATCGCTCTGGTATGACGAGACGGTGAGCGTGGTGCTGGCGCGCCAATCGCTGGCCGGGCTGATCGCCCACACCGCCGGCGACATCCATCCGCCCGGCTACTATATTTTGCTGCACTTCTGGCAGGCGCTGACCCAACCGTCGCTGACCCACGGGCTGGAATTTCTGTTTGCCTGGCCTAGCCTTTGGTTTGGTATATTGATTTTGGCGCTGATCTACGCGCTGGGCCGACGGCTGCTCAATGCGCAGGCGGCGCTGCTGGCCGTGTGGCTGGGGGCAATCAATCCGTTTCACATCTGGTACAGCCAGGAAGTGCGCATGTATACGCTGGGCGCAGCCCTCGGGTTGATTTGCCTGTGGGCGGTGTTGGCGTATTGGCAATGCGGCCGAGCCAACGAAGAGACGGTGGGTTTCCCAACCCGACCTACATCTACCCAGCCTCATTTTCGCAACACAGCGCTGGTGATTTATGCATGCGCCGCCGCTGCCGGCCTTTACACATTATATTATTTCCTCTTTACAATTGTCGCCCTCAACCTGATTGCGCTGTGGCTGGCGGGGCCGCAGACGCGCACATTATCCTCACTTTGGCGAAAGTTCCGCGGCTGGATTCTGGCGCAAGTTGGCGTGCTGTTACTCTGGTCGCCCTGGTTGCCCCTCTTTTACCGGCAGGCGGTTGATCCGCCCGTGCCGCCGTGGCGCTTGCCTTGGAATACGCCGACCGATTTTGTGCATTCGGTGGCGGAAGGCGCATTGGCGCTCTTGCTGGGCCAGAGCTTTTTTGATGCATACGCCTGGTTTTGGATCGTCGCCGTTGTGGCCATACTGGTTTTATTTTACCGGTATCTGCGGCTGACTCCACAGCGCCCGCTGCGGGTATGATTATTTGTCTGTCCCTCTGCGTGCCAATTGCACTCATTTATTTGCTCACCGCCACCGTCACCCCGCTCTATCATGTGCGCTATCTCTTTACGTATGCGCCCATCTTTCTGCTGCTGCTCGCGGCGGCGATTTTGGTGCTGCGTCACCTTCATTGGACGGCAGCAGGCTCGTCGCATTATTATATATGGGCGCATCACTTATCAGCTTGCAACGCTTTTGGTTTGATCCGGCCTATCGCACGGATGATCACCGCCGCGCCGTTAGCCAGCTTGCCGAAAAGTGGCGGCCCGGCGACGCCATTTTGGTCAACGCCGGTTGGGTGTACACGGTGTTGGAAACCTATTGGCCAGCCCAGCCCCCGGTCAATCTCCAATGGGCCGATCCCTCGGCCAGCTTGCCGCCACCGCTGGGCGCGCCGGAGCGATTGTCGGCATTTATCGGACCGCCTCCAGCGGCTGAAATTGATGCGCGGCAGGCGCCAATCGTAATCCGCACCGGCAGCGTGGATGGCGCGGCGAATCTGGGCTGGGGCAGTCCGGATAGCGATTTTTATCCCATTGCGCTGGCGGAGACCCAAACCGCCCTGACCAATTTGAGCGCCCAATACCCGCGCATCTGGCACTATCGGCTGTACGATACGGTCAACGACCCTGCCGGCCACATCCGCACGCTGCTGGCGCAAAATGCCGATCTGCGCAGCGACACCCCCTACGCTGGTCGTGATTTCCTGCGCGTCCAGCGATACGAATCGCGCACCCAACCGGATATTGCAGCAACAGAACAGTTTGACTTTGGCGATGCGCTGCGGCTCGCTGCCTATGACGCATCCGCCACGTGGCAGGCGGGCCAAACGGCCTATGTTACGCTTGATTGGCTCCCCTTGCCCGCGGCCAGCTCGCTGGGGGTTGATCTGAGCATGAGTTTGCGTTTATATGATGCCGAAGGTCAACTTGCGGCTCAACATGATGAAGCGCCTGATTTACCCACATCAACGTGGCCGCCCAATCAAATCGTGCGCCAGCCGTTGAGCCTTCCCATTGCCGTGGCCGCGCGTCCCGGCCCATACACGCTAGAGCTGATCGTTTATCGACAAGACGATGGCGCGCCCTTATCGGTTCCCGATAATGCGCGCTCTGTTTTGGGCCAACGGCTGCGCCTGGCTGCGCTCGATCTGACGGCGGCTGAAATCGCACCCTATTTTGGCCCCCCTTTGGCCACATTCGACTATATCGATTTGGTGCAAAGTCACATTGATCGGGCTGAAGCCAGTGCGGGCGACACGTTTCAAATTACCCTCGATTGGCAACCGCAAACCAGCCCTTACAGTGACAACTATGATGCCGTGATCGAACTACTCGACGCGGGGGGCGTCAACCGGCAGACGTGGCGCGAACCAGTCGGCGGCGCGGCTTATCCCAGCGGCGCGTGGCTGCCCGAACGCCCCGTGCGCGATGTAAAGCAGCTTCAGTTGGACCCCGCTCTGCCCGCTGGCGTCTATAGTTTAGCGATCCATTTGGAACGCGCGTCCGATGGTTTGCGCATTGATGCCCACCGTCTGTGGCAGCCATTTACCGACGATAATTTTGTGATTGGCGCCATTCGCATCCCTTAGCCCACATCGCATGTTAGCAACTCCATTCGAAATGGTTGCCTCCTGAATTTGCTCAGATGCACTGCTTTATGGTACAACATGCGCGTGCTGTGCAATCGGTTGCATTACGAGTTGCACAGGGTTGGTGATGGAATTGAGCTGAATGCATCTTGGCGTTGTGCCGGGTTACATCGGCCACTTATGTGTCGTGCATTCACAATTAGCAATTCACCATTAACCATTCACCATTAACCATTATTTGTGAACTTTGTGCATATAGTCATTTGTAAGGATACAAGGACCCTCCTATGTTAAAAAAACAGAACCTCAGCAAAGAGAAAAAAGTCAAAGTCACCTTTGTTGTACCTGGCGATACGGATAGCGTTTCGGTCGTCGGTGATTTCAACCAGTGGGATCCCAGCGCCGACCCGCTGAAAAAGCGCAGCAACGGCACGCGCAGCGCCAGCGTGGTGCTGGACCCCAATCAACGCTATGCATTCCGCTACTACAAGGAAGGCGGCGAATGGTTTAATGACGAGGCCGCCGACGATTATGTCGTGAACGAACATGGCGACAAGAACTGTATCGTGGCCACGTTCTAGCCACTTGTTGAGAGCCACAGATTTCACAAAATTCTTTTGGCAAAATTGGAAATCCGGCTCTACGGCAAAAACATCATTTATAGCCACAAAAAACACAGAAAGCACAAAAAACTTCACTGAGCCTTTTGTGCTTTTTGTGGCCATTTTTCCCACCCTGGTATGCACTCAAAGCGACGCGATTTGTGGCTGTGTTTTGAAACATCATATATTGCTCCGCTCATTGACAAAGCCTCCTTTTTTTGTTATTGTTTCCACAACTTTTATAACTTAATATTGTTTGCTGGTAGACGTGTGGCGAGAGAGCATCCCAATTTTCCGGATCGCCGAAGGTGAAAGGAAAAGCTAGTATCCGTGCTGCTTTTCCAAAACTCTCAGGCCAAAGGATCGCCGCATTGACAGCATCTCTGGAGAGTCGGCCCATCACGCGCGGCAACATTGCCATGCATGGGTCGCACCGACGGGGCAACCTCTATCGCGCCACATCGATTGGAGGCCAATCTCTCAGGTCCAGGACAGAGATAAACGGGCACTGCATTCGCGTGCCCGTTTTTTGTTTGGGATGGGGGTTAGGGATTGGGGATTAGAGGCTGGAGTGTCGGATGGAACCCCAGTCCCTAATCCCCGATCCCCGATCCGCAACCTATCGAAAGGAAGATCATGGCGGACGAAATGGACGAACTCAAGCGCACCCAGCTTTACCAGTGGCACGTGGATCACGGCGGGCGCATGGTGCCGTTTGCCGGTTGGGAGATGCCGGTGCAGTATCCCACCGGTCCCATTGAGGAGCACCACATTACGCGGCGCTCGGCCGGCCTCTTTGACATTGACCACATGGGGCAGATCGTGGTCAGCGGGCCGGACGCCGAGCCGTATCTCAACCGGCTGGTCACGTGGGACATTGCCAACATGAATTTAAATGAGGCGCACTACGCGCTTATGTGCTACGAAAACGGCGGCATAGTAGATGATGTGTTTATCTACCGGCTGCCGGGGCGCTGGTTTGTGGTGGTCAATGCGTCGAATCTGGACAAAGACTTGGCCTGGATGCAGCAGCATATGGGTGATTTCGACGTAACCGTGACCGACGTTTCCACAGAGACATACATGATGGCGCTGCAAGGGCCGCGCGCCATCCCGCTGCTGCAGCGGCTGTGTGATGCGGACTTGGCGGCCATGCCCCGCTTTACGGCCACCGAGGCCGCTGTGGCCGGCGTCAACACTCTAATTGGGCGCACAGGCTACACCGGCGAGGATGGCGTCGAGCTGTTTCTGCCCGCCGAAAGCGCCGAAGCAGTTTGGCAAGCCATTCTGGATGAAGGTCCGCGCGCCAATATCGAGGTGGCCCCCATTGGACTGGCCGCGCGCGATAGTCTGCGCTTTGAGCCCGCCTTTCCGCTCTACGGCCACGAAATCAACGCCGACACCACGCCGCTGGAGGCCAACCTGAGCTGGGCGTGCAGCTTTGACAGCGACTTTATTGGCCGCGATGCGCTGCTGGCGCAAAAGGCGGCGGGCGTGCAGAAAAAGCTGATCGGCTTTGCGCTGACCGAACGCGGCGTGCCGCGCGAAGGTTATGTGGTGACCGCTGCCGACGGCGCTGAAATCGGCGTGGTGGCCACCGGGCTCTACGCGCCCACGGTGGACAAATATTGCGGCCACGCCTTTGTGGATCCCGCTCATGCCAAAGTGGGCACGCCGCTGCAAATCCTCATCCGCGATCGGCCCAAGGCAGCGGTGGTGGTGCGGCGGCCATTTTATAAGCCGAGTTATCGAGCGTAAGGCTGTGCGTGTTGTCCAAACTATGATTTTTTTTGATTTGATGATGGGCTATGATTTTGGACGGCAAGTGGTGGGAAGGAAATGACAACGAACAATGGCGCGCAGAATCATAGTACGCATAAAATCATAAAAATCACAGTGCGGACAAAGGTTTCCCCCTACAACGCCCTGAATCGCCACAACCAAACAACCATGACGTGGCCGAAAGCCGCTCCTCCCTCCCTGACGCACATTGTGCATCTTTCCCCCTCCTCTCCACGAGTGGAGAGGAGGGGGCCAGGGGGAGGAGAGGCGCCACTCCCCCCACTTTACGCCCAAAGCCCCGCCCTGTCAATTACTCTCGATCACAATCCGATACGCGTGCTCCGCCACCAGATCGCCATTGGCCACCACCACAAAATCGCGCCCCGTCGGCGTGATCCCATTCAGTGTGCGCTCGCCCTCCTGGGTGACCAATTGGCAGTCGGCCTCCTGTTCCACATAGATGTTCGAATGCAGCGTGCCCTCAATTTCGACGCGGCACTGGGCCAGCAGTGTTGGATCATCGATGCCGTCGCACGCCGCATATTCGAGCTGGACCACGGCGTCGGTGGTTGTCTCGGGGAACTTGATCTCCACCACCTGGCCGTGGAGCGGCGCCACCGCAGCAAAAGTAGTCGACGTGGGATAGGCATGGTTTTCGGTGGGATGATAGTTAAAGAGCGTGGCCGTCTGGTTGGTCAGCACCGCTGTGTTTAATTGGCAAGCATCGGCCAGCGCGTCGTCCAGCGTGTAAAACTTCTCAAAGACCTGGTTTTTCACCCAGAACCAATAGAGGTCGGCAAACGGGAAGCCCAGCGTGCCGCTCAGCGCATCGGCCACCGGCTGGGTGGCAGCGCCGCCATTCTCCAAAACGGGTCGTAGATAAGTGATGTCGCGGCCAAAGCGCTGGCCCAGCGTCACCCAGAAATCTTGCGTATAATATTCGATGTCATTTGTGTCGCCCCACACCCCCTCCGTCAATTTCTCATCCACCTTGTGTAGTGCAAAGAAATCGGTGCGATGCATGTCGGTCGCATAGACCGAATAGGCCGCCGCCGCCGCCGTGCCTTCGATGATCCAGGCTGCGGTGCGCCGGGCATTCTCATCCTGCCACACCCGCGGGATGGCATATTGGGTGGCGTGAAAATATTCGTGAATCAGCGCGTAACCAGCCGCTTCATCCATGCCGCGTGCGGGGTCCAAACAGAGCACAATCTTGCCGTTGCGCTGATTGTAATAGGCGTCCGCCCGCTTGCAAAGACGCACGCCCGCCGGCTTGATCTGCGCCAGAAAGCCCGCCGCCGGCTGCCACGTAAACGCGCCGCCTTCCTCAACACCCCCGAAAATGGTACCCGCCGCCGGCATCAAGCGCGGCCGTGGATAGACCCACTCCTGCGTCATCTTCTCATACACGGCGTTGAGGCTGCCCGCCATATCCCGCTCATCCTCCGCGGTACAGGGAAACGAGAGCGTGGGGTCACACTGCACGGTGAAGAGACCCACCGTCTCGTCTGCCGCCTGCACCGTCCCGGCCGCGCCATTTGGCGCCCCATTTGGCGCCCCATTTGGCGCCCCATTTGGCGCCCCATTGGGCGGCGATGAAAGCCCCGGATGTTCGACCAGCGCCAATGTGCTGCCCGTACGCTGTAAAAAGGCCAGCGGCGCCAAAAAGCGCGCCTGGGCGGCATCATAAAGGCCGGGCAAAATCTCCCACTCGGTTTCCTCACCCGCCGCATCCAAAGGTGCAGCGCCGCGGGAAAGCACCGCCAGCCCCAGATGCGCCGTATCCGCGCCCGCTGGAATGGGCAGCGCCAGAATCAGCGGGTTGTCCAGCCTAGCCAGCAGATCGCGGTCGGCGGCCAGCGCGTAATAGTCCCCGCGGGTGGTGACGCCGCTGGGCAGCGTCATGGTGGGCGGCCCCACAATGTTAAGGGTGACCGCCACCGGCGCGGCCAGCGAATCTGCCAGCGCCCCCAGCTTGACGCCGGACAGCCCGCTGAGCGTAGTGCTGTTGGTCAGCACGCCGCTCATCTGCACGGGCCGCACAGCAGCCTCCCGATAGACGCCGGGCAGATACAGGCGATTTACCAGCGCGCTGGCCGGCACTGGCGTGGGCGTAATCGTGGGTGTGGCCGTGGGCAGGTTGGATGGGGTCGCTGTGGCCGCGGGCGTCACGTTAACCATGTCGGCGAACGGATAGATGAAGACCGCACCGCGCCCGCTTTCATAACCGCTGGCGCCCACCACCAGCGCCTGGCCGTCGCCGGCGATCTGCCAGCCAAAGTTGGCCCCTACCACATTCTCGGTCACGCTAAAGCTGTACTGCTCGGTCCAGCCCGCCCCCTGGACGGCGGCGGCCATGGTCGGCCCGCTGAAAAAGTAGACGCTGTCGTTGCTGCCCTTGCTCGAGGCAATAAAGACGCCTGCCGGCGTGGCCCACAGCGCCCGCCCAAAGTTGTCCGACCCGGCGCCGTCGCTGGCCGCGAGCGTGCCGGTCAATGACCAGGCGCTGCTGGTGGCGTCGCGCTGAAAAGCAAAGACCTGGCCCACGGCGAACTGATCCCCAATGGGCATGGCCGGTGCGCCAATCAGCACGGTGTTGCCGATCACCGAGAGCGCGGCGCCAAAGCGGCTGTTGTTGCCGTACGGCGTGGCCGGGTCCTCGTCGGCAATGGAGAGCTTGCGGCGTGTTTCCATTCTGTGCCGTCGTGTTCAAATACAAAACCGCGCCCTCCGCATTGGCGCGCCCGCCCACCATGCTGGAGCGGCTGCCGCCAATATAGATGCGTGCGCCATCCAGCGCCACGGCGGCGCCAAATTCGCCGCCTTCCCAATAGTTTTGCGGACCCAGCACTTGCAGTTCGCCCCATTGGCCGCTGCCGCCCTGGTCGCGGCCAAAGAGGAAAGCGCGGCCGCGGTTGCGCGGCGCACCCACCACCACAATATCGCCGCGGATGGCCACGCTTTCGCCCAGGTAGCCATGCTCGCTAAACTCGTTAAAATTGGCGTCCACCAGCTTGGCCACCTGGCCCCAATTGTTGGCGCCGCCTTGGTTGCGCTCAAACACATAGGCCGCACCCACATCGAACTGGTCGTTGGGATCGGCGTGAGAGGCGCCCACCACCAGCGTGTCGCCGTCGATGGCCACCGCTTGGCCAAATTCATCAAAGGCCGCGCCGTCGCTGGCGGTGAGCTGTTTGAGCAGATTGAAGCGCAGCGGGTCGCCGGCGTCGCGCGTAAAGAGAAATGCCGCGCCCTGCCCCTGCTGGCCGTTGATCGTCATCAAGCGTGCGCCCACCAGCAGCAGATCGCCATCCAGCGCCACCGAATAGCCAAAGCTCTCATTGGCCGCCAGCCCATCCACGCGCAGCTTGACCGGCTCTGGCGGGGCAACCGTGACGGCGCGGCCACGCAGAGCGCCCAAACTAAAAACTGTTAATAGAATGACCAATCCAACCGCGCTTGCACGCGTCAGCCACCCCGAAAAATTCACATGTTTCCGCATTACGGCATCCTTCTTGCTTATGATTTGTCCCCTTTTATTTCATCACAAACTCAAAAACTGCCTCTGTCGGCTCCACGCCCAGCCCCGACCCCTGGGGCAGATAAAAATAGCCGGCTTCACAGCGCATGGGAGCGGCGTTGGGCGTGGGGTTGCGCACAAAGCGCAGGTTGCGGTCGAAGATCGAGTGCTGGTATTCGTGCATGTCCAGGTTGGCCAGCGCGCTGGCCACGTGCAGGCTGGCGGCCTGGGCAATGCCGATGCCAATGGTGGCGTGCGGCATGACCCGACAGTGGAACGCCTGCGCCATCCGACACACTTCCCAAAACGACGTGATGCCCATATGGGCCATCTCCGGCTGGATCACGCTCATGCAGCGGTGCACAAAGCGCGGGCGATATTCATAGACCGTGCGCAGCTCTTCGCCAATGGCCACCGGCGTTTTGACCGCCCGCACAATGGCCGCCTGACCCTCCATGTCTTCCGACTGCACCGGCGCTTCAGCCACATAGAGATCGTGCGCTTCAAGTTGCGTAATCAACTTGATCGCTTCCTGGTCCGTATATTTCCAATGGAAATCGACCAGAATTTTGGGGCCGGAGCCAACCGCCGTCCGAATGGCCTGCATTTCGGCCAGCTCGCCTTCATGGGCCACGGCGGCGGCAAATTTGACCGCGCCAAAGCCCTTGTCCAGCCACTCTTTGGCAAGCTGCGCCCGCGCGTGCACCGTGGCTTTGGGCAGACCGGAGACGTACGCCGGAATGCGCGAATGCCGCTGCGCGCCCAGCAGCTTGCCAACGGGCAGCCCGGTCAGCTTGCCGCGCAAGTCCCAGATGGCCATATCGACGCCGGCCAGCGCATCCACATAAAAGCCGCCAAAAAAGCCGCGCACCCGCATCCCGTTGTAAATGTCTTCGCTAATGGCCACCACATCGTGCGGGTCGCGGCCAATCACCAGCGGCGTGATCAGGTCTTCGATAATGGCGGCGGCGGTGCGCGGGGTCAGCACGCCAAAACTTTCGCCCCAGCCCACCGCGCCGCTGGCGGTGGTCAGCTTGATCAGCAGCGAATGGTCATGCACGCTGTAGATGGTCTGGTTGCCGGGACGCACAAAGTAGCCGCGCTCGCTCACAGTCACGCCCTCTTCAAGCGGGCCGAGATAGGGCGTGTCGCGGGGGATTTGCAGGGGAAAGAGTTCGATTTGTTTGATGGGATCCATAAATGTTTCCGATTGGGATTTGGTTTCCAATTTTTTTTCGGTGGCTGTTAAACAATTGCAGCCTCATCCAGTTATTATATTTTTATCATTCTGCCGCGCCCAGTCAACTCCTTCTTCCAATGTCATCAACGCGCCGCCGGCAATGGCTGCGGCAAACTGTGCCTCCGGCAATTCCGCCCGCAGATCGCGCAACAGATCGCGCACCCGACCGCGCGCAAATTCCCACGTGTTGGGGTGACGCGCGATCATGGCCAGAATTGATAGCGCCGGCTCAATTTCGCCCTGGCGCAGACGGGTTTTGGCCAGCCCCTCCAGCCCCAGCAGGATCACGGCTACCGTCTGTCCGGTGGCAGCGTATTCGAGTACCTCAGCAAAATGGCGCTGCGCTGCATTCAGTTGACCCTCCTCCAGCGCCACCTCGCCCAGCCAGAGGCGGCTTATGGCCATATCGCCCTGTCCATCGGTCTCAAAGTAGATCGCATAGCTCTGCTCCAAGTATTGGCGCGCCGCATGCCACTGCTGGGCAAAGTAGGCAATCTGCCCCAAACCCAAGAGCGCATCTGCCCGCAAGAATGGATTCTGCAACGCATCACCAGTGCCCAGCACCTCGTTCATGTACTGTTGCGCCAACCGGGTATCCGGTTTTTCCGCAAAAAGAGCGCTAAAACCCAAATCCTGCAGGCAGCGGGCGATTCCCTGTTGATCGCCCAAAGTCCGGCACAAATGCAGCCGCTCCTCGGTATAGCGATTCACCAGCGCCGTCTCATTGCGCGTGCGCAAGCGAAAGGTGAGATCGTTCAAAATGCGCGTGCGCAACCAAAGCTCGCCCGCGTTGCGCAGAAGGGCGGCTGCATCGACCAAAAGCGCAATGGCGGCCGGCTGCTCACCCAGCGCAAAGCGCGATTGGGCCTCGACCAAGGTGGCCAGAATCGAGGCCTCGCTGAAACCGGCAGCCGGCAGCAGATCCCGCGCGCGCAGCACATTTTCCAATGCGGCGTCGTTGCGTCCCTGCGTGACCATAATGTGGCCAGTCAGCGCCTGCACAAATGCCAGTTCCGGTTGCCAAGCAAGTGCGGAATGGTCGCTTTGCGCGATTGATTGGAGCAGGGGCCGACTTGCCTCGCAATGGGTGAGCGCCTCATTGAATAGACCCAGATCGGTCAAATAGCGCGCCAGGCGCGCATGCAGACGCGCGCGCAGGAACGCGTGCTTGGCTGCTGCGCCGCCATTGGCGCCTGCCAACTTTTCGACGTGCGCCCTCATAGCGGCCACAGTTTGCGTCAAGAGCGTGACCATCTCTTCATGCCAGTTGCGGATCATGCCCACAAAGTAGAAGCTCTCCAGCAGTTCATGGAGCAATTCCACAACCCCAGTCTCTGTGGCGTGGCTCCATGCCGCGCGGATGTTGTCTAGCTCGGTCGCCACCGCCTGCACAGCATCCACCTGCCGGTGATCCAGCAGCTCAGCCGCCCGCTGCTGCATAAAGGCGCCATACACGCGGGCGTGGCGGGCCAGCACCTTTGGGGCGTCAGCCGCGCCGCGCTCCAGCTTTTCGGCGCAATATTGGTGGATCAACTCGTGCATGACCAGGCGCCCATTGGCCAGCCGATGCAGCCACGATTTATCGGTCAAGGTGCGCAACATAAGCGGATCGGCATCCGCCACGGCTTGGGCCAAAGGCAGCGTAAAGCCGCCGTGAAAGACTGCCAGCCGAGCCAGCACGAGCTGCTCGGCGGGTGTGGCCATGCGCCAGGAGTAGTCGAGCGCGGCCCGCATACTGCGGTGGCGATCATCGACATCGCTCTGTGTGGTTGCGAGAATATCGATGCCGCCGCGCAGCGCCGCCGCAATCTGCGTACAGGACATCAGGGGCAGCCAGGCCGCCGCCAGTTCGATAGCCAGGGGAATGCCTTCCACCAACTGGCAGATGTGGATGATGGCGGCATCGTTGGATGGATGCAGCGGTGTGTTGGGGCGGATGCGCCGGGCGCATTCTTTAAAGAATTGGACGGCGTCGTATTGATCGTCGGTGCGCAAAGGGGCGCTTTGGCGGCTCGTGATGTCCGCCGTGGGGGCCGGTATAGCGGCCGACGGCGGATAGGTCATCCCGGCCAGGGGCAGCAGCCATTCTGCCGCCACATTGAGCCGCTCGCGGGTGGTGACCAGCAGCTCCAGCTTTTCTGTGTCATCCAACAGACGCTGGATAAGAGGCAACCCGGCGCGCAGATGCTCAAAATTGTCCAAAACCAGGAGCAGATGCCGCCGCTGCAAATAGGCCAGCAGCGTTTCCGCGGGCGAGCGCGTCGCCTCGCGCCGCTGACCCAGCGCTTCTAAAATGGCCGCCGGCAGCAGATCGACGTGGCGCAACGCCGCCAGACCGACAAAACAAACGCCATCGGTATAATGGCGCTGCAATTGGCGCGCCGCTTCGGTGGCCAGGCGCGTCTTCCCCATCCCGCCCGGTCCCAGCACCGTCAGCAAGCGACACTGGGGCGACGCCATTGTTTCGGCGATCTGCGCCAATTCTTGGGTGCGTCCGCTGAAAGGGGTGGGCGATGCCGGCAAGTTGACGAAACGCGCGGGCAGCGCGGCGCGCTCATGGCTTGACGACGCTGGCGGCTTTGAATCCTGCGCGGCGGCGGCGTCCGCCCGCTCTGGGTCGCGAGTACCGCTGATCTGCTGATTCAATTTGGCCTGTATTTCACGTTGCAGGCTCACGGTGGCGGGCGCGGGGAGGCCGCCCACCTGCTCGGCCAGGATTTGTGCGCAGCGGGCGTATTGTTGCAGGGCGGCGCCATAGCGTCCCTCCTCTGCGTAAAGCGCCATCAGTTGAAGATGCGCAGGTTCGTGCAGCGGATCCACTTCGAGCAGACGCTGGGCATAGGAGATGGCCAGATCGCGTTGGGCCTGCTGCCGATAGGCATCCACCAACGCAGTTAGGGCCATAATCAGATCGTGGCGCAGCGTTTCGGCTTGAGCCAATTGCCATTCGTCAAATTCGGGGCTGTCGCGCAGGGAAAAGCCCGCCATAAAATCGTTGCGATAAAGCTGCACGATGGCCACCAGCCGCTCAATATGTGCCTGGCCGTCACCCTCGCCAGCTTGCGGCTCTGCGCGCTGAGCGGTCACCAACTGCTGAAACGCTCCCACATCGGACCAAACGCTGGCGGCATCGGCCAGCCCCACCGCGTCGTGGGTCACCTCGAGAGCGTCATCGCCCACGGCCTTGCGCAGCACCCACAAATCGCGGCGCAGCGCGGTCTGCGCGTGGGGTGTATCCAGCTCGGGCCACAGCAGCGCGGTCAGTTCCTCGCGCCGCCGCGGTTCCGCTGCCAGAGCCAAATAGGCCAATAGTGCCCGGTTTTTGCGCCGGCTGAGGTGGATTTCCGCCCCCTCAATTTCCACATAGGGG
The DNA here is from genome assembly GCA_041391125.1 of Caldilineaceae bacterium. Classification (GTDB taxonomy): domain Bacteria; phylum Chloroflexota; class Anaerolineae; order Caldilineales; family Caldilineaceae; genus JACKBC01. Next base: position 127,005 of record JAWKON010000010.1, read on the forward strand.
CGTCCGAGCAGATAAAGCTTCAACATAGGTTAAGTTTACTACTGACAGGAGTAAATTACAAGGATCTACGTGCGTTTCAAGACACCGCAAATGAGATGTTTCGTCCGGCCGCCATTTGGGATCGCTTTGGGTACGCTCGCCCGGTATAGTGACAGATACAAAGAGTTTTATTCTTGAGCTTTTGTGGAGGTACACAATGTTACACAGCAAGCAACTTCTCATTGCCTGTCTGATTATGGCCGTGCTGAGCGGCGGGTGTCTGCCCCGGCAGCCGATGGAGGGGGCTGTTCGTTCAGCGCCAGCCCCTGTGCTTGAACCGGCGGCGCACGTGGGCGGAGCGGCTGTGTCTATTGCAGTGCGCGGCGATTATGCGTATCTAGGCTTGAGCCATGAGCTGATCGTGCTCGACATGGCCGACCGCGCGCGGCCGCGACAGATTGCCACTTTGCCCACACCGGCGACGGAGATTGAATTGATCAATCGCTACGCCTATGTGGTGGGACGAGACGGTTTACACATCATCGATATCGCCGAACCCAGCGCACCACACATGCTTGGGCAATGGCGGGCAGAGCGCACGTTGGCAGATATCGTGGTGGTTGGCGACTTTGCTTACATTGTGAGCTATAGCGATTTTTATGTGCTGGCGGTGGCTGACCCCCATATGCCGCAACTCGTTAGCCATGGCCGATTTGATGTGCGATTCGAGGGCATTGCGGCCGCGCATGGCTACATTTACGCCATAAGTCAGCGCGGTTTCCACACCTTCGACGTTACAGTGCCCACAAGACCGCGGCAGGTTGGCTTTGTGGCAACCGAAAGCATCCCCAGCGGCTCTATCTCGATGCCAGATGATGCCTACTTTGGCGGCGAATATCTATTGCAGCGCATTGATCTCTCGTCGCCAATGGCGCCGAGGCGCGCCTCCGCATTACCGATGCCGGGCTGGGTTGGGGATGCCGTGATTGCCGATGGCATTGCTTACCTGGCCACCGGTTCGACGGGCCTGCAAATCTGGGATCTGCATGATGAACAGATGCCAGTCCAACTGACCGCATATCATACGGAAGGGCTGGCCACGGCGTTGGCCGTGGACAATGGATACATTTATCTCGTGGATTGCGATGCGGGACTCCAGATTTTTGCTGCGGCAGATCCAGCCCATGTGCAGAAAGTGGGCGACTTCACGACTTTGGGGATTGCGTATGCCCTGGCCGCCAACGATTCCGTGGCCTATGTGGCGGGTGGCTTCAACGGCGGTTTGCACCGTGTAGATGTCGACCAGGCGGCCGGCCAAGCCAGTATCAGCGCGCATCTGCCCGGTGACGATATTCATGATGTTAAACTGGCTGATAATCTTCTGTATCTGATTGACGGCAATGCGCTCAAAATTTTTGACGTGACCGGTGGCGCCCCGCCCCAACAAATCGGCGCTTATGATCTCAAGGGCGAGAATGCGCTCAAGGTAAACGGTCATTTGGCCTATTTGAGCAACAACCAAGGGGACGTCAGCGTGCTTAACGTGTCCAATCCGGCCGAGGTCAAGCCAGTAACCACCTATCAAAAGCTTGGTTTTGTCAACGCCATGTCCATTGACCACAACTATGTTTATATCGCCCACCGGGACACGGGGATGCATATCCTTGTCGGCGCCAAGGAGGGGATGCTCACCCAGGTTGGGCAATACGCCGTCGGGGAAAATGTGAACAAGGTGGCTGTGCAAGATGCGTACGCCTATCTTGCGCTGGGGTCTAAAGGCCTACAAGTTGTGGATATATCCAATCCGGCGCAGCCGCGTTGGATCACCGATTTCAGCGTGGCAGGTCCGGCCAAAGACCTTGTGATCGGCGGACGCTATGCGCATGTAGCCGCGGATGCGGCGGGGGTTCAGGTGCTCGATATTTTGGACCCGCGCGCGCCCGCTAGCGCCGCCCTCTACCCTACGTTTGATTGCGCAACCGGCGTTGCGATGACCGCTGCGCATCTCTATGTGGTCGACGGTTTTGGGGGGCTGATGATCTATGCCGTGCATGAAGCGGACCCAAATGCACGCGCCGATTCCGCCTTTGCGGATGTGAAGGTTATTCCTATGGAGCGCGCAGAATAGCTGCCGCCCAAGACGTGCTGGGGGCCAATGGATGCATTGTCAAGATGGCGCCAGCCGAGAAGGAGGATGCATGATGGCAGAGAGTTCATTTTACCAATTCCAAGGCGATCCGGATGATGAAGCGGCGTGGCAAGCATTTGTGGCCGCCAATAGCGAATCCACAGGCGACGCGCAGGCGGGAAACTCGTCCTCAGCCACCGTCCTGAAGTCATTTTACCACCTCATCCTGATCTTGGTCATCGGTGGGGCGTTTGCTGGCACAGTGCTGTGGCAGCAGAACGCGCAACAGATCACTGCGCTGGAAACCGAGGTGCAGACGTTAGAGAAACAGCTTGCCGATAGTGAGACCGCTCAGGCAAACGAGGCGCTTAGCCACGACGCCGCGCCTTCAATGGCGCTAACCTCGTCGCCTGCACACCAGGTAATCGAGACCCAATTCCTGCGCTTGGTCGTCGAAGCGGGTATGGCAAATGTGGCAAACGCCATTGCGCCAGAATTGGATTACGCGTATAGCCAACTGCGGGCCGATCTGGGCTTAGCGGGCGCGCCGGTTGGCGAAAAAATCAGTATTCTGCTGGTAAATGATGGGGCTGACTATGCCGCTGGCGCCTATGCTGAACTGGGCGTGATTGTGGTTGATTGGACCAGCTATGGACTACCAGGGGAAGAAGCGCGCCGCGAATTTCCCCAAGTGGTCTATAGCGATCTGTACTGTGAATTAGCGCAGCGCCTGCTGCAGCGCGCGCTCATGGTCAGGCACATCAGCCCATCGTGGGCCGCAGTCATTACCCATCTCTATTCCTTTGTCGAGCAAGACCCGATCAGTACGGAAATTGAGGCATTGCCCGCACACGAGGTGCAGCAGCGCCAAATGGCCCAATTGTTGTCGCCGAATACCGCGCTTTTGTCCAAGGAGCCCGCCGACTGGATGTATCCCGACTACATGTTGGCTCACGCGGCCGCCGACTCATTGGTTGAGTACATCCTCATGACCTATGGCCGTGAATCCGTTCCGCGCCTGCTGGATGCAATGAGCGGGGCCAATAATTGGAATGCAGTGGCGCCAGCCGCCTTTGGCATCCCGCCCGCACAGTTTGAGGCCGAGTGGCGCGCGTATCTCGCCGCACATTATCCAACCGACGCTGACTAAATCCAAGCGCATAAAGGCTAATCCAGAAAGGCAACTCCTATGTCCACGCCAAATAAAATGTTGCTCCAGCGCTTTTTCCAAGCGATCTATAACCAGGGCGATCTCGATGTCGCCGATGAAATTGTGGCCGCCAACTATATCAATCACAATCCGGTCCCTGGCGAAGCGCCGGGGCGGGAGGGATTAAAAGCGTTTGTGGCCCATTTGCGCCGCGCCTTTGGCGACCTGCACATCGCCATTGAAGACCAGGTGGCGGACGAGGACAAAGTCGTCACCCGCTTCACTATCAGCGGCGCCCACGCGGACGAATTTGCCGGCATCCCCACGACCGGCAAGCGCGCCACGGTCACCGCCATCGGCATCCATCGCATTGCCAATGGGCAGATCCAGGAAAGTTGGCTCAACTGGGACGCATTGGGCTTGATGCAGCAATTGGGAGCAGGGCCTTCTGTCCCCATCTCCTCCAAAGCATAAATAGCAAATAATCCATAAATCACTAACGGAAGGAAACAAATCATGACTATCAAACGCAGACTCACATGGGCAACCATTGCATTAGCGCTCATCGGCATAATCGCATTGGGGATCAAGAGCAATCCGACCCTTGCCCAGCCGGCTAAGACACTGGGCACGGGAATCGACTTCCAAGGCAGGATGAATTTTGATGTCAGATTCCTGGAAACAGACTTCTTGGCCGACTTTGCGCCCGGCTGTCCAGCTACGGCAGCGCTAATCCAGGTCGGCAAAGAGCAATATGAATTGCGCCTTTTTGAAGGCGGCAATTGCGGCAACCGCATGAGCATCTGGGATCTCAACATTGACAAGGATGGCAACGTCACCGGCGAAGCTTGAACGCGCATGATCAATCCACCCGCAGAGACAGGCAGCATGCTGGGCCAGTGGTGGCTGCACACTGGCTGCAAGATGATCGGTGCGGATCCACTTTTCCCCGGTGTAACCGGCACGTGGGATGGCACAACGCTGACCGCTGATGTTCATGCCGAAGGATACTGCGATGGCGGGAACATGTGGAGTGGTCCGAGCTCTGGTCCATTGCCGCAGATGTTGAAAAGGATAACGAAGGCCGTCTGGCCGATGGCGTCAGTGGAAGATGATGGCCCCGTGCATGTGCGCTTTGGCGCTGAATTGACGGTTGCCGAGTAGCTGCATCGCCACCATTACCTGTACAAACCATGATCCGCCCAAACAAAGAGGGTCGCCGATAGACAACTGGCGGCCCTCTTTGTTATGATGGTGGCCTTCATATATACTTGGCTCTGTCATAGATGAAAAGCGACCACTCGACTAAAATCATGCATAATCCTTTTCATCTATGCCAACCGCGAGTATAATTCCTTAACTGCTACTCGACAGGAGCGATTCGCATGAAAATTGGCGTTGTGGGCAGCGGACCGGCGGGGTTAACGGCGGCGTACCGGTTGCAGCGAGCGGGACATGAGGTGGAGGTGTTGGAGGCGCTGGACGTGATTGGCGGGCGCACCCATGCCGAGCATTTTGGCCCTGGTCACCATTGCGATACGGGCGCGGGCTGGCTGGCCACATTTTACACGCAGACCCTGGCGCTCTTTGATGAACTGGGCTATCGCGATCTCTTTGTGCGACCGCGCACGGTGCGCGGCGCCGCCGATCTGCTGGTGGATGGGCAGCTCTATCCATGGCCATTCCGCGCGGACACGGTGGCCAATTCGACGCTGCTCACCACCGAGGACAAAGAACGCTTCGGCGCCTATCTGGCCCATTTAACGGCCGTGCAACCCGCCAATTTACAGCCCGACCTGCCCTACGACGGCGCGATGCGGCCGATGAATTGGCGCCGTTGGGCGCCAACATTGTTGAATATATGATGCGTTCGCTCTTTGAGGGGCCTTGGTTTACGCGGCTGGATACGCTTTCGGCCAGCCACGTGCGGCTGTGGTTGGCGGCGGTGCAGGAAGCGCTCTTCTTTCAGGTGGCGGGCGGCATGGATGCGCCCTGGCTCAAGCTGGCCCAGCAGCTCAACGTGCGCACACCGGTGAACCGGTCGAGTCGCTCAGCCTGGGCGCGCAGCAGGTCAAGCTGCACATGCGCGGCGGCGAACGCGCGTACGATGGCGTGGTGCTGGCCGTTCCGGCGCCGGCGGCGGTGCGCATTTTGGCGCAGGCACTGCCGCAAAATTCCGAACTGGCGCCGCCTGGCTGGACGACGTGCGTTATGCACCGCAGGTGCGCGTCTATGCCGCGCAACAGAACCGTGCCGACGCCCAGTTTGGCGTCCACCTGCTGCCGCCCACCGATCTCTTTTCGGTCGAATATTACTCGGGGCGCCACGGCGCCTGGGGCGCCTGCCCGCAGGATTGGCAGTGGGGGCTGGTCTGCACATACGGCCCCACGTGCGCCCCATTTTTGACCCAAGAGCCCAATGCCGTCATGCAAAATCTGTGGGCGCAAGCGCGGGTGGTGGCGCCGCAAATGTTTCCGCTGGCCGAAGCCGACGTAGTTCACTATCACCGCTGGGAATGGGCCGTCCCCATTATGCACCCCGGCCACTATCGCAACCTGGCCGCCTTCCAGCAAAAACCGCCCGTTGTTTTTGCCGGCGACTGGATGAATGAAGCGTGCGTGGAGGGAGCCGTGCGTTCCGGGGAGGCCGCGGCGCGTGTTTTTTAAAAGTAGAGGAGTGGAGGAGTAGAGGAGATCGCCACTCCTCTACTCCTCTACTCCTCCACTCTCCCCCGCCGCCCACTGCATGGTGTAAAGGTTAAAATAGCGCCCGCGCTGCGCCAACAGTTCCGCGTGCGTTCCCATTTCCACGATTTCGCCTTTGTCCAAAACCACAATTTTATCGGCGTTGACAATGGTATTGAGCCGGTGTGCGATGACGAAACTGGTGCGGTCGGCCATGAGCTGGTCTAGCCCCTGCTCGATGAGCTTTTCGGTAGCGGTGTCCACGCTGCTGGTGGCTTCGTCGAGAATGAGCACGCGCGGGTCGGCCAGCAGAGCGCGGGCAAAGGAGATGAGCTGGCGCTGGCCCACGCTCATGCTGACGCCGTTTTCGCCCACTTCGGTGGCATAGCCCTCGGGCAGCGTGCTGATGAATTCATGCGCGCCCACCGCGTGGGCCGCAACCTCCAGATCGGCGTCGGTGGCGTCCAGCCGGCCGTAGCGGATGTTGTCCGCAATGGTGCCGGCAAAGAGGAAGGTGTCTTGCAGCACAATGCCAAGCTGCGCACGCAGACTGGCCTGGGTCACCTGGCGGATGTTGTGGCCATCGATTTTGATGGCGCCGTCGGTGGCGTCGAAAAAGCGGGCGATTAGCCGAATGACGGTACTTTTGCCGGCGCCGGTCTCGCCCACCAGCGCAATGCGTTGGCCGGCGTCGGCGTGCAGCGATACGCCGCGCAGCACCGGCTCATCTTCTTTGTAGAAAAAGCTGACGTTTTCAAAATCAACCTGCCCCTGGATCGGCGGCAGTTCGTACGCGTCGGGCGCGTCCTGCAAGTCGGGCTCGGTGTCCAGCAACATAAAGATGCGTTCGCAGCCGGTCATGGTGGCCTGGAAGGTGTTGTAGCGCTGCGCCATTTCGCGAATGGGCTCGAAGAAACGGTCCACATAGAGCACAAAGGCCACCAGCGTACCCGCTGTCACCGCGTTGCGCAACACCAGCCAGCCGCCCAGGCCCACCACCAGCGCCAGGCTCAGCGAGGCAATGAAATCAACGCCGGGAAAATAGATGGCCGTGAGCCGGGCTGAGTCAATATTGGCATCCAGATAGGAGCGGTTCAGGTCATCAAAATGGCGAAAGTTGTGCGTTTCGCGCGTAAAACTTTTGATGACGCGAATGCCCGAGATCGACTCGTTGAGATAGCCGTTGATCAGCGACAGGCGCGTGCGGGCCGCACGATAGAGGCTGCGCACGCGCTTACGCCAATAATTGGTCAGAATAACCATGAGCGGCAGCACGCAAAAGGTGACCACGGCCAGTTGCCAGTTCATGGCAAACATGGCGATCACAATGCCGCCAAAGATAAAGATGCTGCGCGCCGTGCCCGTAATAGACCAGGTGACAAAATCCTGCAGCACGCCCACATCGCTGATCAGGCGGCTCATCAGGCGGCCCACGCTGTAGTTGTTGTGGAAATTGAGCGACAGCTTGTGCAGATGGCGAAAGAGCTGGCTGCGCAGATCGGTCACCACGCGCGTGCCGGCATAGGCGGTCAGGTCAATGCGCACGCGGTTGGTGATCCATTCACCAATGGCCGCGGCCAAAAAGAGCCCGGTCCACCAGCGCAGGTCGCTCATGGAGCCGGCGCGGATGCCGTCATCGATAGCCTTGCCCACCATCCACGGCTGAGCCACCCCCAGCAGCGAAGAGCTGGACATGGCCAGCACCGACCCAATCAGGTGCCAGCGATAGGGCGTGAGATAGCGAAACAGGCGCATGAGCATAGCGCCATCGCCCGCTGTGCGCTCGTCGTCCTCGGTTTCATCCGGCAGCAGATCGCGTATGCGATCTTCACGGGCGCGGCGTTCCTGCTCTTCCATGCTAAAGCGGCGGCCAAAGAGCCAGTCCAGACGGCCACGGTCGGTGGGTTGGTTTTGGATCATGATAGGTTCTGCTTTTCCAGGACAGGGTGACCGGGTGACAAGGTGATACGGTTGGGCCAGCTTACGGGTATTATGAGCAAGTGGGAATGAAGCATCTTTGGTAAACTATATGCAAAGCTAAAAACCAGCAAAAGAGGAGCCAAAGATGGAAACTCTAAAGCCAGAAAGTGGCGGCGAAACGAACCGGATTTTGTCACCTTGCCGACCATCAATGAGGCCCTGATTGAAAAGGAACTCCTCACCAAGGAACATCTCATTGATGCCGGCTATCTGCATATTCACAATCTCATCACCAGTCGCGACACCCACCACATCGATCTGGTGGGGCCTGTGCGACCGGATCCCAGTTGGCATAGCCGCGCCCAAACCGGCTATGCCATTGAGCCACTTTGGCATAGATTGGGAGAACCAAGTTGACGCCTGTCCCCAAGGCAAAATCAGCAAGGTGAACACTGTAAGTCCCCTTGTCACCTTGTCATATTTTGAATTGGGCCTTTATAACGTCTAATATTTGCAGTCGACCTGGCGCTTGTTGTCCGCCGACTCTACGATAGCGTCGCAGACCACGGCGCAGCGGTAACCGTCTTCAAAGTCGGCGCCGATGGGGGCTACCTCTTTGTCGTTGACAATGCAGTCGAGCAGGTGCGTGATCTCATGCACAAAAGTGTGTTCCCAGCCGATCATATGCCCTTGCGGCCACCAGTTTTCCCACCAGGGGTGGAACGGCTCGGAGACCAGCACGTTTTTGAAGCCCTGGGTCTCTTTGGGCTCTTCGCCTACCCAATAGACTTCCATTTCGTTCATACGCTCCAGGTTAAACGAAATCGAGCCCTTTTCACCGTTAATTTCAAAGCGATTGCCATTTTTACGACCACCGGCGAAACGGGTGGCTTCCAGCGTGCCAATGGCGCCATTTTCAAATTCGACCGCCGCCACAAAAGCATCATCCACATCGACCGTGCCCATGGTGCCGTCGTCCCTCGGGCGCTCTTTGATAAACGGTTTGGTCATGGCGCTGACGCTGCTGATCTCGCCCACCAGATAGCGACCCAGATCGATAATGTGTGCGCCCAGGTCGCCCAGGGCGCCGCTGCCCGCCACCTTCTTTTGCAGGCGCCAGATCATGGGCATGTTGTAGTGCGGCATGATCCACTCCTGCAAATATTGGGCGCGGAAGTGGTAAATTTGCCCCAACGCGCCGCTTTCAATAATCTTGCGGATTTGGCGCACGGCGGGCACAAAACGGTAGTTAAAGGCCACCATGTGTTTGACGCCAGCCTTAGATACAGCGTCCCACATCTCTTTGGACTCCTCCGCCGTGCGGCCCAGCGGCTTTTCACACAGAATGTGTTTGCCCATTTTAGCCGCTTCAATGCACGGCTCGGCGTGGGCGTCGTTGGGGCCGCCATTGTCAAAGAGCTGGACTGCATCATTGGCCAGCATGTCGCGCCAGTCGGTGTAATAGTTGGCGTAGCCGAAACGCTTGGCCGCTTCGGCCACGGCGGCCTCGTTGCGCCCGGCAATACCCACCAGCTTGGGAACCGCCGGCGGCGGGTACATCATGTGCGGAATTTTGAGCATGGCGTTGCTGTGGGCCTTACCCATAAATGCGTAGCCCAACATGCCCACGCCAACCTCGGGAGCCTCGCCTTCGGTGGTAGCGGCGGCCATTGAGGTGAATCCTGAACTTTCAGCCATTGTAATTGCTCCTGTTAGGTCAAATGAGAATTTGTCGTTTGTGGTATGGTCACCGGGGAAGGAAACGTATTGCGTATTGCGTGGTGCGTGTACCGGTTTAGTGCATGACGGTGCTGCTACGAACCTGGGAGATACAAGCTACTTTTTGGTTCCAAGACCAGTTCACGCACTACGCAATACGCAACAGATCTATTCTGCGAACGCCGCGTCAAACGCAATATTCGACGGCGCAAAATCGAGCCGCTTGGTAAAGGCGCAAGACTCAGTAGCGCCATGCTCGCGGTCCATGCCGGAATCTTCCCACTCAATCGAGAGCGGACCGCTGTAGCCAATGTCATTGAGCGCGCGGATCACACCTTCAAAATCAATGGAGCCGCGCCCCACCGAGCGGAAATCCCAGAAGCGGCGATGATCGCCAAAGTTGGTGTGGCCGCCAAAGACGCCCGCCTCGGACGGACCTGTCTTCCAGCCCACATCTTTCATATGCACATGGAAAATGCGGTCGGCAAACTTGCGGATAAAGCCCACATAATCGACGCCCTGGTAGCCAAAGTGGCTGGGATCATAGTTAAACCCAAAGCAGGGATGCCCATTCACGGCCGCAATGGCTCTTTCCGCACTTACAATATCAAAAGCAATCTCAGTCGGGTGGACTTCCAGTCCAAACTTTACGCCTTCAGCCTGGAAAACATCCAAAATCGGCAACCACATCTGGGCAAATAAGGCCAGGCCCTTCTCGTAAAAATCGGCCGGATTCGGTGGGAATGAATAGACCATGTGCCAGATCGGTGAACCGGTAAAACCCGGCACCACGCCCAAGCCCATCTTTTTGGCGGCGCGGGCCGTGTTTTTCATCTCCTCGGCCGCGCGTTCACGCACGCCGTCTTCCTTGCCGTCGCCCCAAATGCGGTCGGGCAGAATGCTGCGATGGCGCTCATCAATGCGGTCGCACACGGCCTGGCCCACTAGGTGATTGCTGATGGCAAAGCATTTCAGCCCGTGGCTGTTCAAAATATCCCAGCGGCCTTGCACGTAACTGTCATCTGCCATAGCTTTGTCTACTTCAAAATGGTCACCCCAACAGGCGATCTCCAGGCCATCATAGCCAAACGATTTAGCCTTGGCACAAATGGTGTCAAATGAAAGATCCGCCCATTGGCCGGTAAAAAGCGTTACAGGTCGCGCCATAATTTTTTCCTCCTCGGTCTGTTTATAGGTTTTCGGTATACAACTGGAAATCTGCGAGAATCGCAGAGTCACCTGGCCCTTATAGAAAACAAAAATAAAATGGCATGAAATGCATACCATCTGCTCAGCCTAGCTTACCGTCTGCATATTGCTGACGCAGCACCTTTTTATCAAATTTACCGGTGCTGGTTTTGGGTACTTCCTGAATAAAGATGAACTTGTCGGGCAGCATCCATTTGGCAAAGTGGGCGGACAGATGCGCTTGCAGATCATCAACATTGAGCCCCATTTGCCCCTCCACCGGCACAATGGCGGCTAGCGGGCGTTCGGACCATTGCTCGTCCGGAATGGCGATGACGGCGGCTTCGCGCACCAGCGGATGCGCAATCAGCGCGTTTTCCAAGTCCACGCTGGAGATCCACTCGCCGCCGCTCTTGATCAAATCCTTGGTGCGGTCGGTGATCTGCATGTAGCCGTCGGGCGTCATGGTGCAGACATCGCCGGTGCGGAACCAGCCATCGCTGGTAAAACTTTCTTCAGTCGGCTCGCGCTTGAAATACTGTTTGATAATCCACGGGCCGCGCACTTGCAGCTCGCCCATGGTTTTGCCATCCCAAGGCAGCTCTTGGCCCGTTTCGTCCACAATGCGCAATTCGACGCCGCCAATGGGCGTACCCTGTTTGGCTTTAATATCCCACTTTTCACTTTGTGACAGCCCGGCGTGTTGGCTGCTCAGATGGCAAATTGTCCCCAGCGGCGACATTTCGGTCATGCCCCAGGCGTGGACCACGTTGACGCCCAGCTTGCCCTCGTACGCTTCGATCATGCTGCGCGGCATAGCGGAGCCGCCCACGATCAGCGCGCGGATGGAGGAGAGATCGCGATGGTTCTTCTGCACTTCCTGGTAAACGCCCATCCAGATGGTGGGGACGCCGGTCACTACCGTGACTTTATAATCCTGCACCATATCGGCCAGGGGGCCGGGCTGCAAAAATGGCCCGGGCATAATCAGCTCGGCGCCCGCCATAGCGGCGGCAAAGGGGATGCCCCAGGACATAACGTGAAACTGCGGCACCACCGGCAAAATCATGTCGGCGCTGGTGATGGCGGCGGCGTTGGCCTGCAACATGCCGATGGTGTGCAGATACATAGAGCGGTGGCTGTAGAGCGCGCCTTTGGGGTCGCCGGTGGTGCCGCTGGTGTAGCACATGCCCATGGCGTCACGTTCATCGGTGACAGCCCACTGGTAATCATCATCGCCTTCGGCAATCAAATCTTCATAAAGCAGCACATTGGTCAACGAAGTTTCCGGCACGCTGTCAACGCCATAGAGCACATAGTGCTCCACGCAATTGACCTGGGCCGCAATGGGCTCAAAGAGCTTGAGCAGGCTGGCGTCCACAAAGACAATGCGGTCCTCGGCGTGTTCGATGATGTAGGCCACCTGGTCGGCAAAAAGACGAATGTTGAGCGTGTGGCAGACGGCGCCGCAGCCGGGAATGCCATAATAGAGTTCCATGTGCTGATAATTGTTCCAGCCAAAGGTGCCTAGCCGGTCGCCGGCTTGAATGCCGCGCTTGCCCAAGGCGCTGGCCAGTCGCTTGGAACGACGGTATAGATCGGCATAGGTGTAAGTGTGCGTCGAACCATTGGGCAATTTGGTATGGATCTTGCGATCAGCGTAAATGCGATTGGCGTGCTCCAATATGCGATCGATTGTGAGGGGATAATCCATCATCAGGCCGTGCATATTCGACAACCTCCTTGGTTGATACCTGGATTTGTAAAAATTCTGCGCGCGTGGGATTAAGTGAGAGTATAGCGAACCAATGAAAATGCGTCAAAGCCAGCCAGCCGATGGCGCAATTATACTGCAAGACTTTCAAAATAATATTCACAAACCGGCAGAAAAGCACGCAAAATATCGGATTTTCACATTATCGGTTTCACGCTATAATGGGGAGCATTGACATCCGTTCGTAGGAACAATAGACGACTGCAACGGCGTTATTGTATCACAGTGACGGCTTCGTATTTTGGAGCAACCGCACTATAGGAGAGGTATATGCAAAACAAAGCGGACGTTTATGAGTTTGTGAGCATTGGCGAATTGGCCGAAACCACCACACAGCTTCTATCGCTCAATTTGCACTATCGCACAAAGGTTGGCGGGCAACCACAATCCCAGCCCAAGAGCGGCATTGAGCAAGTTGAGCAGTTTGTGTTGCAGCGCGCGCGCGACTATTTAGCCAATGTGCGTGAAGGCTTTGTGCTCAGCGTGCGCACGTCGAAGCTGGCGGGCCAACGCGAACTGCGCTATTTGCTTGACCGGGTGTTGACCGATTGGTCTCTATTGAGCGAAGAACTGGGGCTGGCAGACGGCGCCGACGCCGGAGAGCGGCAGGTTGAGCGCGTGCGCAGCCAATTGCTGGCCTTTGGCATGGCGGCAGTGGCGTTAGGCTATTTGCCCAAGCTGCCGGCCAAGCGGATTACCTTTCCGCACAGCTACAGCAACCCGCCCACCTATGCCGATATTACCGCGCCGGATACACCGGGTGAAATGCTTTGGCGCATTGAAGAGCTGGAGGAGATGATCTGGCAATTTATGGCCGAGGATCTGAACGAATTGGTGCAACGTCGGTATGGCCCATTGCGCCGCACCTATGGCTTCTTCGAGACGAGCGCCTGGCTTGCCCGTGAGCAAGCCAAACGTTTTGGCATACAAAAACGCGAATCGTCACTTACCTTGTTGTAAGCAATCAGACAATGTCGTTAAGTTAAGGATGTGCATGTCAAAGTAAACAGTTTTCAGTACTCAGTTCCCAGGGTGAACTTCCAGACTCGGCACTGAAAACTGAACACTGATCACTGCTAACTTAACGATCACGCTCAGGGACCGGTTCAATAGTGGCTGATGAAAGAAGTTATGCCGGTCGCAATCCCAGGTAGACCTTGCCGCTGCCCAACGTACCCAAAATGGCGTCGGCGCCTTTCCACGGCATCAATTGGCTCAATTCGGTGGGCGAGAGCGGCGTGTTGTTGTTGGCCAAAAGATGCGAAAACAGGCCGACGTAATGGGCAACCGCTCGTTGATGTAGTCCGGATCGTTGGCGCAGCGCGTGCGCAAACATTCGCGCAATGCATCTGTGCGATGCACCTCACCGGTTTCTGGGTCCACCCAATCTACATTCTCTGTATTCTGGTGGTCAGCAAAGCGCTCGCGGCACTCGGCGCACAATTGATCGCGCAAGTAGAGGCGAAAATTCTGACCACTCTTTTCCCACCAATCATAGTCGATGTGAAACTTAGTATCTACGGTGGGGCGAAATCGCGACAGCGTTCGGTTGATTAATCGACTACTCATTGCTCTTCCTTGATTAACAAAATCTATAGAGTTTGTAACTACTCAAGTCTTGGACCCCCTCCCGGCCTCCCCCTCGGGGGGGAGGAGCTACAATTTCCTCCCCTTGAGGGAAGGGCCAGGGAGAGGTGCGTAGTTACTAGCATTTTACGACAGCGCAAAAAAGCCGCCGCCCACATCTTGGAATCGGCGATTGCTGATCAGGGCAAAAAAGACCGGGCCTGGCGCGCAGCGGCGCAACATATTGGCGGCGCTGTAAACAGTTTTGGCGTGAACTGTGCCGCGCGGGTCCAGCTTCACCAGCTCGGGCACCAGCCTATCCACAATTTGCGTCAGCTCCACCCGATTCTGATTGAGCAATAAGCGGAGCTGGGCCGTGGCACTGTGCTCGCTCTCCGCCACAATCAGATGCTCATCATATTCGCACGCGATCATCACTTTGGTCATCTCAAAGCGCAGCCGCAAATGGTCCAGATCGGCGGTGGCCGTGGGCGCCCATTCGCGCTTGGCGCGCCGCGTGCGATAGTCGATGACTATTTCATTGGCGTTGTTGGTGCGCTCCAACGTGAGATAAGCGCCCACTGGCAGCGCGTGATCTTCCATCCATTTGGCCAGCCCGGTCACATAGCGCCCCTCGTGCGAAACCCAACCCGGAATATGCGTACCCCAGCGCCCATCGATAAAGGTGATCAACGAACGCCCCTGGTCGGCCACCGGGAAGAAATTGCGCGTGCGCCCGTTTAGCGGCAGCGTACCGCAACGGCGGTGCGGATAGGTGAGCGTGAGGCTGGTGCTGGGGACAATGGCCGGCAATTCGCTGCTCAGGCTGCTTTCGCCCCACTCGTCATCTAGCTCCCATTCCACTTGCAGCAATTCGACGCTGAGCAGGGCGCGGTTGTAAATGGGCTGGGTCGGGCGCAAAATAATGGGTGCTTCCAGCGCATCGGCCGGCTCTAGCCGCTTGAGGAACCACCGTTTTTCCGCCCCCACATTGACCTGATCAAAGCGTTCATCCTGGCCCAGCGCGTGGTTCATGCTGAGCACCTGCATGGCCTGGCTCACGTTGCGGTCCAGATCGAGCTCGGCCATCAGCTCTTTCACATCCAGCGGCTTTCCGGCCACTTCGATCAAGGCCTCGGCAATGTTCAGGTAACCCACGTGGACGTCAACCAGCATATCTTTCAGCAGCCAGTTGCCATTGACCTCCACAAAATCTTCGCTGCGCTCGCTCTCCTCCAGCGCATAGAGGATGCTTTCGTCGATCTCATCCTGATAGAGCGCATAAATTTCGTTGGGCGAAAGCAGGGCGTCTTCGGAGAGAAAATCATCGCCATTGACGTTGTTGAGCTGATGGGCGCTGGCTAACTCAGCGGCAAATTCGCGCACGCGGCCCGAATCGGCAAACTTGGCGCTGATCACCTTGAATTGGCCATGCTCGGGGTTTTGCCCGGTGCGCACATCCATCACTTCGGCCACGGCAAAATCCATGCCGGAAAAACCAGCTTTTGACCCACCTGATAGCGATTGCGCGGCTGATATAGCTCGCCCTTGGCCAGTTCAGATTGGATTTTGGCATCTTCTTTGCGTACATATTCACTAATGAGCGCAATCGACAATTCAGAAAGCGTTCTGGGCGCCTGTGCGTCTAAAAGTAAATTGTATGTAAAGTCTAAGTCGTCCGGGGCAACCTCAAATTGGTCCCGCCAAAAAGTTGCAGTTTGAGTTTGGCGCTGCAGCACGCTTTCCTCCTATAAACCATTTAAAAATAAAAAAACAGACATAGTGCTATTTATAAGGCAAATGTAAATTATAACAGTGCGCACTCTATATTTCAAAACAGGGATTCCCTGATAATAATTGTAAGATCGACCCCGATGTGATCTTGGTCGCCAAAAAGTTGAAGAATCCCCCAATCTACAGTAAGATTTTGGAGAAGGCGCACCACCTCTGCATATATCAATCAGAACACATTTATATTTTTCAATCACATAGCTTTGGACGCCATCCTATGAAACCAATTGCAATGATCCTGGCCGGTGGGGAAGGCACTCGTCTCACGGTGCTCTCGGAAGAGCGCGCCAAACCGGCCGTGCCGTTCGCCGGTAAGTTCCGCATTATCGATTTTACCATCAGCAACTGCGTCAACAGCGGCATTTACACGGTGGGCATTTTGACCCAATATCAGCCGCACAGTCTCAACGAGCACATTGCTATTGGCAAGCCGTGGGACCTGGACCGCAGCCGCGGCGGTGTGCGCCTGCTGCAACCCTATCTGGGCCGCCGCGGGCAAGATTGGTATGCCGGCACGGCGGACGCCATCTTCCAAAACCTGAATTATGTGCGCGAGCAGCGGGCGGACATGGTGCTGGTGCTGTCGGGCGACCATATCTACAAAATGGACTATCGCCCCATGCTCGAATTTCACCACGAACGCGGCGCCGATCTGACCATTGCGGTGATGCCCGTGCCGATTGAGGAAGCGCACCGCTTTGGCATTATGGAGGTGGATGATCAGCAGCGCATTGTGGAGTTTTATGAAAAGCCCACTGAGCCCAAGGGCAATCTGGCCTCTATGGGTATATACATTTTCAACTCGCATATTTTAGAGCGGCGTCTGGTCAACGAAGAAACGGGTAAATCGCGCGTCGATTTTGGCAAACATGTCATCCCCGCCATGCTGGCCGCTGGCGATAGCGTCTTCGCCTATAAGTTTGAAGGGTATTGGGTGGATGTGGGCACCATCGACTCCTATTGGGCCACCAACTTGGAGCTGGCCCAATCCACGCCGGCATTGGATCTCTACAACCAAAGCTGGCCCATTCACACCAAATCGGAAGAATTTCCGGCGGTCAAATTGGGACCGCAAGCCAAAGTGGTGGGCAGCTTGATCTCCAATGGCTGCGTCATTCGCGGCGTGGTGACCAATAGCGTGCTCAGCCCCGGCGTCTATGTGAGCCCCGGCGCCGTGGTCAACGACAGCGTGGTGATGAACAGCACCTGGATCGGCCCCGGCGCCCTGCTGGATAAAGTGGTGGTGGACAAGCAGGTGGTCATCGGCGCCGGCGCCATCGTGGGCACGGGCGATGCATCCGTGCCTAACGAGCAGATGCCCGACAGGCTCTCCAGCGGCATTTCGGTCATCGGCAAAAACGCCTACATTCCCGATAGAGCGCAGGTGGGGCGCAACGTGCTCATCAACAGCCGCCGCGATGAAAAAGACTTCCCCGCCGACTACGTTGTGGCCGACGGAAAGACAATTTAATTGGGAGTAAGGAGTAGGAAGTAGGGATTAGGCAGTTGAAGCGCCTTCCTAATCCCTACTCCTTACTCCCTACTCCCTCCACAAAAACCGAGAAACAGACCATGTCCAGCGTTTTTGCAATGATTATGGCGGGTGGTTCGAGCGAGAGCCTGAGCGTTTTGACTGAAATACGCGCTGAACCGGCTGTACCGTTTGGGGGCAAATTTCGCCTCATCGATTTCCCGCTGAGCAACTGCGTGAATAGCGAAATATTTAACGTGGCCGTGCTCACCCAATACAAACCGCGCAGCCTGAACCAGCATATTGGCATCGGCAAACCGTGGGACCTGGATCGCGCCAGCGGCGGCGTGCGGCTGCTGCAACCGTACCAGGGCGGCGCCTATGGCGATTGGCAACTGGGTACGGCGGACGCGGTGCGGCGCAATCTGGATTTTGTGACGCGCCAGCCCGAGGAACACGTGCTGGTTTTGGCCGGCGATCACATCTATTTAATGGACTATCGCCCCATGTTGCGTCAGCACATCCAGCGCAACGCCGAAATGACGGTGGCCACTCATCGCATCAACCCGCACGAAACCCACCGCTACGGCATTCTGGCGGTGGCGCCGGATGATCGGGTGGTCGATTTTGAGGAAAAACCCAAGCGCGCCCGCGACACGCTGGCCTCTATGGGCATCTATATTTTCCGCAAAGATGTACTGGTGGAGGTGCTGCAAAGTGACGGCTATGTAGATTTCGGACGCGACGTGCTGCCCGCCATGTTGGCCAATAAGCGCAATGTGCGCGCCTACACCTTCTCGGGCTACTGGGCCGATGTGGGCACGGTGCAGGCCTATTGGGAAGCCAACATGAGCCTGCTGGCTGAAAACCCGGCGTTGGACCTCTATGATCCCGGCTGGGTGGTGCATACGCGCAGCGAAGAGCGCGCGCCGGTGAAATTTGGGCCGCACGCCCAAGCCGGCGGCAACATCCTCTCCAACGGCTGTCGCATTGACGGGCTGGTCGAACGCAGCGTGCTATCCCCCGGCGTCCACGTGATGGAAGGCGCCACGGTGCGCGACAGCGTCATTTTTAGCGACACAGTGATCGAGGCCGGTGCCGTGGTGGATCGCTGCATTATCGACAAGAACGTGACGATCTCCGCCAATGCCAAAGTGGGTTTTGGCGATGACAATCTGCCCAACAAAGCCATGCCGGAGCAGCTCAACACCGGACTCACGCTGGTCGGCCAGAGTTGCTTCGTACCCGAGGGGTTGACCATTGGGCGCAATGTGGTGATTCATCCCAACAGCGGGGCCGAAGAATTCGGCAAACGCAAAAAGATCGCCAGCGGCAGCAACATCGGCGTTGCGCAGCGCTGATTTGTAGGGGCTCAACTGATTGTGTAAATGAAACCGCAGCGAGTCGACCCGTTCACTTTGGTTTCGATACGGCTGCATACTGCCGCAGCCTACTCAACCGCCGTTCACTACACTATTGGCAAAAACTACGGTTTTCTATCTGGTTTCACTATAGCTCATTGCGTCTCAACAGCCGCGCGAATTTGCGCAGCCGCCTGCGTAAAAATCGTCTCGGCAGGTTCACCCTGGCCGATGACCTGATTCAGCGCTTCTGTCCAGATGGCCCAGGCAGCCGGAAAGGCGGGAATGGTGGGTGCAATTTGGATGTTTTCCGCAAGCGATGTGAAAAAGCGCAGTTCATTGTTTTCTAGGGCGTCCAGCACGGGTAAATAGGCTGAGGGCCGCGGGTCAGCCGCATAAATGGCCTGCATGTTTTCCGGGGTCGCCATAAATTCGGTGAGAAAAGTTTGCGCCAGGTCCGGGTCACGGCTGGCGGCGCTGATCATGAGAGCACGCGCTGTCAGCAGCGGTTGGCTTTCCGCCACTTCATGCGGCAGCGCGGCCACGGCATAGGCGGCGCCGGCGCTGCGCAGCCGCCCCGCCATCTCCGCATCGCCGATCATCATGGCCGCGCGCCCGCTTGCAAACGCGCTGTACATTTCGTCCACATCGGCCGCAGACAACAAGAGGCCGGCTTGCTTCATGTCTTCGAGCCAGGCGCCGGCGGCTAAAGCGCCCGCGCTGTCGATCCCCACGTTGGCAATATCCAGATTCCCCTCGGCGCCGTTGCCAAAAAGAAAACCGCCAAAAGCAGTCAAAATTGGCTGAAATTGCCTGGGTTCGTTGCTTTGTAAAACCAAACCATATTCGCCTCGCCCACTATCCTTTAGCGTTGCCGACATCGCCCGCAGATCGCTCCAACTGGTTGGCGCTTTGGCAACCATATTGGGGTTGTAGATCAAGGCTACGGTTTCGGCCGTATAGGACAGGCCATAGAGTTTGCCATTGACGCGCATGGCTTGGAGCGCGTTGGGATCAAATTCGGCCACGCGATTATCCAGCCGCACTTCATGCAGCAGCCCCTTGTCCACCATTGGCGCCACGTTGATAGAGGATCCGATCAGAATATCGGGGGTCTCTTTGGCGGGGTCGGCAGTGACCAGTTCACTTTCAATCTGCACTAGCCCTTTTTCGATAACCGTTATTTTGAGCCCATATTCAACCTCAAAAGAGGCGGCCAGGTTTTGAAAAAGCGGCGCCAGCGGGGCGTCGACCCAGATTATCAGCGCAGGTTCATTTGCTGCCGGGGGCGGTGTGTGGACTATGGCGCCTCTGGCGACAGACGCAGTTTGGGCGGTGGGCGAGGGAGAGGGCGTGGGCGTGATCACAACTGCGGGCGCGGCGTCTTGCGCGACCTCTTCGGGTGCTTCCGCATCCGATGAACCAAAACATGCGGTAAATGCAGTACTGCTCATCAGCACCGCTACAAATAAAAATACCCGAACCATCCATTGTGGATTAAGCATCTTTGCTTTCCTTCCAAAATGCCAGCCGCGGTCAAGGCGTAAACATTCAATTTAAACCGGACACGGAGCGGTTGATTCACGAATGATCAATTCGCAGTCCACATAGCGCTGCGCATAGGTCGTATTCTCTTCCTCAATTGCTTGAATGAGCAACTCGGCCGCTTGGGACGCCATCTGAGCGTAGGGGACGCGCAGGGTGGTCAGGGTAGGCGTAACGTGCAGGCAGGCGCCCGAATCGTTGGTGCCAATCACCGAGACCTGTTCCGGCACGCGGAGTCCTTTTTCGCGCAGTCCGCGCAAAATGCCAAACGCCATCAAGTCATTGGCGGCATAATAGGCCGTGGGGGCTTCGTCGCCCAACTCGGTCATGCGCTGCACGGCGTAATAGCCGCCCTCATCGGAAAAGTAACCATACTCTATCCAGCGCGGGTTTTGCGGCAACTGGGCCTGCGTCATGGCGGCGGCATAGCCGCGCTGCCGTTCGCCGGTCACCGCCACTTCAGGATCGCCGCCCACGTAGCCAATGCGCTTGTGTCCCAGGCCAATCAGATAATTGATCGCCGCCAAAGTGTGGCGTTCATTATCCGCATCCACCCAGCTCACGTCGTGATAATCGACGGGCGGGCGCCCCAGCAGCACAAAGGGTGTATGCTGTTCGCGCATGGCGCCCACCGTATCCACATCCAGCCGGTTGCTGAGCACCACAATGCCATCGGCCTGGCGCGAGCCTAAAATGTCAAATGTCTGTACGATTTCGTCGCTGTGGCTGTTGCTGCCGCCCACCAAAATGCGATAGCCGCGCGGGTAGGCCCAATTGAGCAACCCCTGCACCACCTGGGGAAAAACTCATCATCAAAATAGCCGCTGTAAATGTGGGGAATTACAATGGCAATGGTGCAGGTGCGCTTGACGCTCAACGAGCGCGCAATGGCGTTGGGGTGAAAACCCAGTTTGTGCGCGGCGTCCAGCACGCGCGTTTGGGTTTCCTCGCTAATTTTGGCGTTGCCAGAAAAAACGCGGCTCACCGTGCTTGGGTGGACGCCAGCTTTGATTGCTACATCACGAATGGTAGACACAAATTGTCGGTACTCAATCCAGTTTGCAAGTTCAAGTTTTAGGGCGTAAGGGAGCTATGCAATCGGTTGCGATTGTACCAACGTTCGAGGGTGAAGTCAAGAAATCTGGTTTGGCGGGCTGTCGGGGATGCCGGGAATTTATGCTTCGGCAGTGATACACAAACGGGATGTGGAGTTTTCAGTGCTCAGTATTCAGTGTGAACTGATTACTGATTACTGAGGACTGACGACTGAGCACTACTAACTTAATGACATTGATTACTGACCGGATTTGGCGGTGAGCACTACCCAGTAGTAATGATAGGTGTTGCCTTCGTTTATGTAAACGTAGCCGATGCCGTACTCAACCTGCTCCGTGTAGAAGGGGATTTCGGCCAGCAGATGTTTGCGGTGCGAAGGCGAATTCATCCAGCCATCCCAGGCGGCTTCGGCAGTGCTAAAACCCGCCGCAATCGACTCAATGTTGTTGGCATCCGCCGCGTTGCTGTATGAATCGGGTAAAATATAACCGGCTTCACGTACCAAGTAGTTGGGGCCGTGGCCGTCCGGGTTAACGTGGTCAAAATAGTCGCGGGTGGCCATATCCAGCGCCCGTTCGCGGGCCACGCGGGAGAGAATGTCGTTGCAAACCATTTCAGGGCGCTGCTGATTGGCGTCACTCACCAGCATGGATTCGATCTGCTTCTCTTGTTCGTTAAGCTGGCAGTTGGTCGATTTTTTGGGCGCAATCGGAATGAAGAATTTGCTGCCGGAGTCTGCTTTTGCTACATTGGCGGGCACTAAAATAGCGCAGAGGACGATGATGCAGATACATAGAACGGGGCGACTTTGCCGAAAAGAAACCTGGTGCGTTTTCAAAAGAGCCTTCATAAAACCTGCTGAACTTCCTAATTGAGTTGGGTTGATATGATTGGGTACTTTGAAAGGGCATTGTGGTCTTCGGTAAGTACAGACACAATAATAGAGTAAGAAAGCTACAGCCGCTCAACGCCAATCTTGTCGTCAATCTGCACCCTTAATACAACTTTCGGTTGCTTTCCCTACGGCGCAATCGCGCACGCTAAGCGTATAATAGTTCGTTTTATACGCTCCGTCGCGCCTAATCTTGCCGACGCTTCGGCAAGATCCACCCACATAAGGCCATGTAAACGCAATAAATACGCCATAACGAACAACCGTCTCAACCGGTACACGCAAACCGTATAGCCGGTGTAATTATTTTTCTACAATGGCCTTAAAGCCCACATCAGGAGTATTTATGCCCCAAAACAGTGAACGACAAGCTGCAAATCCACAGGTAATGCAAGACTTCATCTTTGGCGGCATCGAGTCCGACGAAGCCCATCTATTGGCTGCCCAGCGTGAATTGCGGCGCGGCATCCGGCACCAACATCAGATTGACCCATTGGATCCCATGCCAGGACAATCGGTGCAACTCACGGTGACGGTGGGAGCAGATGTGGCGCTTGACCGTCTGTTGGCGCACGTGCAGGTTACATTTGACGCGAGCAGCGTTGGCGCACCGGGCCATACGCCACCACAGCCAGACAAATTTACTACCGAATTTGTACGCCAAGAGGTGCGCTGGGAGCCGCTCATTTGGGCCTATGTGGAGGTTTGGCAGGCCGACCTGCCGGGTCAACCGGCGGGCGCGCTGGTGCAATACACCATTGAGGGGCGTCAAAGAGCGGATGCACCATCGCTTTGGGCCAGCGAGCCCAACATGGACGGGACGGTCGAGTCAGCGGCGCGCTACGGCTATCACGTGGATCAATGGGCGCCGCCCGCCTGGGCGCATGGGGCCGTCGTCTATCAAATCTTTGTGGATCGCTTTGCGGGCGCTCCCAGTGGCTGGCTGCCGGCAGCGGCAATGAACGATTTTGCCGGCGGCACGCTGGCGGCCATTACGCAGAAATTGCCCTACATTGTCGATCTAGGCGTCAGCACCATCTGGCTGAGCCCCATTTTCGTCTGCGATTCGTATCACGGCTACGACACGGTCGATTTCTACAATGTAGACCCGCGCTTTGGCACAAACGCCGAATTACGCACCCTGGTGCAAGAGGCGCATCGCCACGGCCTGCGCGTGCTGCTCGACTTTGTGGCCAACCATACCAGCGTGCATTTTGCCCCCTTTGCCGCCGCTCAAACAGATGAGTGCAGCCCCTATCGCGCCTGGTTCAGCTTTGACGCCGCCTATAAACATGGCTATCGCTGCTTTTTTGACGTGGCCGCCATGCCGCAACTAAACACCGATCACCCCGCCGTGCGCCAATTCCTGGGCGACGCCGCCGTCCATTGGCTGGCTGAATATGATGTGGATGGCTTTCGTCTCGACTATGCCGCTGGACCCAGCCACGCCTTCTGGAGCGAATTCTATGCCCGCTGCAAAAGCGTCAAACCCGACTGCTGGCTTTTTGGCGAAGTAACGCGGCCGGGTGCGGCTCTGCGCACCTACACGGGCCGGCTGGATGGCTGTCTCGATTTCGGGCTGACGCGGCTCCTGCGCCAGCTCTGCGGGCCGGACGGTTCGTCGATTTCGATGGTGGAGTTTGCCAATTACATTGTGCGCAATCAGCGTTTCTTTGGTGCGCCAGGCCGCAATTTCCTCTTGCCCAGCTTTTTGGACAACCACGACATGAATCGCTTTCTCTGGGCCGTGGGCAATGACAAAGCCCGGCTCAAAATGGCGGCCACGCTGCTTTTTGGATTGGGCGGACCACCCATTCTTTATTATGGCGCCGAAGTTGGGCTGAGCCAGCCGCGCTCCAAAGCGCCCTGGCTGGAGGAGGCGCGCCATCCCATGCTGTGGGGCGATGCGCAGGATGCGGACCTGCACGCATTTTTCAAGCGGCTCATTGCGTTGCGCCGCCGCCAGCCCGCGCTCTGGCATGGCGCCATTGAAACGCTGCACTTGGACAACGCGCGCGGCGTCTGGCTGGCCCAGCGTACGCATGGCGATAATCGTGTTCTCATCGTTGTGAACGTTAGTGCAGAGCCGCGTTCCATACTTTTGCCGGATGGGAAATTTGTGGGGCTGACCGGTGAAGCAATTGAGAAGGAAATGTTGCTTGCGGCTGGCTCGGCCAATATTCTGTGTACACAATCATAAATGGCTCTCCTGCAAAATTATCTATAGCCACAAAACACAGAAGCCACATAAATTCTCCCTAAGCTTTTTGTGTATTTTGTGCTTTTTGTGGCTATTCTGCTCTTTGCGCATTGGATTCATAATTCCACCCATATGCCCTTGCTCCCAATTTCCCAGCCACCGCCTCGCTCCACTATACTGCAAAGCCATGCGCATCCTGCACATCACCCACCAATATCCACCGGACTACATTGGCGGCGTCGAACTTTACACACAGACTGTGGCGCGCGCCCAGGCCGTGCTGGGCCACAACGTGGCGGTTTTTACCCATGATGCCGATGGCCAGAATTCGCTGCATTGGCGCGATGGGGATGTGGCGATTCATGCCGTCCAGCTAGCCCCTGTCAGCCCCAGCCGACGTTTTTTGGCGATCTTTGCGCACGGTGCCGCCACCGCCGCGTTTAGCCAATTGCTGGACCAGTTCCAGCCAGACCTCGTCCACATCCAGCACATGATGGGGCTGCCGGCCGCGCTCATTACACAACTCACGGCGCGGCGCATCCCCTTTGTGGTCACGCTGCACGATTTCTGGTGGGGCTGCGCCAATGCTCAACTCTTGACCAATGACACGGCCCAAATATGTGACGGACCGGATGCGCTCTGGTTCAATTGCACGCGCTGCGCCGCCGCCCGCGCCGGTGCGCCCAGGCCGGGGCTGGCGGCTGGATTGGCCATGCCGCTGGTCAGCCCGCTGATGGCGCGGCGGGCCTACCTGTTACGCCATGTTTTGCAAAAAGCCGCGCACCTGATTGCACCCACAAATTTCGTGGCCAACTGGCACCGCGATCACGATTTGGCTGCCGAACGCCTGACCGTGTTGCCTTTAGGTGTGGAGCGGCCCGCCGAGATTCCGGCGCGCGAAGTTGCCGCTCACGAGCCGCTGCGTTTTACCTATATTGGCAGTCTGGCCTGGCAAAAGGGACTGCACGTGCTGCTGCAAGCATTTAAACAAGTGCAGGGCCAGGCGTCGCTCTGGATCGCGGGCAATCCAGAAACAGATGCTGCTTATGCGCAGTCGCTTCAGCAATTGGCCGATACGCGCGTGCGCTTTTGGGGCCAGCTGGACCGGCAGCAGGTCTGGCGCACGTTGGCCCAAACCGATATGGTTGTGGCGCCCTCACTCTGCTATGAAAGCTTTTCACTGCTGGTGCATGAAGCCTTTGCCGCCGGCATCCCCGTGCTGGCCAGCCGCCAGGGTGCATTGGCCGAAGTGGTGCAGGATGGGGTGAATGGAATGCTGGCTGCGCCGGGTAACGTCGCGGCATGGCGCGCCGCTTTGCAAAGCATTGTGGATCAGCCGGGGCAGTTGGCCCAATTGCGAACGGGCATACAGGAGCCGCTGACGGTTGACGAGCATGTGGCGCGGTTGATGGGGATTTATGGGGAGGTGGTGAGTGGAGGAGTAGAGGAGTAGGGGAGTGGAGGAGTAGGGGCAGCGGAAAGTGCGATGCACGGCGTCCCTAAACTTCGACTACCCGCAAATCGTCATTCGCCGTGCGTTGCACTTGTAGCGTTGCACTTGCCGCAGTGCGCGTCCATCACCGCCGCATCGGCGACCGCAGCCGCATCAACAGGGCGTGCAGGGCGGCTTTGCGCGTGTGCCAGGTGGGCGTGGCCGTAATTGCGGGCTCCTCGGGCTCGGTTGCTTCGATGGGAGCGGGGCGCAATTCTGCCCGCGTGCGGACGGCGGCCACGGCAAAGCTGGGCCCGTGGGGATGGTCGGGCGCTTCAAAGCCGATGGTCAGTTTGTCAAAGCCGAAGTGGGTCAAACAGGAAAGAATGTCGTCGCGCGCCATCCAGTGGCTGTATTGGGCCGAGCCGCCGCGAAAGCCGCGCCAACTGAGCGCCGCGTGATAGTGATGACGATAGACCGTGCAGGCAAAATCTGCGTAGCGGGCCGCGCCATAGCCGTTAAAGCGGGCCGCCCACGCCGGATTTTGCGCAATCAACGCCGGATCATAATAGTGTGTCCAAAGGAAGAGGCGGTCGGTGGTGCGCGCCAGCAAAGCAATGAGTTCCAGCGGATGGCGCATGTGGTAGAGCACGCCGCTGGCGACGCAAATATCAAAATAGGGCGGATTCCGGCGCAAATAGGCCGTGAAATCACCGCACAAAAATTGAGCGCGCTGAAGTTGAAAAAGCTCTTTGACAATCAAGCAGCGTAAATAGGCGGACGTGTTGGCCTCAATGGCCACGATTTCATGGGCGCCGGCTTTTTCCAGCAAATAGCTTTGGGCGCCCTCAAGCGGTCCCAATTCAAGACCGTTTTGCCCGCAAAGCCGCCCAGTTGTTCCGCCGCCCATCAATGCGCACATCTTCAAAAAGCGGCAAATTCCCGGCTTTTATCCCGGCATAGGGCGCCGGCAAACGGCTGGACCAGGCGCCCTTAAAAATGTCAACGGCATTCTGCGGATCGGGCGCCGCGGTAACATACTGTTCAAGCGTGCGGTTGTCAATTTTCACGGCACAAGCAGGATGGGCAGATCCAAAATATCGAGATGCGCGGCCAGGGGCGAAACCATATCTTTGGGCATCACCAGCAAGCCGTCTTTGATCCGCCACAGCTCATGGCTCCAATCCACATTGGAGGCGCGCACAACCAGGTGCGCCTCAATCCCCGCACTAGCCAATTGTTGCGCGGCGGCAGTGGCCAGTTCTGGGCTGGGCGCCTCCACCGTCAGCTTGCCTTTGCTCTGGCGTACCAGTTGTGCCGCCTGTTGCAAGGCGCGCGCAGAGGCGGGTGAGCCCGTATAGAGCGCCGTAATGCGGTTGCTCCAGCGCGATTTTTTGCCGGAGAGCAGAATCGGTCGATCCACTTGGGCCAGAATTTGCGCCGCTGTAGAGGCCCAATCGTTTGCCTTTGGACCAGCCCGCCCGCCCCAAACTCAGGATGGCGGCATTGGCGGCGGCATTCATCAGCTCGGACGCCACGCCGCCTTGAATGACCTCAAAGCGCCAGGCCACGTGCGCCTGCGCCGCCACCTGCCTCATGCGCTGCTGCGCGGCATTCTCCACGGCGCGGAACT
Organism: Caldilineaceae bacterium; assembly: GCA_041391125.1. GTDB lineage: Bacteria > Chloroflexota > Anaerolineae > Caldilineales > Caldilineaceae > JACKBC01. The sequence goes on from JAWKON010000010.1 coordinate 154,494, forward strand.
GGCGCCCAATGCAGGTGCGTCAATGCCCGCAGCGTAGCCGAATAGGCCCCACTTCGGCGCTAAAAGGAAAGTGGCCAAGCTGTTGCAGCATACTGTCTTCCACAAAGAGCCCGTGCAGTTCCGCACCCATCAGCCGCGCCAACCGCGCCGCCATTTCCAGCGCCGCATAGCTCTGCGGCGAAGCATCCAGCGCCACTACAATCCGCTGTGTCTGTGTCGAAGATTGATCCATTTCCTCTACTCCTCTACTCCCCACTCCCACTATCATACTCACGGCGTAACTGCGCAAACTCCGCCAACCGCTCCGCCACCATCCGATTGACGCTGCCTTTGGGATATTGCCCCTTGGCATTGGCCGCGCCGGCCGGAATGCCGGTCAGCACCTCGATGCCCTGATCAATGGTCTCAATGGGATAAATGTGGAAATTGCCTGCCGCCACGGCATCCACCACATCTTGTCGCAGCATCAGGTGTTTCACATTGGAAGCCGGAATCAGCACGCCCTGCTCACCGGTCAGGCCGCGGGCGTTGCACAAATCAAAAAAGCCCTCGATCTTCTCATTGACGCCGCCGATGGCCTGCACCTCGCCGTGCTGATTGACCGAGCCGGTGACGGCCAGCGACTGCTTGATGGGAACCTCCGCAATGGCCGAGAGCAGCGCATATAGTTCGGTGGAAGAGGCGCTGTCGCCATCAATTCCACCGTATGATTGTTCAAAAACCAAGCTGGCGGAAAGCGAAAGCGGATGCTTCCGGGCGTAGCGCGCGCCCAAATAACTCGAAAGAATCAGCACGCCTTTGCTGTGCGAAGGGCCGCTCATGGCGACCTCGCGCTCAATATCGACCACTTCACCCTTGCCCAGCCGCACGGCCGCCGTAATGCGCGAGGCGCGGCCAAAGGCAAAGTTGCCCAGTTGCAGCACCGCCAACCCGTTGATCTGTCCCACCCGCTCGCCTGCGGTATCGACCAAAATCGTTGCGCGCAGCACCTGTTCCTGCATCATTTCGCGCGCGCGGTCCGCGCGGCGGATTTTGGCGTCGATGGCTTTTTGCACGTGCTCTGCCGTGGCCACTGGCGCATCGGCCTCGGCGGCCCAATGATCGGTCTCTTCCAGCAGATCCACAATCATCTGCACGAGCGTGGAGAGCTTTTCAGAATCGCCCACCACGCGGGCGCTCTGTTCAATCACGCGGCCCACAGCGCTTTTATCAAACGGGCGCAGCTTTTCGCTCTGCACAATGGTGGCGATCAGCCGGGCATATTGCATTTGGCTGGCGTCATCGCGCGTGATAACTTCGCTAAAATCGGCGGCTACTTTGAACAGTTCATCAAAATCGGGATCGGCCTGCGCCAGCATATAATAAAGCATTCGGTCGCCCAGCAGAATCACCTTGACATCCAGCGGAATGGGCTCGGGCTCCAGCGAAATGGTGCTGGTCAAGCTCAACATCTGCAATGGGGATTCGATGCGGATCTCGCCAAATTCGAGCGCCCGCTTGAGCCCTTCCCAGGCGTTGGGCTGCATGAGCAACTTGCGCGCATCTAGCAGCAGATAGCCGCCATTGGCGCGATGCAGCACCCCGGGCTTGATCAGCGTAAAATCGGTGACCAGCGCGCCCATCTGCGCCATCTGCTCCACGCGCCCCACGAGGTTGAGATAAGAGGGATTGCTTTCATAGAGAACCGGCGCGCCCTCCGCAGCGCTGCAATCCACCAGAACGTTCACCTGATAGCGCCGCAGCGCCGGGTTGCGCCGCGAACTACCATTGACGGCGCCGGGCATCAGCGGCGCTTCGCCATCAGCCTCCCCCTCGCCGGGAGCTTCCGAGGCCTTAAAGAAATCCTGCAGGTGGCCGCTGACGTCGGTGCGCACGGCCTGCAAATATTCGACCACGGCGGGCTGTTCGGCATATTTGGCCAGCAGATCGTCCGTCAAATCATTGATGACAAAGTCGGTCACTTCGCGACGCAGTTCGCGCACTTTGGCGCGCAATTCGCGCTCCCAGCGCGGCGCCTGTTGCAGCACGGTTTGCAGCGTTTTCTGCAACTCCTCGACTTCGCTTTCCAGATGCTTGCGCTCTTCTTCCGGCAGTTTTTGGAAATCTTCCGGCGAAAGCACATTGCCATCTTTATAGGGGGCAAAAACCAGCCCGGCCGGCGTGCGCATCAGCGTTAAACCGCGGGCTTGGGCGTTGTCCTGCAACTCCTGCAAGCTGGTCTGCTGGCGCTCGCGAAATTCGCTTTCCAGCACCTGCAAGCGCGTCTGATATTCATCGCTTTCCAGGGCGGCGGAAAGGCCGGTCTGCAGTTCGTCGACCAGGTGCTCCATGTCGGCGTGCAGCGTTTTGCCCATGCCGGCCGGTAATTGCAGCGCGCGCGGTTTGTAGGGTTGGTCAAAATTATTGATGTAGCACCAATCCGAGGGCGGTGGCTGGGTGGCGGCGCGCTGCTCCACATAGCGCCGGGCCAGCGTATATTTGCCAGCCCCGGCGGGGCCCAGCGCAAAGATATTGTAGCCGTGCCGCTCAATGCCCACGCCAAATTGCAGCGCCTCCATGGCGCGCTCCTGGCCAATGGGATCGGTCAACTCGGTCAAATCGTCAGTGGTGTTGAAGTCAACTTCATCCAGCACAAATGGCGTGTAAAGTTGATCGGGTGAGAGTGGTGTGACGGGCGACATGGGATTTACGATGTAAGATTTACGATTTACGCAATTGGATTATGAGAGATAGTGTACCACAGGATGGGGTTGGCCGCATTATTATTGTTGCATGATGTGATACGAATGGGTGGAAATTGTGGGACTGTCCACTGAGCTTGTCGAAGTGGACAGTGGTGCAGTTTCAATATATTTGAAATAAGCCACGCGCAAATTAGTATAATTTGCGCGTGGCTTATTTTATCTACATTTAACGCAGCCACTGCGCGGTTAACTCTTGCAGTCTCCCGCTTTCTTCCAATTCCCGTAGGGCGTCGGCAATTTCCCGTTGCAAAATGGGCGCCGTAATGGGCGACGCAATCACGTACGGATTGGCCTCCAGCGCCGGGCCGATGGCGCGTATGGCGGCGCCCTGCCCTTGCACGGTGAGCAGCGTGACGTTGTCGATGAGCAGCGCGTCCACGGTGTCGTCGGTGCGCAGGGCGTTGACCGCTTCCTCAGGCGTGGCAAATGGGATCAGTTCAAGCGTTGTATCGGCGCGTTGCAGACGCCGCCCCACCATGTCGCCGGCGCTGCCCCATTCCACCGCCACGCGATGATTGGCCAGCAGTGCGCTAAATTGGTCCGCCTCTGCAATCACCTGCCCCGCCAATGGCGAATCATTCCGCACCGCCAGCCGAATGCCCGCATCGAAATAGGGCGGCGAATAGCGCACGTTTTGGGTGGCGCGTGGGTCATAGGGCAGCGCGCTGACTACGCTGTCGATCTGGCCGGTTTGCAGCGCATCCAGCAAGCTGTCGAAACCGATGGGAACCAGTTCCAGCCGCAGATTCCAGCGCGCCGCCATGGCGTGCGCCAGATCCACATCGTACCCCGCCATTTGGCCGCTTTCATCCAGCAGCTCAAACGGCGGAAAGCTGGGGTCCATGCCCACGCGCCACGCACCGCGCTGCTGCATGGCGCGCCAGCTCGGATCGGTGGGCGTAAAAATGCCGCCGCCCACCGCAAACGAAGCGATAACCGCCGCGCCAAAGACGGCCAGGATCGCGGAGGTCATAACGCGAATAGGATTAGTGGTGAATTGGTTTAGGGTGTTTCGGGTAAACAAGAAGTTGTTTCCGTTAGTGTTATTGCGTGTTGCGTATTGCGTGAACCGGTTGAGATTCTTGTTTCGTCACAAGAGTGTAAACCGGTACACGCAACACGCAATACGCAACACGCTACTTGATCATTCCCCCGCCGCATACTTGGCTACCTCACTATAAATCGGTTTCGGCTCAAAGTCGGTGCGCACAAAGGTGAAATAGTCCTGATAGCTCTTGGCGTCCCATGGGTAGCGGAAGGCCCAGAAGGCCACGGCATCCATCCAGGGCCACTCTTGTTGAGCCATTGCGTAGGCGCGGATGGTGTACTCAATGCGCTGACCGGGGCGCACGGCGCGCGTCCAGCGCGGGTGATCGTTCCAGCCGCCTTCGGTGATCATGGCCGGCTTGTCGGCATCGCCATTTTGCACCATGACGGCGCGCAGCAATTCACTGCGCCGCAAGTTGACCACATCCGGCGCCGGCGGATCGTCCGGCTCTGAGTGCCAGCCGTAGGCGTGAATGGCCAATATGTCAAAGTAAGGCGCGGCGCCGGCGTCATACATGCGCTGCAGGAAATCCAGATCGTTCATGCCATTGGGGTCGCCCGGCAGCGCCAGCGTGGGGGCCAATGCGCCCGCCAACACCTGCACGTCGGGATTGGCGGCTTTGATCATGGGATAGACCACCTGCAACATGCGCACGTACTTTTCCGGATCGACGGGCTGAAAGCCCCATTCCAGACTCAAATTGGGCTCGTTCCAAATAATGATGTAGCTTACCTGCTCGCGGTAACGGGCGGCAAATTCGGCGGCGTAGCGACCGAACGCCTCAAAATTTTCTTCATCCAAATAGAGCGGCGTGGTCTCTGGCGGTCGCGCCCACTCGGGTACAAAACCCAAGCGCGCCACAATTTTCAGCCCCTGGTGATGGGCGTGCTGGATCACCATGTCGCTGTGCTTCCACTTGAAGACGCCTGGCGCGCGCTCCACATAGGCCCACGGAAAATACTCGACGATCCACGACGCGCCCATCTCGCGCACCATTTCCAAGCTCTGCTTGATTTTGGCCTCTTCCACCTCATCGGTCAGCCGGGTGTGGACGCCCATTTTGGGGTTGATGCTGACCACCTGGCGCTGTGGCCCCAGCATTAAAGAATCGCTGGAAAGCAGGCGCGTCAAAAGCGAGGCGCTGGACATCACAATAATGGTGACAATCAGCAGCGCCACCGGCGGCCTTTCCACAAACAGGCGGCGAATGGGGGCGAACCAGTCAGCAAACATGGGGTGACTATATCATAAAAAGAAGTGAACGCAAGAGGCGCAAAGGGCGCAAGGGGCGCAAAGGGTCTTTCTAAACGTTTGCGTCCTTTGCGTCTCTTGCGCCCTTTGCGTTAAATTCTTACCAGTCCAGAGCGGATAATTGGGTTGATGATCTACTGCCATGCTATAATCTTTCCACATTTGTACGAACATTCTTAGAAATGGAACTAGAGATTACACAGAATTTACAGATTTACGCTTACTATGAAAATCTGTGCAACCTGTAAAATCTGTAGTTATTCTCCGAAAGGCAACTCATGTATCCAGGGTCTATGCGCCCACGGGGGGGCGGCTGGAATTCCCTCTCCAATAATCAAAAAATTGGCGTGGCGGTCGTCGGGCTGCTGCTTCTCTATGCCTTGTTAACTTCGTCCGGCGGCGGGCCTTTTGGCAACTTGCTCAGCCCCAGCCGTCTGATCGCCATTGCGCTGATTGTTTTTGTGGCGTTTCCGGTCCACGAATTTGCCCACGCTTTTGCCGCTGTCCATTTAGGCGATGAAACGCCCCGCATTGCCGGTCGCTATACGCTCAATCCGCTGGTACACATCGATCCTTTTGGGGCCATTCTGATTTTGCTCACCGGTTTTGGCTGGGCCAAACCGGTGATGTGGAACCCGCGCAATGTGGACATTGACCCCAAGCTTGCCTCGATCATCGTGGCGCTGGCCGGGCCGCTGAGCAATCTGCTCATGGCGGCGCTGGCGTTAATCTTCTATGACACGCTGGCGCAGATTCCGCTCTTTGGGGACATGATCGGCTTTTTTGTGCAGATCAACGTGCTGCTCTTTGTCTTTAACTTGATTCCGGTGCCGCCGCTGGATGGGTCACACGTGCTCTTTGGGCTGCTGCCGGGCGATACGTTCCAACTGCGCATGATGCTATCCCAATATGGCATGTTAATCCTGTTCGCCATTATTTTCTTTGCACCGGCTGTCATCCAGGCGCCGACGAGCTGGATCATGCGAGCCATGGTGAATTTACTTTTGTAGACTGGCCGCATGACAGTAACCAGCATCCAGCGTATCTACTATCGAGTGCGTCAATTTGCCACGGGGCTGGCCGCCGCGTGCAGCCAGATGAAATTGCCCAAATCCAACCGGTGTTGCCGCCGGCTGGACTCGCGCTCTTCCAGCGCATGCCCGTCGACGCCCAGCGCCACAGCTTGAACGTATACCACGCGCTGCAAAGTTCCGGCCACCGCGATCCGGATCTGGCCGCCGGCCGCGCTGCTGCACGATGTGGGCAAAGTGGCGACGGATGAAGCGGGCGTGCGCATCAACCTGTGGCTGCGCGGCCCGCTGGTGCTGCTGGAAGCACTGGCGCACCCCGCAGCTCAACCGGCTGGCTTCGGCTAACCCGGCCCACGGCTGGCGCTATGCCTTGCATGTCCATATTGATCATCCAGCCATTGGCGCGGCGTGGGCGGCCCAAGCTGGCTGCACTGAAGCAACCTGCTGGCTCATCGCCCAGCACCAAAACAAAAACGCAAACACCCAAAATGAGCACTTGCTCGAACTGCTGCACGCGCTCCAATGGGCAGACAATAGGCATTGATTTACGATGTCAGATTTACGATTTACGAGGTTACTCGTTAACTCTATTGCTTCGTAAATCGTTTCCGTAAACGCGTTGGAATTACGCATTACGAAGCTATTTGTCAACGAGATTTTTCGTAAATCGTACATCGTACATCGTAAATCGTACATCCCAAATCGTAAATCCCCAGGGGGTTCTATGGCAAAACCAGTCATCACCATCATCGGCCTCAGGCTGACCGGGGCAGGCATTGACAGCCGGGCTCAAGCGCGACGAAGGCAACTTTGAGGTGGTCGGCCACGACAAAGAGCCGGATGCGGTGGCGGCGGCCAAGCGCCAGAACGCCGTAGATCGCACCGAGTGGAACTTATACCGCGCCTGCGACAAAGCCGAAATGATTATTTTGGCCATCCCGCTGGCGGAGCTGGAAGCGATCATCAAGCTGCTGGCCAGCGATCTGAAGCCCGGCACGCTGGTCATAGCCGTCAACAAAGTGATGCAGCCCGCGCTGGACGCCAACGGCTAAACATTTGCCGGCAGGCGTGCATTTGGTGGCCGGCCATCCCATTCTCACCGGCGTGGGCAGCACGCTGACCGTGCGCCCCGATCTCTTCAAAGGCGCGCCCTTCTGCCTGGCCTCGGGCGTGGAGACCGACGCCAGCGCCATCCAGTTGGCCAGCGACCTGGTGGAGCGCATTGGGGCCAAAGCCGCTCTTTATTGACGCCCAGGAGCACGACGGGATTATTGCCGGCTGTGGAGCTGCTGCCGCAGTTCTTTGGCATGGTGCTCATGCAGACGCTGGGCGGCGGCGCCGGCTGGACCGGCGCGCAAGCTGGCCGGTCGCCAATTTGCCCAAAGCACGGAACCTGCCGGTAGCGCCGACCGGCTCGTTAGCGATTTTATGACCAACAAGAAAAACTTGCTGCTGCGCATCGACCAACTGCAAGAGGCGCTTTCCAACTGGCGCGGTCTTTTGGAGCAGGAAATCGTCCCCGAATTGCAGGAAGAGGAGCACCCGCTGCTCAGCGCACTCAAAGCCACCATCAAACAGCGCGAGGCGTGGGAAGCAGGCGCCTTTCTGAAGAACTGGGAAGAGGCGCCGCGCAACGATGCCGCCGAGACGCGCAATATGTTTCAGCAGATGTTCTTTGGCAATCTGTTCCAGCGGCGAGCGGTTGGGGAGAAGGATGACAAGGTGACAAGGTGACAGGGTGAAGCTCATCATCCAGATCCCCGCTTATAACGAAGAAGCCACGCTGACGGAGACGCTGGCAGCTCTGCCGCGTGAATTGGACGGCGTAGATCAGGTTGAGTTTCTGGTCATCGACGACGGCAGTCGCGACGACACGGCCGCATTGGCCAAATCGCTGGGCGTGGACCATGTTTTGCGTAACAAGAAAAACATAGGGCTGGCGCGGGCTTTTGCCGCCGGTCTGGAAGAGAGCCTGCGGCTGGGCGCCGACATTATTGTCAACACCGACGCCGACAACCAATATGTGGGTGACGAGATCGAGCGGCTCATCGAGCCCATTGTGGCGGGGCGGGCCGAGCTGGTGGTGGGTGATCGCGGGGTGGGCGACCACCCTTTTTTTTCGCCGCTCAAGCGCAAATTGCAGCAACTTGGCAGCTGGGTGATTTCGCGCGCCGCCGGCATCCCCGTGCCGGACGCCACTAGCGGCTTCCGCGCCTATTCGCGCCGGGCCGCCCTGCAAACGCTGGTGCTCAGCCGCTACTCCTACACGCTGGAGACGCTGATCCAGGCCGGCGCCCGCAGCGTACCCATCGAGCACATCCGCATCCGCACCAATGCACCCACGCGGCCCTCGCGCCTCTTCAAGGGCATGCGCCACTTTATTATGCAGCAGGGCGTCACCATTGTGCGCGCCTACACCATGTATCAGCCGCTGCGCGTCTTTCTGGCGCTGGGTGGCTTGAGCGTGGCGGGTGGGCTGGTGCTGGGTCTGCGCTTTCTCTATTTTTATCTGATTGAGCAGGGCGGCGGCCATATTCAATCCCTAATTTTGGCCGCCATTTTGCTCATTGTGGGCTTTCAAATTATGCTCATTGGGTTGCTGGCCGATCTGGTCGGCTTTAACCGCAAAATCATGGAAGAAGTGCTCTTTCGCCTGCGCAAGCTGGAGCTGGATGGCTCCGAATCCAGAGAGCGCGAGCCGTAACTTCATGCGCATCACCTTTCTCCTCTCGTCGCTCACCCTCTCGGGCGGCGTCATGCTGGCCATCGAATATGCCAACGGGCTGGCGGCGCGCGGCCACAGGGTGACATTCGTTACGCCTGGCGGATCGGTTGATCGCGAACTGCTGCCCACCATTGCGCCGGCGATCTCAGTGGTCGAATGCCAGGCGCCGCTGCCGCAAAGTCGCAATCCGCTGGCCCTGCTTCGCCTTATCATCGACATGGCGCGCGCAACGCCGCCAGCGGATATTTTGGTCGCCACGCACACGCCCACCACCGCCCCCGCGCTGCTGGCCTCCATCGCAATGCGCAAGGGACGCCGCGCCTGGCTCTATATGGATTATGATGAAATGTTCCGCGGACGGGCGATCGAGCGCTGGCTGTTGCACAATGCGCCGCGCTGGTTTCACAATATTTGGACCATCTCCACGCCGCTGCAAGAGCGGGCCGCCACCCGCACCAATGGCCCGGTCATTATGACCGGCGGCGGGCTGCTGCATGAACAACTCTTTTATGATCAGCCCCGGTTGCCCATTGCGCCGGGGGAAATCCGCGTGCTCTACGTCGGCGATGAACGTCCCCGTAAAGGGTTCCGCCAATTTTTGGAAGCGGCCGAACAAATTGCCCCGTACATCGCCGGGTTAAAATTGATTATCGTCTCCAAAAATCCACTGCAATTTGAGACCAAAATTCCGGTTGAATTTTACCTGCATCCCACCGACCAGCAACTGGCCGATCTTTATCACAGCAGTTCGCTCCTCGTCTCAGCCTCGTGGGGGGAAGGGCTGGGCTATCCACCGCTGGAGGCCATGGCCTGCCGCACGCCGGTGGTGCTGACCGATTCAGAGGGCGTGCGCGACTACGCGCGGCACGAATGGAACTGTTTGGTGGTTCCGCCGCGCAATGTGCCGGCGCTGGCCGCCGCCATGCAGCGCATGTTGCAAGAGCCGGCGTTGGCCGCCTGTTGTATCGAAAATGGCCTGGAGACGGCGCATCGGTATCGCTGGGAGAATGTGATTGATCGGGTAGAGAATGCGCTGAAAGAGATTGGCTAGTAGTCGAGCAAACTTATATTGTCGGAAAGGCTTTCCCACCGCAAGGATCGCAAAGATGCGCAAAGAGAACATTCTGCGCTTCCTTTGCGCTCTTTGCGTTCTTGGCGGTAGAAATTGACTTTCGCCACAAGAACAAGCCTCATAGAGCGTTCGGGGTAAGATGGAGGACAATTCATGCCGAGCGAATCGTACACGATTAGGCGTGCGCGGCCAAGTGACCTTGCCTTACTGCCCGTTATTGAACGGGCAGCAGCCGCCCAATTTCGGTCCACGCCGTATGCCAATCTAGCCGATGATGACCTGATATCTGCCGAGATCGATCTGGATCACGAATATGTATGGCTGGTGGTCGATGGCCACGACCGACCTGTTGGTTTCGCCATCGTTCATCTCTTGGATATCTCGGCCCATTTACATGAAATTGATGTGCATCCACAGTATGCGCGCCAGGGCTTAGGCCGTCGGCTGATTGAGCATATTGCCGACTGGGCGCGCGCCCGCGGATTTACCGCCCTGACATTGACAACTTTTAGCGACGTGCCGTGGAATGGCCCATATTATCAGCGCCTGGGCTTCCGCAACCTTGATCTGGCCACACTTAGTTCAGCGTTGCAAGCCGTACGCCAGGGGGAAGCAGAGGCCGGGTTGCCCATGACCAAGCGTATCTGTATGCAGCTTGATCTCTTGGGCCATTGAACAAGAATAATTTCGCCGGCTATGCGTATTGCGTGTTGCGTGTACCGGTCGAGATGTTTGTTCCTATAGGGTGTAGATATTTTGTTAATGTGGCCAATTCAAATCAGGTCATGGAGGTTATAATTTTATGCAGGTGTGCGGTAATTACGGCTTCACTACACGCCTTTGCATAAAGCTCCCGCCCCTGCTGGCCAAGATGGCGCCGCAGCGCACAATCGTCGTGCAGCGTTTGGATGGCTTGGGCCAGCGCCAGCGGATCACCGCTGGGGATCAGCCAGGCATTTTGACCATGCGTCAGCAGCTCACCATTGGCGGGCGAAGCGGCGGCAATCGCCGGGCGCGCCATGGCCAAAATTTGATAAATCTTGCCCGGCACCACGCGGCCGGCCTTGTCGCTGTCGCCAAAGTGGCCGCCCAGACAAATATCGGCAGCGGCAATTTCGGCGGCAATTTCGGCCAATGAAACGGGCGGCGCAAAAGTGACGTTTTCCAATTTGAGCTTTTCCGCCAACTGCCGAACCGCCGCATATTCAGGCCCGTTGCCGATCAGCCGGAAGCATATTGCTTCCTGCCGCAAATGATGCGCTGCCCGGATGACCGTTTCCACACCGTGCAGAGGCAAATAGGTGCTGTAGTAGAGTACTTGGGTGAAACTTTGATGCGTGGGGCGCAAAGGTTGCGGCTGGAAAATGGACTCCTGGCATCCCACGGGCAGCGCGCTCACTTTCTCCGCGGGCAGGCCAAAGGTCTGTACAAAATAATCAGCGTGGCGCGGCGTGTCGAGCAGCACATGGGTGGCGGCTTGCGTAGTGGTGCGGTCCAGCCAAAAGGCGGCGCGGCCGACCAGCGAATTGGGCGCAAAAAGCTGGCGATCAAAGCAGAGCGTATCGTAGCTGGAGACAAAGGCATCGAACAGGATCGGTGTGCTGGTCAACCGGCTGATCAGCGCCTGGATAATGTGGCCGTAAAAGCCGACCACAATCAGATCATAGCCGCCGCGCCACACTTTGGGCAGAGCCTGGGAAGCGATTGCCAAGCTATTCCAAATGAGGGACCGGGGCTGGGATGCCGCCGCCACCACATCCACCTGCGCAAAACGCCGGAGCGCGCGCAGCAAAACCTCGTTGCGCGCATAGCCAATTTCGCGCCCGGTGATCAACAAAACTTTCATGCCCGTTATTGTACCTGATTTCAAATCATCACTTTAGCAACATCTTCCTCTGTTGGTATATCATAAAATGATGATACACTCAATTTGCGCCATTGTCATTAACTGGAACCTGGCGCCCATGACCGTGGCTTGCGTGCAATCGCTGCTCTCGGCGCATTTGGCGCAGAAGGGCGCGCCAAAATCGAAGCCGCGCGCGGCGCTGCGTCAAATCATCGTCGTGGACAATGGCTCTGCCGATGATTCGATTGCCATATTGGAAAGCAAATTGGGTTCATTGGTGGAGCTGATCGCCAGTCCACAAAATATAGGCTTTGCCGGCGGCAACAATCTGGCCATTCAGCACGCGCTCAAGAGCGGCGCCGACTGGCTGCTGCTGATCAACAATGACACTTATGTGGCGACGGATTTTTTCGAACAATTGGCTATTGCCCATGCCGCGCACCCCGAATGGTCACTTATGGCGCCGCTGATTCTGTATGACCCCAATGTGCCCGGCAACCCCGAAAATACGATCTGGTCATTGGGGGATCGCTTGCTGCCCGGCACGCTAATTACGCGCGGGCTATGGCGCAACCGGTCTGTGCCCGCGGATCTGCCAGCCTTTATTGACGTGGATTTTTTGAATGCGTGCGCGCTGCTGATCCATCGTACGGTCTTCGAGAAAATTGGCCTTTTCGATACCAGCTATTTTATGTATGCCGAAGATGTAGACTTTTGCTGGCGGGCGCGATTGGCCGATTTCAAAATGGGCTGCGCCACGGGCGCGCGCATGTGGCACAAAGTGTCGGCCAGCACCGGCGTGCATCATCCGCAGAGCCGCTATTGGCGCACCAGCAACCAGATCCGCTTTTATCGCCGCTACGCCACCGTTTGGCAGCGTCCGCTGCTCTTTGCTTTCACAGCGGCCCGCACGCTTTTGACCATGGCGCGCGATCTTGTGCAAGGGCGCACCGATGCCGCGCAAAGCACTGGCCGCGGTTGGCTGGATGGCTGGTTTCATGACGCTCAGCGCGTCGGCTAACGGCTGCCCACGTAGGTCACTCTTGCAGAGTGACAACGCCGGTATTACACAAACGCCGTCGACTGGTCCAGGCTTGTCACACAACATGTGTGACCTACGAAATACTCACGCTCTAAAAAGGAAAACACAATGACGACACACATATCGCACCCGCTGTTAACCGAGAACCCAAGCCTGGCCATTTTTACCGATCTATTGAGCGTGCCTTCGCCGTCCGGTCATGAAAGCCAAGTGGCGGAAAAAGTGCGCGCCCGGCTGGACGCATTGGGGTATGCGCACGAAACCGACGGCGCGGGCAATGTGTTGGTGCGGCTGGCCGGGCAGACGGCCAATGCGCCGCTGCTCTGTCTGGCGTCGCACATGGATGAGATCGGCTTTGTGGTGACCAGCATTGACAATGACGGCGCGCTGCGCGTGGTGCGTTCCGGCGGCCTTTATCCGTGGAAGCTGGGCGAAGGGCCGGTGGAAGTGCTGGGGGATCGCGGCTCGATCACCGGCGTGCTGGCCATGGGCTCCACGCACACGGCGGCGCGCAACACGGCCATTGAGTGGAGTGATGTGCGTGTGCTGACCGGGCTGTCCCCCACCGAACTGGCCGAAGTTGGCATCCGTCCCGGCTCACCCGGCGTCCCCACGCGCGAAGTAGTCGGCCCGGTCATCTTCGGCCGTGCGGACGATCCGCTGGTCGGCGCGTGGACCTTTGACGACCGCATGGGCGTGGTGGCGCTGCTGCGCTTGCTGACCGAGCTGAAAGCGCGCAACGTGCCGCCCATGCGCCCTACGCTGATTGCCTTTACGGTCAGCGAGGAGGTGGGCGGGCTGGGCGCCAAAGTGGTCGCCAATCGCGCGCAGCCCGAGACCTTTATTGCCGTGGATGGCTCGCCCATGCCGCCCGGTGCGCCGCTGCAAATTGATGGCCGCCCCGGCATTTGGAGCAAGGATCGGCTGGCCCCCTACGACGCCCGTCTACTGCAAGATTTGATGGCGGCGGCGACACGCGCCGGCACGCAGCTTCAACCCGTGGCGTTCGACAGCGCGGCCAGCGACGCCAGCCTGGTCTACGCGGCGGGCTTGACGCAGCGCATCGCTTGCGTGGGCCACGTACGCGAAAACAGCCACGGCTATGAGGTGGCGCGGGTGTCGGTCTTTGAAAATGTGGCGCGCACGTTGGTGGAATTCGTAACAACCTGGATTGGATGAAAGGGAGCCGGGGAGAAAGGGAGAAAGGGAGATGGGGAGCGACCAACGCCCCCTTTCCCCCCTTCTCCCCTTCCCCCTTTCAAGGTTTTACTCATGGAAGAAACAATTTGCAACCTATGCGGCGGCGCCGCCAGCACGCCCTACGCCACCGTGCCGGACCTGCTGCTGGAGCGGCTGGATGTGGCGGCGGAGTTGGTGCAGTGCCGCCAGTGTGGGCTGGTCTATCAGAACCCGCGGCCCACGCTGGCGGCGATGGGTCAGCACTATCCACCCGAGTACGATTCGTATGTGGATCATGCGGTGCAGAAGCGCAATCCGCTGTTGCAGCGCGCCATTGATTATGGCTTCAACAAGCGCTGTCGCTATGTGACCAAACGCAAAGCGGGCGGCGCGCTGCTCGATATTGGTTGCGCGGCAGGTTCCTTTTTGCTGGCCATGCAGCGCCAGGGCGATTGGCAGGTGCAGGGCGTGGAGATTACACCGGCGGTGGCGCAGATGGCGCGCGAGCGGCACGGGCTCAACGTTTTTACCGGCACGCTGGAAGAGGCCCACTTTGCCGACGCCAGCTTTGACGCCGTAACGCTCTGGGACGTGCTGGAGCATCTGCACGATCCGCTGGCCGGCCTGCAGGAGATTCATCGCATTCTCAAACCGGATGGCGTATTGGTGATCCGCGTGCCCAATCTGGCCAGTTGGGACGCCAAATTGTTTGGCACAACTTGGGCGGGATTGGATGCGCCGCGGCATCTCTACATTTTTACGCCGCAGACGCTTTCGGAAATGTTGGCCAAGGCGGGCTTTGAGACGCTGGAACATTCGTGCGCCATCGGTAGTTACGTGACCTTTGTGCTGAGCGTGCGCTTCTGGCTAACGCAGCGGCGCGCCAGCCCGGTCACCAAGCAGCGGATAATAGGTGCGCTCTATCATCCATTGGCGCGCGTACTTAGCGTCCCTCTATTTTCGCTGCCCACACTTTTTAAAACAGGTCCGCTGGTGGTGACGACAGCGCGCAAGAAAATTTAACCATGTTAGAGTTTCGAGACGATGCAGCCGTTGCCTTCGACAAGCTCAGGCAACGGCTGCATCGTTGTAGCGTTTTGATATATAGTCTATGACCCTACAGCTACTACAATCCAAATTGACCGGGCTAAATGGGCGGCGGATGTTAGCCGTGTTGGCGGCGCTGCTGATCTCTGTTGGCGTGTTGGGGGTGCTGATCTATCGCGAGCGGGCGGTGTTGCTGCAATACGATTGGCGTTTGCGCTGGGAGTTTGTGGCCGGCGCCCAGTTGCTGATGCTGCTGTGTATTATGCTGGCCGGGCTGGTGTGGGCCAGTATGATGCACAGCCTGGGTAGCCATGTGGCCTTCAAGCTGCACATGCGCTACTACGCCATTTCCTATTTGGCGCGGCGGCTGCCCGGCACGCTCTGGTATGTGGCCGGGCGCGGCTATATGTACCGGCAGCAGGGTGAATCAGTGCGGCTGGTGACGGCGGCCACCGGTTTGGAACTGGTGGTCCACGTGCTGGGGGGCAGCCTGACGACGCTCTTGTGTGCGGCCTATGCGCTGGTGACGCTGCAACGTTCGCAGTGGATTGGGTTGGGATTGGTGGTGGGGCTGGGGCTGCTGGCCACGCATCCGCGCGCCATCAATTGGCTGCTGGTGAAGATAGGTCGCCAACCCGCGCCCAACCTGTCCTATCTGCGCGTGTTGAGCTGGCTGGCGGGATATGTTGTGCTTTACGTGCTGGGCGGGCTTATGTTCTTTTGGATCGGCAACGCGGTCATGCCCATTGCGCTGCACCATTTCCCCTATGTGTTGGGCAGTTGGACGCTAGTGGCTACGCTGTCGGTGCTGGTCTTCTTTTTGCCCTCTAACATGGGTTTTACCGAGGTGGGTTGAGCCTGCTGCTGGCCAATATCATTCCATCATCTTTTGCGGTGCTGATTGCTGTACTCGCGGCTGCTGATGACGCTTTTGAGATTGTGGGGCGGGGTTGTGGTGTTGCTATTTAAAGAGGGGAAATAGAGATCAACAGATTACACAGATTGCACAGATTAAAATCTTTACAATCTGTGCAATCTGTTGATCTACTGTTCTACTTCCACGTCTCCCGCAGCACACGCAGCTGAATTCTTGTGCGCGATCTTCTCCAAGTCGGCCTCGCTGAAGCCATATTCGCGCAGGGCGTCCATGAGCTTGGGCAGACCGGCGGCGTCGCGCAGGTCTTGCGGCATGGTGGCGCCGTCGAAGTCAGAGCCCAGCGCCACGTGATCCACGCCGATGCGCTCGGCAATGTAGGCGGCGTGGCGCGATTTCGGCCAGCGAAGTCTCCTTGTCTGACCGGCCATCCTCGCGTAAAAAGCCAATGTGATAGTTCATGCCCGCCACGCCATTGGATTCGGCCAGGGCGTCGAGCTGTTTATCGGTCAGGTTGCGCGAGGTGGCGCTGAGGGCGTGGGCGTTGGAATGGGTGGCCACCAGCGGCGCATCGCTCAGCCTGGCCACATCCCAAAAGCCCTTTTCGTTGAGATGCGAGAGGTCGATGAGCACGCCCAGTTGGTTGCATTCGCGCACCAGCGCTTTGCCGGCGTCGGTCAGGCCGGGGCCAATATCGGGCGTGGCCGGATATTTGAAGGGGACGCCGTAGCCAAAGGCGTTGGGCCGGCTCCAGACCGGGCCAATCGAGCGCAGCCCCATTTCGTAAAAAACGTGCAGTGCCTCAAAGTCGGTGTCGATGGCTTCGGCGCCCTCAATGTGCAGCAGCATGGCGAAGATGCCGTTGGCCAGACAGTGGGCCAGTTCATCGGCGGTGCGCACAATTTTAATTTGGCCCTGCGCCTGCTTCTCCACGCTGAGCAATTTGGCCGCCATGCTGACGGTGGCCTTGAGGGCGTCGCTCTGTTCCGGCGGCGTAGGCAGCGGGATTTCGTAGCTGCCATCCTCTTTACATTGTTTCCCGGAAAACTGGCCAGCCGCTCCGGCGGCGCGTATACATGGCAAAGAAGCCGCCGGCCAATCCGCCGGCCTGGGGCGCGGAAAGTCGATATGGCCCTGCTCGCTTTGGGTGAAAAAGTCACGCCGCTTGTCGGGCTCGGCCGCGCAGAGGGCCAGCACGGTGTCGTTGTGTCCGTCGAAAATTGGTGGGTTGTTCATGTACCTCTCCTTGTGTTTTCGGTTCAATGGAAAAGTTCGGCTATTTTCCCAATGCAGTATACCTTTAGCGAGCGGAAAAAGCAGAACCACGGCATGTTTGGCCTCTATTTTGCCGGACGCCGGGGCTATTGATTTGTGGCGCACTATGACACGGCGTATTGAGTTTGGCGCGGAGTATCGGTTTGAATTAAAATGAGGCCAGCCCCAAAATCTTCAACCATCTATTCCTCCGCAATATATACTTGGCTCCGGCCTAGATGAAAAGCGACTACCCGACTAAAATCATGCGAAATCCTTTTCATTTATGCCAACCGCGAGTATACATGCAATACGTGAGAAAACTACACGCTGAGTAGTTACACAGAAAGCAGATAAGGAGCAAAGCGAAACGTGCGTGCGTTACTTAGGTTTGCCGATTTAGTGGATGCTGTTTCGGAACGTCTTGGCAATATTGCCACTCTTCTCGTCATTGTGGCGATTATCGTCGGTTTTTATAATGTCGTGGTGCGTTATTTGGGTCAATTTATTGGCGTGCAGCTTGCCTCCAATCTGTGGATTGAAACGCAGTGGTATATCTATTCCCTCATCTTTTTTCTGGCTTTCCCCTACATTCTGAAACATGGCGATAACGTGCGCGTCGATTTTTTGTACACGAACTGGAGCCTGCGCCGGCGCGCTTGGGTTGATCTACTGGGAACGGTGTTGTTTCTGATCCCTTTTTGCATCATCGGCATTGCGGTGACGATCAGTCCGGTGCTCTCCTCGTGGCGCATTATGGAGTGGTCGCCTGATCCGGGCGGCTTGCCGCGGGCGCCCATCAAGACCATGATCATTGTGGCGTTTGCCATGCTCTTGATCCAGGCGATTACGCAGGTCATCAAATATCTGGCCGTATTGACAGGGCATAGCGAAGTTGAAGCCGAAGTGTTAGATGCGGAAAGTTCGGAACTGACGCTTTAAAATTATCATCCCATCCCTTAATCAGTAGATCGCAAGGGCAGGAGATAGGGCCGGATTCACCAAACGAGACCGACGCCTATATCGCCAACATCGTTGCGGTGTGCTGTTAATTATTGTCGTTGGAGAAGCGCATGAATCTTGAATGGCTGGCCATTGCCATGTTTGTTGGCTTTTTTCTGATTATGATTTCGGGTTATCCCGTGGCCTTTTCTTTTGCGGGCAGCGCCATTATTTTTATTGTCACGGGCTTGATTTTTGGTACGTTTGATTTTAACCGGCTGTGGCTCTTATCCAACCGCTGGTTTGGCACCATGTCCGATTTTACCCTATTGGCGATTCCATACTTTATTTTTTTAGGCGCTATATTAGAAAAATCTGGATTAGCCGAAGAGTTGCTCGAGGCGCTAGGGGTGTTGATGGGCCCGTTGCGCGGAGGTATGGCGCTGGCGGTGGTGGTGGTGGGTACGCTGTTGGCGGCCACCACCGGCGTGGTCGCCGCTACGGTGATCATGATGGGCATGATGTCGCTGCCGGTTATGTTGCGCTATGGGTATGACAAAAAGCTGGCGTCGGGCATCATTATTTCGTCCGGCACGCTGGCACAGCTGATTCCACCCAGCCTGGTGTTGGTCGTATTGGCTGACCAGATTGGCGTTTCGGTGGGCGATCTTTTTCTGGGCGCCCTCATCCCCGGCATTATGCTTTCGGGCTCATATGCACTGTATGTGTTGGGCATAGCCCTTGTCTCGCCAAAAGCAGCGCCGGCCATGCCGTTGGAAATGCGCACTTTTACAGGGTTGCAGCTTTCTGGCGCAAGCTTTCCAAAGCGGTTGTGCGCCCATTGCGCTGATTTTTGCCGTGTTGGGCAGCATCTTTTTCGGCATTGCCACGCCGACGGAAGCCGGCGCAGTGGGCAGCGTCGGCGCTTGCCTGTTGGCTGCGCTAAATGGCCGCTTGACCTGGAAGAATATGTGGGATGCAGCTAACTCCACGGCGCATCACTACGCTGGTGATCATAGATTATTTTTTGTTCCAGTCTTTTTGGTCTGGTGTTTGACGATTTGGGCGGCAAGCGGCTCATTACCGAACTGCTCACCAGCGTACCGGGTGGTGTGCTCGGCTTTTCTAATTGTGAGCAACCTGGCCGTCTTTTTCCTGGGCATGTTTTTGGAATTTATCGAGATTGTGTATATTGTGTTGCCGCTCTTTGTGCCAGCCGCTATGGCCTTGGGCATTGACCTGGTCTGGTTTGGGGTGGTGATGGCTATCAATTTGCAAATTGCGTTTATTTCACCGCCGGTGGGTTTCTCGCTCTTCTACTTGCAGAGTGTGGCCCCACCCGAGATGCGCACCAGCGATATTCATCGCAGCGCATTTCCCGTTATGGCGATTCAGGTGATCATTCTGATCTTGGTTATGTATTTTCCACAGACCGTGACCTGGCTGATTCAAGCTTCGTATAAATTTGCGCAATAGCTGAGTCCGATTTACGCATCAACAAAAAGGCGCTCCCCTGGGAGCGCCTTTTTGTTGATGCAGTTCTGAAAATATTTTGATTGTCTTCAAGCCATCGTGTGGCTTAGAGCTGCGATGCAATAAAGCGCGTAAAGCTGCCTTCATTGATGTTGTGCCACGCAATAATGCGCTGGCGGAATGCGTTCCACTCTTTGAAGATGCGGTCAAAATCTGAATCGGCAGCCGAATATTCATCATAAAGTTCAAAAGCCGCCGTCTGCGAGGCAGTCAGAATTTCCGTCACTATATCCACGCAGTTGCGTGCCGCCCGACCATCCTCTAATGCTTCGTTATTGCGCGCATCATAGCGGGCAAGCATGGTCATATTGGCCTCAAAGGCCGCGGTTTTGACGATCTCCTGATAAATTTCGGGCAGCGCATTCCATTTGTCCAGGTTGATCTCCACTTCCAAAGATGGACCCGGCTCCACCAGCCCGGATAGTAGAAATCGGCCACTTTATTCAGCCCCATTTTTCATCATCATACGGGCCGACCCACTCGGCGGCGTCGATGGCGCCGGTTTGCAGCGCTTGGAAATCTCACCACCGGGCAGCACCTGCACGGTGACGCCCAGCTTGTTCATCACCTGACCACCTAGGCCAGGGATGCGCATTTTGAGCCCTTGAGATCGTCCACGGTATTGATCTCTTTTCGGAACCAGCCGCCCATCTCGTACACCGGTATTGCCCGCCGGAAACTGAATCGTATTAAACTTCTCGGCGTAATATTCCTGCAGCATGGTCAACCCGCCGCTCTCATAAAGCCAGGCATTTTGTTGCTGAGCGTTGAGGCCGCAGGCAACGATGTGCCAAAGGCCGTCACATTGCTTTTGCCCACATAATAGTAGGAAGCCGTGTGGCCACATTCTACGGCGCCCTGCTGAACCACATCCAATACCTGGGTGCCAGGGCCAACTCGCCCGCCGCCCGAGCTCAATCTTGAAGCGGCCGCCGTCATGGCCCCCACGTTCGGCAAAGACCTGGGCGCCGCCAAAGATAGTGTCCAGCGCCACCGGCCAGCTTGTGGCCATCTGCCAGCTCAACTCGGGCAGCGCCTGATCCGACTGGGCGGCTTCAGCCAATTGGTCTGCGGCCGTCTGTGAGAATGAGCAGCCCGCCGCGGTACGGCAATGCGCTGCCGGCAGCTTTTACGGCAACGTTCGATAAAAACTCTCGTCGATTCATAAAGATCCTCCCCTGATCTTATGGAAAAGGAAAAAGTGGATTTCGAAGCAGTTTACGGTTTGAATGAATAATGGGTACAACAGGATAGAACTGAACCAATATGACCGTTTGGATTGGGTCGTAGAATATGACGATTTTTTTGGTACAGGGGTAAGCTGATTGTAAAAGAGCCAGTAAAGGCTTGTCAAATGGCGAGACGTCTTTGCGGCGCGGCTATTCCGGCTCAATGCCCGCCGCACGCAACTGGGCGGCCAAACGTTCGGCGCGAGCGCTCTTCATCGGCGCGGTGCGCTCGGCCTCAAGCACGGAAGCGCTCTTCATCGGCACGGGTGCGTTCTGCGTCGCTGACGTTCGGCGTCGGCGCGCGCATTTACTCGGCGTCGGCGCGTTGCGGCCGGTTGGGATCAGGTTGCCGTCGTCATCAATCCAGCGCAGCCAGCGTGGTCCGGTCCTCATATTCGCCCTCCCACTCGGTCAATCCCAGGTCAATATGGTGAAACCAGGATCGCTGGTCTGCACATATTCCAGGCCCTGGAGCTGATAGATGACCAACGGCGTCTGCTGAATTTGGGCATCAGGGGTCATAGACCACATAATAGGCCACGCGCATTTGGGCGTAAAGCCGCATCTTGCGCGTCAATTCGCCGCCCTTGGTATTGGAGACGATCTCAATGACCACATCGGGCGGCTTGCCCACGGCCCAAATCAAATAGGAGCGGCCTGCGGTTTGCCACCAATCCGCGGGCATGACCGCATCCAGGCTCAAAAAGGCGTCCGGCACAATGGCGGGCGCGTCAATGTGATAAAAAACGCCCACATTGGCGGCAGCCACAAAAGGTCGGTTATCGCTAGGTCCGCGCCACGAGCTATAGAGCGGCTCTGTCAAAAGCCGCTGCTGCTTTTCGGAAAAGAGGTTGTCCACGGGCGTATCATCCTCGGTGATGAGGTGCGATGTATCCGGCGGGGGCGCCAGTTCAGCAGGGGTCGTGGGGTCCAGAACTAAGTCGGCCATTTTGTGTTCCTTGGGCACAATTCAGCCGTTCGAGGCCTTCGACAAGCTCAGGCCTCGAACGGCTGAACCGTTATGTTCCTTGTCAACAAGTGCGCACAAGCGTTCTGCGCAAATTGTATCATAGTGATGCATAAAATGCCAGTATATGCGCGCAAATCAAACCCATAAATTTACGTTTGCCCGCAGGGGCTGATAGAATAGCCCACTAACAGACCAAAAGGCGGAAAGGAACCCTATGAACCAGCTAGAAGCGCAAAGCGTTAAGCTGCCGCGCCCAATTCACGATGAAATTATTGCCCACGCTCGTGAAGGCAAACCAGAGGAGATCTGCGGCGTGCTGCGTGGGCGGGGGATGGAGGCATTGGAGCTAATTCGCGGACGCAATGTAGCCAGCGAACGCATTGACAACTACGAAGTTGATCCGCAAACCCTGCTGCTGCAGTTCAAGTTTGAGGAGGCCGGCGATGCTATGATGGGCATCTACCATTCGCACCCCATTTCGGTGGCCTACCCGTCGGCGACCGACGCCTGGAACGCTCACTATCCCGATGCAGTCTACTTTATCTGCTCGCTGGAATTTGACAATGCGCCGGTGATTCGTGCTTTCGGCATGAACACGCACTTTATGGATGGCGTTACGTCCGCACAGGCTGCCGCCATACGCAACAGCGCGCGCTTCTTTGAAATCCGCCCCAATTCCAGCGTTTATGCACATTATGTTGAGCGGAGTGCAACGCTTGCCAACGCTATCTTGCAGCTTGCTGAGCCCGTCCAGCCGCCGCTTTATGTCGAATATTTCGCAGATGATACAGAAATTTTCGATCTGCGGATTATTGAAATTACGGAATATCCCATTGAGGTGACAGCATAAACATCCTGCTGCTTGAGCATGAAAGTGTGACAGAACAGTGTAGCGTCAATTACACACGTTTGGCGCATTTTGTGCGACAATAGGTCCCGCTACAAAAAGTGTAGCGCAAAACGCCCATTATCATTGACAAGACTGGATATTCACAGTATACTATGCTTATGTTGGCTAAATTTTTACCCACAACTCGCCTTACTTGCTCGTGTCTTTAGCGGGCGCCGTCAGCACGACGCTGACAGCTCCCGCGGAAAGTACACGCGCAATGAGCAAGTGGCAAAATTTAGCTAATTACAATCGTTAAATAGCGCACGCATAGTTTTTGAGTCGTACATGCTTTGTTTTGCATGTTTTCCAAAAAAAGTTGTGCGCAAATGCACGCCATCTGGCGTGTGGCTGTGTGCCGAGCTCATTGTGTCAAACGGAATCCGTTTGCAACAGTGACCTCGGCATTTTGATTTTCTGGTAGTTTGATTCTGGCGAGCAATTTATAAAACGATTTTCAAAGCAACCGCATTATTAGGAGAAAAAATGGCAACTCTGTTTGTACCGACCCCCCTGCGTCGTTTAACTGGCGGCGCTTCAAAAGTTGAAATTCAGGGTGATGACGTCGGCGCTTTGCTGCAAGCGCTGGACCAGCAATATCCGGGCATCAGTGAACGCCTGCTGGATGGTGAGGGGAACGTTAAACGCTTTATCAATATCTTTGTAAACGACTACGAAATTAACACCCTGGCCGGGCTGAGCACGCCCGTCGGTGAAACTGATAAAGTTTCCATCGTGCCCGCTATGGCGGGCGGCGCCACTGCCGGCGACAAGTAGGTTTCTAATCTTTGAAATCTGTATAATCTGTTGATCGCGAAGTGGGTGTTCAACACCATCATACATATCTTCACCAAAAAGGAATCATATGAGTAGATTAAACCGAGATCAACTGGTAGCGCTGGCTAAAAGCCAAATTATCGAATGGTCGCCACAGGAGCTGAAACAGCGTTTGGACGCAGGCGAAAAGTTGACCGTGGTCGACATTCGCGAACGCGATGAATTTGTGCAGGGACATCTGCCCTCCTCAATTTTTATCCCGCGCGGCCACTTGGAACTGCAAATTGAGCAGCACCAGCAGAATCGCGAAGCGCCCGTGGTCATCTACTGCGCCGGCGGCGTGCGCTCGGCGCTGGCGGCGCGCAACCTGCAAGAGATGGGCTACGAAAACGTCATCTCGCTGATTGGCGGCTTCAACGGCTGGAAGAATGCCGGCTATGACTTCAAAATCCCCACCGTGCTGACCGAAGAACAGCGCATTCGCTACAGCCGCCACACCATTTTGAGCGAGCTGGGCGAAGCCGGGCAGATCAAGCTGTTGGAATCCAAAGTGCTGCTGATTGGCGCCGGCGGTCTGGGCAGCCCGGCGGCCATTTATCTGGCGGCGGCGGGCGTGGGGACGTTGGGCATTGTGGATTTTGACACGGTGGATGTCTCCAACTTGCAGCGCCAAA
>JAWKON010000011.1:0-177043 GCA_041391125.1 Caldilineaceae bacterium
TGCTGGGCCAATACCACGTCGTGCAGAAAAGTCATGAACCGCTGCGAAACACCGATGGCGGCATGTGCCTGCCACCATTCCTGTACATCGGTGGGCAGCCGCAAATCAGCGCGCAGTCGGCTCAACAGCCCCAAATACCACTGATCCGCCGTCACGTTGCTGGAACTGCCGCCAATTTGGGTCAGGTCAATGATGGCCACCCGCGTCCCATCGGCGCGCAGCCGCTGCGCCGTGCGCACCATCAGGCTGGATTTGCCCATCTGGCGCGGTGTCAACACGTAGCAGAATTGACCAGCCTGCAGGTGGAGCAGCAGGTCGCCATCAGCGGGGCGCGTGACATACGAGGCCACGTGCGTACGCAGCGTGCCGCCCGCCACAAAGAAATCGCTATGGTCATTCATAGGGCAAATTGCACTCCTCCCCCGGTGGACGAGTCTCTTTCTGCTTACAGCGCTTACCCAATTTAGCTCTAATTGCCTGCTCTAATTTTTCCTTGTGGTGTGGAGGCAGCAAAGGCGGCATGGGCCATAAACAGTTAGCAATGGTGGGCAGTTGCCAATCAATCACCTCGACGCTCACCTCTTCAAATAGCCGAATTTGTTCGGTTGGATCCAAGGCAAAAAAGGCCGCGCGCGCCCGGTCGCGGCGGGTGCTGCACATGCGCTCTAGATTGTACATACGCACGTTGACCTGCTCCTGCGGATCGCCAAAGGCTTTGGCGTTGGCGGCATATTGGGCTTCGGCGCGGGCGTATTGATTATACACAAAGAGTGCGATCACAATCAGCGCCGTCACCGCTGAGCCGATGATGAGAATCTTGGCCCACTCCACCGGCGTATTCTGCTTGATCCACGCCTCGTTAAAGACCGTGCGATAAATGCGGTTGCGCACGTGCAGCCGTCCATCGGCCGCGCGCACCAGCCCAATGAGCTTGAGCCGGCCCTGTTGGGGCGAGCGGTCGTCGTCGCCCACCTGCTCCTCTGCGTAGACGCGGCGGTAGAGTTGCAGCAGGCGGCGGCGCTCGCGGCTGGCTTCCACGTTGCTGCGCACAAATTGCAGGTTGTCTTCATTTTGGGCGTCTTTGTCTAGAAAGAGGCGCTGGACAATGTGGTCCACCTGTTGGTCGAGACCTGACAGGTTTTGCAAACCTGTCAGGTCTGCGCGCGTGACCATCTCCGCGCAAATCTTCTGCGTCAAATAGGGGTGGCCGCTTGTCCAGTGAAAGATGCGATCCAACATCGCGTCGCCGTGGCCGGGATAGCGCTGCTCCAGACCGGCGGCCAGCGGCTGGGCGTCGGCGCGGGTCAATTCGGAGAGGGTCACGGGATGGCCAATGTTAAACGGAGTCAGGTTGCGATTCTGAAGCAAGTCGGTGGGGGCGGCCACGCCCAGCAGCACAAAGGTAATGCGCTCGTAGATGGGGTTGCCGGCGCGGGCGTTATAAAAATTGCGGATGGCGGCGAAAAAGTCGTCGGTAAAATCGAGCTTGAGCGTCGAGTCGATCTCGTCCACAAAGACCACAATGGGACCGGCGGTCGGCGTCAGCACTACCTCCAGCACAAAGTCGGTAAAGCGCTGCACCACGCTCAGCGCGGCCCGCTCCTGCCACCACGCCTCCACATCCACCGTCAGGTTGAGCTGGCCGGCCAGCCGCGTCACCAGCCCCAGATACCACTGGCTGCTGCTCACCTGCGTGCCCAGCGCGCTTAGGTCGATAATGGCCGTCTGTACGCCTTCTTTGCGCAATCGGTCTCTTGTACGGATCATCAAACTCGATTTGCCCATTTGCCGCGAGGTGAGTACGTAGCAGAATTGGCCGGCCCGCACGCGCCGAAACAGCTCATCATCCGCAAGGCGCATGATGTAGGATGGAATATTGGCGGGCAGGGTGCCACCAGCTTGAAAGAAGTCCGTAGAGGGGGAAGAGGAAGCCATGCTACTGTTCGGCTTTGCGCGTAAGTTCAAACTCACCCTGCGTACGAAAGAAGCAGATATCAAACTCCATAAAAAAATTTACTTGTCCCAAAATTACCGGAACTTCGTCAGATTCTGTCCACGCAAAAGCAAGGTCAACGGGCGCGAATGAAGCAATTTGTACTGAAAGTATCACGCCTTTTGCCGGCACGCGGGCCAAGCTGCCGGTCAAATAGATAGGGATGGTTTGCTGTTCCCAGATGAGCCCAAGCTGTGATCCGACCGAAAAAGGAAGCACATTTACCATAGAGCCACTGTCAAGTAGGGCTGAGGCAGTTACGGTGTGCGCATTTCTGGTCAACGCAAGGGGCAGGTACGCCAAGGAAACAGCTTGTGTCCGCGATGACCTGGCTGGAGTATATGGGAAACGAACGGACTGAGTCATGCCGCGGCCTTGTGTTTTGCCAACATATCCAATAAGGTTTCTGCGGCCTCAAAGGCGTTGAGCGGCGTCCAGATCGGATACTCAGCTCCCGCCGCCAACAGAGGAACGCCTTCCTCTTGGGCCAAATCTATTACTAGAAATTGCATCAATCGCAGTTTATCCGCGCGCGTCAGTTCTTTTACACTCGGATATAATTCAGTTAGTGACATTCTGTACTCCTTCGGATCACGCTACTCAAACTATCGGCGATTCATATCAATTGAGGCTGATTCCTCAGTTCGCTTGCGATACATATACTACTATACCATATTTTGCTGATTCTGATTACCGGATGCGAATTTTCAGATACCATGTCCTAACAAATTGCCAGGAGCATGGAACAATTCCCCCTTTCCGCCGGATGCATCCGGTGCAGGAAAGAGGGCAGGCGATGCCTGAGTTCAATCGAAGGGAGATAGGTCACGCCAGCTTATCTCCAAAATAGACCTCATACAGCCCACAGCGCATCTGACACGCCTGCCGCTGCTGCCGCGAATCAACCCCGCCTGCTGCAATCGATAAAAAAGTACTTCATCGCCGCACTCACCGTGGTGCAGAATGCGCTTGAGCGCGCCGCAGATCGGGCTGGTCGCAGCAGTTGCCACAAGTAACGACGCAGATGGTCGCCAAACGAGTGGTCGCCCGCAACGGCGGCGGCCTTTAAAGCGGGCCAGGTCACGTCCGCCGTAACCAGCGTGTAGAGCGCCTTGTGGCTCAGATAGGGATGGCCGCCCAGAAAGGCCATAAAATCGGGCAGTTCGGCGTCACCAAGCGGCTGGCGATAGCGTTCGTTCAGCGCCTGCACCTGCGCGGCGTCAAAATCATCGAGCCGGATCTTCTGGCCCACGTTAAAGGGCGACTGGGTCACATCTTGGATCAGCAGGTGCGGCTCGGTGGAGATGACCAGCACAATGTCCAAATTTTCCCACTGCTCGTTGAGCGCGCGGTTGTTGTGCCACGAGCGCAGCAGCCCGAAAAAGGTGTCCTGAAACGAGGCGCCCAGCAGCCGGTCCGCCTCATCCACGGCCAGCACAATCTGCCCATCCACGGCCGGAAAGACATAATCCTCCAGCAGATAGGTAGTCTTGTCCGGCGCGCCCAGGCCGCCGCGCCATGCCTTGTCTACCTGCGCGGGGTCCAGCCGCAATTGGGTGACTATGCTGGTGGCAAAGTGGCGCAAAAAGGTGTCCAAACTGGCCAACGTGGCCGGCTCCAGCGGCTGTAAATCCAGATAGACCACGTGGCTGCCCTGCTGTCGCGCCTGAGCCACGCCGCGTACCAGCAACGAACTTTTGCCAGCCTGGCGCGCGGCCCGAATCGTCGTCGTGGTGCCGTGGGGCTTAGCTAGCTCGCGGCGCAGCAGATCATCGCCGGCCCGCTCCACGTAAAATTCAGCGCGCGGACGCACGGCGCCGCCCGGCTCGAAGAGCGTTTCGATAAAGCGCGGGTCGGCGTAGGGTTTGGGCGCGGCCTGAACAGACGAGTCGGCGGCAGGAGTTAATTCGGCAGCGGCGGCCGCGCGCAAATCGCTGAATTGGCGGATGGCGTCCAGCAGTTGCTGTGCGACCGTGTTGGCATCATCCTCGCTGGTCCACGCCGCGTATTGCAATTCGTGCAGATAGTGGCTGAGCTGATAGGGCAGCGATTCGGTATAGTTGACGCGCACGGGCAGCAGCCGCGCCTTGCCGCTTTTCTGATAATGGGCGTGGGCGTGGGCCACCTCCTCCGCCACCATTTCGCTGTTGACCGACGCTTGCGACAGCAGCACCACCAGATAGTCACACTGCTCGATCTGGCGGTGAATTTCGCGCGCCCATTCAACGCCCACGGCCAGGGTCTGGTCCATAAAGACGCGGTGGCCCGCCTCTGCCAACGCCGTGCGCAGGTGCAGCGCCAGCGGCTCATCGGGCGCAACGTTGCGCTTGTAGCTGATAAAGATCTGCGCCCGCACGCCCAGCCCCTTCAGCAGCCGCTGCATATTTTCTGCAAAACGGGTGGGGTCGGTGAAGTCGGCATGGGTCAACATGGCCATGCGCGGCGGAATGGCGCACGGTTGCAGCAGCAGCGGAATCAGCCGTCGCTGGCGTCCCGCCGGGTCGCTGGAAGCAGCCAGCAGCGCTTCAAAATCGCTCCAGGCGTGAGCCAGCCACGCCGGCGTCATCACCGCCAGCGTGTGCCGGCATTGGTCCACGGCGCGTTCAATGTTGACCAGCCGTGGCGCCCCCGCTTCCAAATCAGCTGGCGTCAAGACGCGCAGGCGGGCCGCTTGCAGCCGCGGTAAAAGCTGCGACTCAATCCACAGCTCGTCCACAGGAGCATAACTGACAAAGAGATCGTATGAATGGCGACGCCCATCATCGGCGTTAGAAAAGAAGCGAATGGGGGAACTCCTTTCGACATAAATTTACCACTTCACTTTCTGTACAAGTCTACATGTCGATGGGGCTGCTGTCAATAGGGCAAAAACGTTTGCGTCCCTTGCGGCTTTTGCGCCTTTTGCGTTGGAAATGGGCGATAAACGCGGGCACTACTTGAAGAATCGTCACCCAATATTTTCTGAAATGTAATCAAGCAGCTCGCCAACATCCATGGCTGCAGCCGGTTCGACATTATTTTCGTGACCCACGTGGCAATGATAGAGTCGCGCATCTTCGTATCTGAATTAACCCATGCAGCCTTTGCCGCCATTATTGCATTCTGTACCCGTTATGTGTCACAATAAGGCAGCCCCGCCTCCGTCAACCAATGCCCGCAGATTGCAGACGATTTCAATGCAAAGGAACTCTCCATGTCTTCAACCGAAACGCCCAGCCCCAATGGCGCCGCCAAAGAAAATAGCACAGCCAAAGAGGAAGCCAAAAAGGAGCTGACCGACCAATTGATCGAGACCACCCACGCCGTCTCCATTGGCGGCCAGCAGATCGACTACACCGCCACCACCGGCGTCCTCGTGCTGAAAGATGAAGAGGACAAGGCCAAAGCGTCGATCTTTTTCACGGCCTACACGCGCAACGGCGTGGCAGATCTGGGCCAGCGCCCCATTACCTTTGCCTTTAACGGCGGGCCGGGCTCATCGTCGGTCTGGCTGCACATGGGCGTGCTGGGGCCAAAACGCGTGCTGATGGACGATGAAGGCAACGCGCCGCCGCCGCCCTACCGGCTGGTGGACAATGAATATTCGATCCTGGACAAGACTGACCTGGTCTTCATTGACCCGGTCAGCACCGGCTACAGCCGCCCGGCGCCGGGCGAAGAGGCCAAGCAGTTTCACGGGCTGGAAAAAGATATTGAATCGGTGGGCGCCTTTATCCGCCTTTACACCACGCGCTACAAACGTTGGGCCTCGCCCAAATTTCTGATTGGCGAAAGCTACGGCACCACGCGCTCGGCCGGGCTGGCCGGCCATCTGCAAGACCGCCACGGCATGTATCTCAACGGCATTATGCTCATCTCCAGTATTCTGAACTTTCAGACCGCGCGCTTTAACGTGGGCAATGACCTGCCGTATATTCTGTTTTTGCCCACCTATACGGCCACGGCCTGGTATCACGGCCTGCTGCGCAAAAAGCTGCAAAAGCAGTCGCTGCGCGCTGTGCTGGACGAGGTGGAAGAATTTGCCGCCAACGCGTACACATTGGCGCTGATGAAGGGGGCCAAACTGGGCCAGGACGAACGCAGCCAGATTGTGGAAAAGTTGGCCCAATACACCGGGCTTTCGGCGGACTATATTGAGCGCACCAATTTGCGCATTGCCATCCACCGCTTTGTCAAAGAGATTCTGCGTCCCCAGCAGCGCACGGTGGGCCGCTTCGACACCCGCATCACCGGCGTGGATCGCGACGCCGTGGGCGAAGTCCATGAATATGACCCCAGCTTTGCCGTGATTCATGGCGTTTACACGGCCATGTTCAATAACTATGTGCGCACCGAATTGGGCTTTGAAAGCGACCTGGTTTATGAAATCCTGACCAGCCTCTACCAAACTTGGGACTATGGCAAAAACCAGAATCAATACGTCAACGTGGCCGAAACGCTGCGCGGCGCCATGACCAAAAATCGCTACCTCAAAGTCTTTGTGGGCAACGGCTATTACGACCTGGCCACCCCCTATTTCGCCACCGAATACACCTTCAATCACCTGGGCCTGGACGCCGAATTGCAGGCCAACATCAGCATGGGCCACTACGAAGCCGGCCACATGATGTACGTGCATAAGCCGTCGATTATTCAATTGAAACAGGATTTGGATGAATTTATCGAGGCAGCGCTCCCGCAAACGCAAATATGAGTTGAACCGCAGATGCCGCAGATTTCCGCAGTTTTCCTGAACCATAGTACTCAATACTCAATACTCGACACTCAATACGCATCACAAACAGGAGGCAACCATGTCCACCCAAACTCCCATTCGCGTCGGCGTCGTCGGCGCCGGCGCCAACACCCGTTTACACCACATTCCCAAG
This sequence comes from Caldilineaceae bacterium, assembly GCA_041391125.1. Taxonomy (GTDB): domain Bacteria; phylum Chloroflexota; class Anaerolineae; order Caldilineales; family Caldilineaceae; genus JACKBC01. The sequence continues at coordinate 6,862 of JAWKON010000011.1, forward strand.
CTGCAAAAGCTCGACGGCGTCGAGGTGGTCAGCATCTGCAATCGCAGCCGCGCATCCGCCGAGCGCGTGGCGCAGGAATTTGGCGTCCCCACCATTTATGATAGCTGGCAAGAGCTGATCGACGCGCCCGACACCAACGCCATTGTGATCGGCACCTGGCCCTACATGCACCGCCAGTTGACGCTGGCCGCGCTGGCCGCCAATAAGCACGTCATGTGTGAAGCGCGCATGGCGCGCAACGCCAGCGAGGCGCATGACATGCTGGCGGCGTCGCTGGCCAAGCCCCATTTGGTGACGCAGATTGTGCCGTCGCCCTTTACGCTGCGCGTGGACAAAACGGTCAAGCGGCTGATCAATGAGGGCTATCTGGGCGACATTTTGGCCATCGAATTGCGGGCGGGCGATACGTTTTTGGACCTGGATGGCCCGCTGCACTGGCGGCACGATTTTGATCTGAGCGGGCTCAACATTATGTTTATGGGCATCTGGTACGAGGCGATTCTGCGCTGGGTGGGCGAAGCCACCTCGGTCATGGCTATGGGCAAGACCTATATGAAGATGCGCAAAGATGGCGACGGCAATCTGCGCGCCGTGCGCATCCCCGAGCACCTGGACGTGATCTCAGAGATGGCCTGCGGCGCTCAGCTTCACATGCAGACCTCAGCGGTCAGCGGCTTGGCCGGTCCACCGTCGGCCTCGCTCTACGGCAGCCGCGGCACGCTGCGCTTTACGGAGAACAAGTTGCTGGGCGGGCAGCGCGGCGACAGTGCCTTGAGCGAAATTCCGATTCCCGATAGCGAAATCGGCGGCTGGCGCGTGGAAGAGGAATTCGTGGGCGCCATTCGCGGCCAGGAAGAGATTCATCTCACCTCGTTTGAAACGGGCGTTAAGTATATGGAGTTCACCGAGGCGGTCAATCGCAGCATGGCCGAGGGGCGGATCATTCCGCTGCCGCTTTGATACAAGTGCATAAGAATAGCCACAAAGACGCAGAGGAACACAAAACCGTTCGTTTGTGGCGCTGACCATAAGGTGAAGTAGGCGGCCGTCAAAAAAATCCCGGAATCTTTTGGAGATTCCGGGATTTTTTTGACGGCTCAACAAGCTATCTTATCTCCTCCAGCAGCGCCGCCACTTCGGCCGCATTCTTCCCATCGGGCGCCAATTCCAGATAGTATTCCAGATCGGCAATGGCCTCCTCGTCTCGCCCCAACTCGTGATAGAGCTTGCCCCGATCCAGATAGGCGATGGCATAATCGGGCGCCAGTTCCAGCGTTTGCGCATAATCGGCCAGGGCCTGCTCATAGTTGCCCAGCTTGCCGTTGGCTTCCGCGCGGTTACCCCAGGCGATGGGTTCATCGGGCGCCAGTTCAACGGCCTGGCTGGCGTCGGCCAACGCGTCTGTATAATTCTCCAGCAGGCTGTACGTATAGCCGCGGTTGATATAGCCCGTAGCATCGTCGGGCGCCAGGGCAACGGTCTGGTCGAAATCGGCCAGCGCTAGCTCGGTCTCATCCAGGTCCAAATAGAGCAACCCGCGGTTTGTGAGCATCCGAGTATTGTCGGGCTCCAGTTCCAGCGCCTGATTATAGTCGGCCAGCGCCAACTCTAATTCGCCCAGGTCTTGATAGCTCAGCGCCCGATAGTAATAGGCGGTGGTGTAGGTGGGATCCAATTCGAGCGTGCTGGTGTAGTCGGCAATCTCTGCATCAAACTGGCCCAAATTGTAGTAGACCAGCGCCCGGTTGAAATAGTGATTGGCATTCTGATCGTCGAACGCGATGGCGGCGTCATAGTCGGTCACGGCTTCTTCATACAGGCCCAACTCGCTATACGCTAACGCCCGCGGCGCATAGACCCAGCCGGATTGGGGATCAATTTCCAGCACTGCGTTGTAATCGGCAATGGCGGCTTCATAATCGCCCAGCACGCGATAGACGTCGCCCCGGTTGGCATAAGCCTGCAAATAATCGGGCGCCAGTTCCAACGCCGCCGTGTAATCGGCCACGGCCTCTTCGTATGCGCCTTGCAGGTAATTGGTATAGCCGCGGTTGTTGTGCGCCATCGCGTAGGATGGATCGACCGCGATGGCAGCATCATAGTCAGCCAGCGCCGTTTCATATTCGCTCATCTGGCCATAGGCGTCGCCGCGATTGGTGTAGAAGCGCGCATCGCTGGGGTCGATCTCGATGGCGGCGCTAAAATCCTCGATGGCGGCTGCATAATCACCCAAGCGATAGTGAACCGTACCGCGCTCGTTATAAGCATCGGCGTTGTTGGGGTCCACTGCAATGGCCTGGTCAAAAAGCGGCAACGCGCTCAGCGGATCGCCGGCCTCCAGCAAAGCGCGCGCCTCGGCAATCGAATCGTCCAGCGCAGCCACTGTAGGCGGTGAGGGCGGTTCGCTGTTCATGAAATCCAGCTCGGCCGGCGGAATTAGCTCGAGCAGCTCCGCTGTGGCAATGATCAGCGCCGGGGCGGGCGGCGCAATGGTGAGCTCGGCGTTGTGATCGCGGTAGCTGGTGGTCGAGCTGAACGCGATGACGGGAAGCTGCTGGTCCTCGCCCAGATCCGGTATCCCCGCCGCGGCCAGCAAAGGCGCAAGCTGGGCCACATCCCAATTGAGCTTGAGTTCGCTGCCCAAGAAGAGGCCGGAATCCAGATCGACCTGCTCGATGAGTTCCAGTCCCAGCGTATCCAGCACGGTGGGGCCAAACTGTTGGATAATGGCCAGCGTTTGCCGCATTTCAAATTCGTCCATTGGCTGGTCGCCATAATCGGGGTCGCGAATGAGCTGGGCGATCAGCTCTTGCGCGGTGGGGTCGGCCAGCAGTGCGGCATAATTGACCGTGGTGCGGAAGCGGGCCGTCGCCTGGCCGTCCACCGCGCCATCCTCCACGCGTTGGATGTTCAAAAATGGCAACGCCTGGGCGCCAAAGGGCATCCCAGCCAGCGTGGGCGCCAGCGGACCGCCCGTGTTGGAGGCCGAAGCGCCCAGGATTTGGGCCAAGAGTTCAGCATCGCTGCTGCGCATGTCGTTAAAATCGGCGTCGGCCAGGGCGGCGTTGAAGGCCAGGTCAATTATGGGTGCAAATTCCACGCCCAGCCAAATATCGCCGGTAGCGGCGAGACCAGGCAGCAGATCGGCCAACGGGCTCAAGTTCACATAAAACGTGCCGTCCACCAGACGCGTGCTAAACTCAACCTGGTTGGGCAGCGGGAACGGAATGGGTTCGCCCTCTTCTGCCGCCGCCTGCTCGATCAGCCGAATCACATCCTCGGAGACGTTCAGTTGCAGGTTGGATTCAAAGTTGGCGCCAGCCAAAAATGTGGCATAAAAATCGAGCAGCCGCTGGGGTTCCGCCATGAGCAATTGCGGTTCGGTTTGCGCAAGCTGACGAAACTCCAGCAGGGCCGCCATTGCCTCTGTGCTCAATGATTGCGTGGTCTGCTGATCCAGCGCAAACGTAATGGCGTCAAACGGCGCATCGGGAATGTTGCTGGCCGTAAAATCGATGTGATTGGCGGCGGTCAACGCGTGCAGCGTGCGCATCTGTTCATGGGCCGCCGTCAGCAGCGCACAATCGTCGGCGGTGAGCGCGGCGCAATAAAGGGGCGCATCCTCTTGGGCGTGGAGACCAGACGGCGCCAACACACAGAGCAGCGCAAATATCAGCAGCGCGGCAAACAGGCGGTGAGGCCAGCGATTTCTGGCCATGCGTTGCAATGGGTCGGATCGCAAAATAGTGAAGCGAGTCAAGTTCATATATTACTCCTAACCTGGATGGATAAGCCGGAAACAATTGGAAGCGCAGATGCACGCCGATATACGTCAATAGGACATCTGCGTATATCGGCGTGCATCTGCGGCTGATTTTTCGTCCAAAAGTTCAATGAACGGGAGGAAAGTGTGCGGATGGACGACCAGAAGCACACTATTTTACCATATTTGCCACAGGGCTTTGTGAACAAAATGCTGCCAAAATCCTGGCCTGGGCAAACGGAGGCGGTGAATTGTAAATGGTGAATGGTGAATTGCTAATTGTGAATGAGGCCGGCTACGAGCATTCACCGTTCACCGTTCACTATTTACAATTTACAATTCTTTTCCAAAGGCGCCCAATTGCCTTATCGATCACACCTGAGTCCACCCCGGCGCGCTAGCGCTTGAGCAGCGGCAGATAGACTGTAAATTCGTCGCCAAAGGTGCCGCCGCTTTTGCCATAGCGGATCGATTCAATGGCAGTCACGTCGCTCACGTTGCCCGCCTCGTCCTGAAACTCCGCGTAGACCGTGGCCCAGCCGGTTTTGGCGTCGGGCGCAATCTTCCACTCTATTTCGGTGCTAAATGGAATCCATTTGGCGTTGAACAGATCGGGCGTATTGCTCAAACGCACCTGCGTAATTTGGGGGCGACCGTTTTCATACATCTGCGCCAGGTGCAAGCGCACAATGGGGTTGTCCGTGGTGCGCTTGCCATTATTGATGACGAACGAACCGGTCGGCGGATACGGATCATCCGCGGGCTGGCAGAGCTGCGGCATGGTGAACGCGCCGGCGGTTTTGCCGCTGGCGGCCAGCGCTTGCAGAATATACAAATAGTTCTGCCCATTTTTGACATCGCTGTCCACAATCTGTCCACCGCCGGGCGCAAAGTCGCCGATGGCTTTGAAATCCGCCAACGTGGCGGCGCCGGTTGCGCCTTCGACGCGCAGCACGCGCATCTGCTCATATTCAGCACGGGGGTCAAAGAGCAGCGTGGCCTGGCCCTGCCCACTCTGGCAGCGGAAGTCGGCAATGGGCGGCAGCGCATCGTCCTCCGCATCCAGCGGATTTTGGCCATTGGTCACTTCGCTGCCGTCATTTTCGCCACCGCGGTCGGTGTCGGCGCGGGTCGGGTTTGTGCCCAGATTCATCTCCTGCTCATTGGTCAGCATGTCGCCATCCGGGTCGTCGTTAGCGCCGCGCACATCGTAGCGAGCCTGCCACACGTCGGGCAGCCCGTCGCTATCGGCATCGATGCGGCTGATGTTGGCCGGGCGATAGGTCAGGCGCTGGTGGCGGGTAAAGCCGTCACCGCTGGCCACAGTACCGCTGGCCATAATGTCAAAGGTAATGTTGTGGCGCTCGACGCCGTTGACGCGGTCGTAGCTGTAGCCATAAATGCCATCGCCCGCTGCCCGGTCGTGCGGACCCACGCCGTCATCGCGCAGCAGAATCTGCTCTTGCGTCCCGTCAAAGCGGTGGACCGTAGCGCGCACGCTGGCGCCCGCCACGGGGCCATTTTCATCGCTCAGGCTGACCTGAAGCTGCGCCGGCTGGAAGAGCGTGCGCTCGGCTTCCACCGTGTCGATAAACGCGTGCATCTCCACGCCCGCCGTCACCGCGGCCGAGAGCGCGCCGCGCCATGCACAATCGCCGCTCAGCTCCAGGCCATACTTGCCGCTGGCCAGCTCCGGCAAATAGAAAACCGAATGGCCCACCGCGCTGCGCTCAATGATTTTAAGCCCCGCTGGCGCAAAGACTTTTACCGCACCCGCTTTTTGCGCGCACCCCCAGTAAATGCTGAGCAGCGCATCGCGGCCGCGCGTGCCGTCGATGGTAAATTCAGTGCTGGCCTGGCCGCCGCCCTCCCCCTGCCACAGCCGCTGATGACCGGCCATGCTTTCGGCAATACGCAGATAGGTGTCGGCCAGCCCCAGGTTGAGCGCGTCGTTCTGCACGGCGCTGGCCTGCACCGGCGCCCCATCCACCTCCGCATTGGCGTGGAAACAGTGATCCACAAACGCCGCGCCGCAGGTGATGGCCGCAATGGCGCGCATCAGGTTGTGATCGGCGCCGTTGCCCAGCGCAATGGTGTGGACTTTGGTGTCGGCGGGGGCCACCGCACCGGCGACCACCGTCAGCGGCGGGATGCCGTCGGTGTTGATGCCGTCGCTGAGCAGCACCATCCAGTTGTCGGTGGTGGTGGGGTCGGTGTTGAGCAATGTTTGGCCGCGGCCCAGGGCCAGACCAATGGCCGTGTCGCCAGCGGCGGTTAGCCCGTTTAAAGTGGTGCGGGCATTCGCGCGCGTGCCACCGGCGTCATCCTGATCCGGCACGCGCGTCATGGCGAAATCGGTGGCGGCGGTCTGGTTAAAGCTGACCACGCCCAGTTGGTCGTCCTGGCGAGTAGTGTCGATAAAGAGGCCAGCCGCCGTTTGGGCGGCGATGAGCTTGTCTTGATCGGCCATGCTGCCGCTGCGGTCCACCAGCAGCACCTGCTCGCGCGGCTGCACGCCGTAGACGACGGCGTCTGGCGACGTATCGGTGGCGCCGGTTCCGATGAGCTCTACGCGTACATCAAAGGCGTCAAAGGCCGCAGCGCCGGGAATTTCGGGCGCCTGCACGACCAGCCAATAGCGATTCTGCACCACGTCGCCATTGAGCACCTGCGCATTGACGCCGCCCACCTGCACGGCAAAGTTGGCCAGCGCATCAAAATCGGTGACCGGCGCGCCGGAGATCAGCCCTTTGACCTCCACCCAGACCAGAAAGCGCCCCAAATTGCCCGGCGCCCCCACGGCGGCTTGAAAGGCCGCCGTGGGTTCCACGACGCTAATCGCCACATCTTCGCAGCCCATCTGCCAGGCGTAGCTGTCGGTCTCGCGGCCGGTGGTGACAATGCCCGCAATGGTGCGATAGGCGGGCTTGTTCACAATGGCTTGCGCAAACACCTCGCCCCAATGGCGGGCCAACGCGGTGACTTCCCGCTGGCCGTTGCCGTTGCGATCTTCCAACAGCAGGAATGAATGCATAAAGTGGGAGGCCGGCGCGCCATCCACCCGCCAATAGGCCACGGGACAGTCGGCGGGCGCAGGCAGCACCCCTTCGTAATATTTGACGCCGTAGATGGGCATGCCTTGCTGGCTTTCCACCAGCGGCACAACGCCAGCCACCACGCCGTTTTGGCCGGTGGGCATATTGGCGGCGCTAATGACCTCCCGGGGAACTTCCCCATAATCCAACTCCTGGTCCGCCGGGCCTTCATCGCGATAGCGCAGCACGCGTTGCGGGTCGCGCCCATTCAAGGCGCTGGGGCTGAGCAGCGAGAGGTCAAAGGTGCGGGCGTAATTGGCAATGGTAAAATCCCAAAACGTGAGGTCAAAGCCGCGCCCGGTTTTGGTCCACAGAGTAAAATCGGTGGCGCTCCAGCCCACCAGATTAAAGGGGAAATTATCCTTTTTTAAGACCGAAACCAGGAAATCCATACCCTCTGCCGGTGTATTCAGATATTCTGTCCCCACTTGTTCGGCCAGATAGGCCCACCACAATGCCCCTTCATACCCAAAGCCCAACAAGCCCTGCGGCTGCACAAGATCGCGGACGCCATCGTTGTCAGAATCAATCTGGACGGGATAGATGGGATAGGCGATATAATTGCGCGCTCGATTGACAAAACCGCTGGCGGGCATCGAGTCTAGCGCCTCCCACCGCGGTCGGGAACCATAGCAGCCTGCCCCTCAATAAACCAGCGGCCCGCCGAAAGGATGTTGTTGTCATAGGTGCTCTGGATGGCGTGCCACAGCTCGTGCGCCAGCGTTGTGCGCGGGTCGAGCGAAGTGCGCTGGACATATTCGGAGCCCATATCAAAACGACCTTCGCCTGGTCGATAGACCCCGACATAGCCTTCCGGCACCCGGTAGATCCAGAAATCGCGCGCCTGGTCATCAGGATCTTCCGTCATCTGCGGCGCATCCAGCCCCCACGCATCGTAGGTTGTCAGCACCTCGGTGAACTTGTGGGCCATACTTTCGGCAAAGATGCCGTCACCGCCGCCGGTCCAGTCGGGATCGACAATGTCAGCCACGCCGTTGTTGTTGACATCTTGCGGCGCATCAAAGATGCCATCGCCGTTGGTGTCTGCATTGGCCAAACAGGCGTTAATTTCATCATAATCGTTGACGTTGTCAATGGAGCCATCCCCATTAATATCGTTAATGGCTTCATCGCAATCGCACTCGGGATCATTGGGCGCACAGGTGGTTGTATAGCGAATGTGATATAGATCGCCGTTAAATGTAATCGGCGTAAATTCCTGTAAATAGGCCGGCGGCGTTCCTGGGCAGAGGCCACGCCCGCGGCCGCCAAGGCCAACACGAGCGCCAACAGCCAAACAGGATGCATCAAACGAACTTTTCGAATTAACTTCATAGTGAATCTCCTCTAAATCATTTGGGATAATGAGTAGGTGCGGCAAGGATGTCGATAGGCATCAAGCTAAGCCATTTTGGCCGTCCAATAGGAGAGCGAACGGCGGTTGAGTAGCTGCGGCAGTTGGCAGCGTGAAACCAGAGTGGCGTCACCGGTCTGATGGAACGCGCCTCTCGACGCACTACCTATATCCTTAACGATACCCATACGCAAGATATCCGCCAGCCACTAACTACCCAATGTCAATAAGTTAAGCGTCATGGCGACCGCTCCAACTGCAACGCACGGCGGACCCACCCTGCGCAAGTTCATAAATTTAGGACGCCGTGCAGCGCAGTCTCCGCTCACTTAATGGCATTGACCAACTACCGCATAATCAGTGGCAAATAGACATCATTGGAACCCAACTGTACCTCCACCGACAGCGGCCGGGCATGGACGCCCTGATTGTCGTCGGCGTAGAAAACAACGCGATAGGTTCCCTTTTCGCTAAAGCCGTCAAAGCGGGCGCCGTACCAGTCGTTGCCCTGGTCCAGCAGCACGGCGGTGGGCAGCGCTTCCTGCACCAGCTCTTCGCTTTCGGCGGGCGCGCGATAGGAGGGCGGATAGATGACGGCCCAGACGCTGTCCACATTTACGTCGTCGCGCACTTGCGCCCGCAGCACGCCGCGCCCCTGCTCATCGGGTTCAATCTGCTGCACTTCGGCAATAAAGGGCGGCCAGATCTCATCGGGGAAGGTGCCGGCAAAGGCAAAGCCGCGCTGCGCCGCCACCGTCTGCGAAGCGTCGTCGGTGCCCACGCCGTCGCCGTCGCCGTCGATCCACGGCTGCTGCTGTGGGTGGGCGATCTGCGCCGCGATTTGGGCGCTGCGGAAGCTGGTGTAGAGGCTTTCGCCGCGGCGCAGGCTGTTCAGAAAATGGTCGGAGAAGATGGCGCCGTCGTCCGACGCCCAGGCCAGATTCACATCGTCGGTGGAGGCGATGACCACGCGGCCCGGCTTGCTGATGCTGCCGTCGCCGGAAATAAAGCTGCCCGATTCGCACGCTTCGTAGATCACATTGATGTTGAGCGTGGGGCGCAGCGACTCCAGCTTGTTGAGCCAGCCGTGCAGATCGGTGGGCGTAATCCACTCGCTGCGCAGCTTGTCCAGATAGAAGATGTCCTGGCCGCCGTGGTCCATGAGATAGAGCGTAAGCGATTGGGCGGTGGCGGCCTGCTCGTCGGCCCATTGGGTGATGGCGGCTTCCAGATTGGCCGCCGTGGCCGAGGCATCCACACCCGTGCGGCTCAGGTCGGGCGCTAGATAGTAAATCTGGTCGTCGGTGGCGCCTTTGTCCTTAAAAAGCTGATAGACGGCGTCGGTCACGTGATAGATATTGGGCTGCACCGGGTCGTTATTCTTGATCTGGCCGGCCACGATAATCAGCAAGCCCGGTGCAGCCGTAGCGCTGAGCTGACGCACGGCCAGCTCATAGGCCACGTCATCGCCCGCCCGGCTGGGGTCGTGATTGGTGAATTTCATGTAGAGCGCGCCGCTGCTGGCCGCCGTGTAGTCCAGGCGCACGCCGGGGCTGAACTGGAAGTCTTGCGCTTCCAACACCGCGCCGCCGCAGGCCGCCAACATTTCCAGCGCCACATCGGCCGCCGAATTATCGGGAATGCTCACTTCGATCAGGTACTGTTCACCGGCCGTGGCGTCAAACTTGACCCAATCGCTGTCGCCGATTTGGTGGAAGTTGCGGCGCTGCACAATGCCGTCGGTGGCAATGGCGCGGGCATCGCTGCACTGATCATCACTTTCATAACTGTCGCTGCCCAAGGGCGGCGGCGTGACGGCGGTCGGTGTCCCCGTAACGTTGGGCGTGGCAGTGGTTTCAGGCGTGATGGTTGTCGCAGGGGTGGGCGTGGCAACCGGCGCATCCACCGCCTGCGGGAAGTACTCGGCGGCGCGCTGGGCATAGCGGAAGGCAACCAGCGCCCCGCCCTCATCTTGAATAGGCTCGATTTGGCCGTTGTCATTCAGATCTTCGCCGCTGTAAATGCGGCCGGCCAACCCGGCCATTTGCGCCGCGAACGGTTGAGCATCAGCGGCACTGGATACAGCCAGCAACCCTTCCGTGCTTTCAATCAGTAATGCCGCCCATCTGGAGCTACCGGCGGCGCCGTCACCAATATTGGTCAGCGCGGTCTGCACCTGCGCCACGCGCGTGCGGATGTTGTCGGTGGCGTCGATGCTTTCGGCGGCCAGGGTTAAGGTGCTGTCCATTTGCTGGCGATAGGGCAGCAGACCGTAGCCGTCGCCCGGATTGGTGGGCAGCCCGTCATTGTCATGGTCGCCATAGCGGCCATCGTTTTCGCCATAGAGAATGTTGAGCACGTGCTCGGCGTGCTGGCGAGCGCCGGTCAGGTTGCCCGCTTGCGCTGCATCACGCGCAAAGCCGGCGTGGGCCGCCAGAATTTGCGCCTGCGTGGCCAGGCCCACGCCGTAGCCGGTTGCGCCCGGCGTGCCCTGGGCGGTGTCCAGCGTGGTGCAGAGATAGCCCAGCGCCGTGGTGGGCAGTTTGTCTTCGGCTATTTTGTAGCCCACAGTGACGCGCGCGGCCTTGAAGCCCTGGGCCAGGTTGCGTCCGCTGGCGGTCAAGGCAGCATCGAGCGCGCCGCCCGCACCATCTAGCGCACCGGCCAGAAAATATTCGCCGCCGTCGCTCACCAAATAGACCCAATATTGTTCACCAGCATTGGCGGGAGGCAGGCCCGCTAGTTTGATGCGCAACGCGTCGTTGCTGGCGGCGCTGCTGGAATCGGCGTAGCGCACGTAACCGGCGCCATCCGTCGTGAGATAATCGGCGGCGTATTGGGTGTAGCGCCAGGCGGTCTGCGCGCCGCCCTCGCCCACAATGGGCTCGATTTCGCCGTTGTCGTTAAGCTCTTCGCCCTGGTAAATGCGTGTGGCCAATCCGGCCATCTGCGCAGCCAGCGTCTGCGCAGCCGTTGCGTCGCTCTCGGCCAGCAGCGCCTCCGCTTTGGCAATGAAGAGATCGGCCCAGCCGCCATCGCCGTTGCCGGCGCCAATATTGTTAAGCGCCGTCTGCACTTCCGCCGCCCGCGTTTGAATGTTGGGCGTGGCGTCGCCCGCCTCCGCCGCCGCCTGCACGGCGTCATAGAGCTTTTGGCGATAGAGCAGCAAGCCATAGCCATCACCCGGATTGGTAGCCACGCCATCGTTATCCTGATCGCCATAGCGGACATCACTGGCGCCATAGAGGATGTTGAGCACATGTTCAGTGTGGCGTTTGGCGGTGGAGAGGTTGCCCGAGCTGGCGGCGTCGTTAGCAAAGCCAGCATGATCGGCCAGCAGCTTGGCTTCATTTTTGAGCCCAATGCCGTAAGCTGTGTTATGGGGCGGGCCGCTCGCCTCGGCCAGCGCCTGCCGTAGATAGCTCAGCGCGCCAGCGGGCAGCGTGGTGCTAAAGACGGTGCTCTCCTGCACAAAGGTGAGCGTATCGTAGCGGATCAAGTTCTGGCCCGGAAAGTCGCAGTTTGTGTTGACGCCGCCGTTGCTCACCGGCAGATCGGCACAACGTAGACCGGTGGAACTCTCACCTTTGAGCAGATAGGCATTGAGGCTGCGGTCAGCCGGCGGCGCCGTCACCTCGGTCAGTTCGATGGCCAGTCGGTCGGTGGTGAAGGGCGGTGTGTCCGGCGAGCTGTCCTGCGGAATGGCGCTGCCGCCCAACGCCAATAGGGCCCGCGCGTGAAGCGCGGGTGTGCCGGAGTCGGCGCGGAAAGCGACAAAAAGGAGTGGCAACAAAAGCAGCGCCGCGAGGCTGAGCCAGAGCGCGTGTTGGCGGCGATAGACATAGCGGGCGGGAGGAGGATTCAGGGATGTATGCATTTTCTGGATTCCTTCCTTGTTTGGGACGGTTTATCAATGGGTACATATTTGTGGTTCTTTGGGGCTTAATGGAGAAGTTGACATGCGTAGGTCACTCTTGTAGAGTGACGGGCTGGGTTTACCGATGGATGTCACTCTACAAGAGTGACCTACGAGAATGCACCTCCCTCGCCAACCACATGAGATCCGCTGGAGCCATATTTGTTTCTACGCGCCGGTGCGAATCATAAGCCAGACGGCGCCGATGAGGATGAAGAGGCCGACACCCTTATCCAGCATGTTCCAGTTGAGGAAGTTGCCGCTGGCAATGGCCACACCGCTAATGGTGACGGCAAACCAGAAGATGGTCTGCACTTCGGGGGTGATGATGCCGGCGTCCTGCAAATAGCGCACGGCGATCCAATAGCAGGGGATGCTGAGGCTAAAGCCCAAGGCCGAGCGCAGGGCCGCGCTCCAGCCAAAGCCCGCTTTGGTCCAAATTTGGGTAGAGTGGAGAAAGCCCTGGGCGTCAGCAAAACCGGCGGCCAGGGTCAGGATAATGACAATCGAGAGAGAGAACGGATTCATAGAAAGCCTTCTTTTTATGGTGCTTGGTGCAGGCGTCTCTACGCAAGTGTTTGCAATGTTTGTCGGTGATGCCGTGGCCGCACAGCGGAGAAGCAACGCTTGAATGGTTTTGTTATGCTGGGGCTAGCTTAGCACGACCGGAGGGGGTTGATGCCTCGCAAAAGCGGCAAAATGCATCATGGTTGAAAATGAAAGCGCCGCCGGATTCCCCATGGGGGATCCGGCGGCGCCTGATGAAGCAGACTAAAATGGATATTTTATACAGGTGTCCCCTTCGACAAGCTCAGGGGACACCTGTATAGCTGTAGTGGATGAATTAAACTACAGCCGCGGCGCCCTCCTGTTCAGGCGTGTTGGCAGCGGTTGGTTCGTCGATTTGCAAACTCAAGAGCGTCCAGCCGGGCTGTGGCTCAAAGCCATTTTCCAATGTGGCAATTTCAACCGCCTTATTGCGCATCACCATCAGCGGAATCGCCGCCTTGCCATACAGTTCCTGAAAATCTACATAGGTAAACTCAGGCGTCAAACGCGTCTTTTTGATGGTGGCGCCGGCGCGGGTCAGATCTTCCACGGCCGTATAGGTCAAGTTGCGGCCACCCAAAACACGCCCAAGCTGCATGTGGCTCACTTCGTTGCGCTCACGGCCGGATTGGGGGGCGAGCTGATAAACGCCGGCCGAGCCCAGCTCTTCTTCCATTTTTTTGCAGGCCAGCGCGTTGGCTTCATCATTGGCGGTGAGCGCCAGCAGATGGCCAATACCCGACAGGTCCAGCTCATGTTCCATATGCTCGGACAGGATGTTGCCGTGATAGACGGTCAGCCCCTCCATGCGCGCCTTGCGCACCAGATTCCAGTTGGTATCGATGCTGCGCACCACAAAGCCGCTCTCTTTGAGAGCCCGCCCCAACGCGCTGGCAAAACGGTGCGCGCCCATGATCAAAAACCCCTGCGGCTCGGCCTCGCGTACGTTGAGCATTTCGGCCACCCGGCGCGCGCTGCTGCCCTGATGAGCACCGTCCCTACAATGATCAGGAAAGTCAATGGCGCCACGATTCGGGCTTCTTCAAGGTGGGCAAACTCAACCAACTCAAAGGCAAAGAGCGACGAAATGGCTGCCGCAACAATCCCGCGCGGCGCAATCCACGATAGAAAAAGGCGCTCATTGCGGCTCAACGTGCTGCCCAGCGCACTCAACTGCACGCCCAGCGGTCGCAGCACCAGAATCACCACCGCCAACACGGCAAAGGCCCGCCAGTCGAGCATCTGGAGTTCAGCCAGCGACGTGTTGGCCGCCAACATAATAAAGAGCGTAGAAATCAGCAGCACGCTCAATTTCTCTTTGAAAAACCAGATTTCGCGCAACTGCTTCAAATTGCGATTGGCCAGCAGAATGCCCATAACGGTAACGGTCAACAACCCGGACTCGGGCGCCAATTCATTGGAGATGGCAAAAGCCACAATCACCATGGCCAAAACCGCCACGTCGCGCAGATAATCTGGGATCAGATAGTGTTGAATCAAATAATAGAGCGCATATCCGGCGGCCAGCCCCAGGATTAGACCCACCGCCACAATTTGCAAAAAGACCACCGCCGTATGCTCTGGCGTCACTTCGGCGGCAATATATTCAAAAACCAACACGGCAATGGTGGCGCCAACGGGATCGATCAGAATGCCTTCCCATTTGAGCACCGAGCCGATGGCGGGCGTGGGGCGCACGTTGCGCAGCAGCGGCGCGATGACGGTCGGCCCGGTCACGATGATCAGTGCGCCAAACAGCAGCGCCAAGTTCCACGACAGCCCCATGATGTAATGGGCCGCCAAGGCGCCGCCAAACCAGGTGATCAGCGCGCCGATCACCAGCAGGTTGCGCACGGTGGAAGCCACGGCGCGCACCTCGCGCCAGGCCAATGTTAAGGCGCCTTCAAACAGAATAATGGCCACCGCAAAGGAAACCAGTGGGAAAAAAAGTTCGCCCAACGCCTCCTGTGGATGCAGCCAGTTCAGGATGGGCCCCATTAAAACACCCACGGCCAACAGCGGCAAAATGGCGGGGATCTTCAGCCGCCAGCCCACCCACTGGCACAAGATCCCCGCCGCCAATACCCCAGCCATTAAAATCGATTCACTCATGGAGTGTACGCGCCTTTCTGCAATAATGTATTGAAGTTCCAGTATAAAAACACATGTTACATTTCTTATATACCATCCATGTTAAAATATGGCAATGGGTAGCCTTCCATTTTCGTTCATAGAAAGAAAACCATGATAACTTGCACCCCAAAACTGAGTAAGTTCCACCCTTTACGTATCCTGCTGAATTGGTCGGCTCTGATGGTGACGAGCCTCTTTGTGTTGGCCGCGTGTGACGCCAATAGCGCGCCCCTGCTCATTCTGCCGACTGAGATGGACGCGCAAAAGAGCGCCGCCAGCCAAACTGCCGTGGCTGCCCGCGCCGAAGACGTCGCCGCTGCCATTGATGGGATTGCACTGACCGTCGAACCTTTGGTGGAAGGGTTGACGCGCCCGGTCTTTGTGACCCACGCTGGGGATGGCAGCGGGCGGCTCTTTATTGTGGAACAGGCGGGCCGCATCCGCATTTGGCAGGACGGGGCGCTGCTGGAGACGCCCTTTCTGGACCTGGAAGAGCGCGTCAACGACAACGGCAATGAGCAAGGGCTATTGGGATTGGCCTTTGCGCCCAATTATGTGGAAAGCGGCTTTTTCTTTATCAATTACACCGATCTACAAGGCGATACGGTGGTGGCGCGTTTTCAAGTTTCCGCCGCAGAGCCCAATCGCGTTGACGCCGAGAGTGAGTTTGTGGTTTTGCAATTGGCGCAGCCGGCGCGCAACCATAACGGCGGCATGTTGGCCTTTGGCCCCGATGGCTATCTCTACATCGGCGCCGGCGATGGCGGCGGTTCCGGCGACCGCTATGGTAACGGCCAGAACCCGGAGACGCTGCTGGGCGCCATCTTGCGCATCGACGTAACCAGCAATCCAACTGTACCCTACACTATCCCCGCCGACAACCCGTGGGTGAACGCGGATTGGCCCACTGCCGATGGTGATGCCATTGACGCGCGGGATGAAATTCTGGCCATTGGGCTGCGCAACCCGTGGCGCTTCAGCTTTGACCGCGCCACCGGCGATCTCTGGATTGGTGATGTGGGGCAGCGCACCACTGAGGAAGTGGATTTCGCGCCGGCAGCCGCATTGGCGCCCGGTGCGGTGCAGCCCGCCAACTTTGGCTGGCCCATTATGGAGGGAACGAGTTGCTACCAGAGCGACGAGTGCGACGCCAGCGGGTTGGACGCCCCCATCTTCGAATATGACCACAGCGGCCACTGCTCCATTACCGGCGGCTATGTCTATCGCGGCGCCCAATATGTTGAATTGCAGGGCGCATATCTTTTTGGCGACTATTGCAGCGGGACCATTTGGTCCACCACGCCCACCGCAGAAGGCTGGCGCACCGCAGTTGTGCTACAATCTGATGTACAGATCAGTTCATTTGGCGAAGATGAAAATGGTGAATTGTACTTAACCGCCTTTGACGGCAAGGTGTACCAGCTCGGGGTTGAATAGCAAATATGACCCAATCCAAAGGGCTCTCCGGCTTCATTGCCCACGTCAACCAACACGTTGCCGCAGCCCCCGCGGGCATGCGCGGCAAAATCGCCTTTGTACTGCGCATTGGGCAAGATTATGCCAACATTCACCTGGGCGACATATGGCGACCGCTGCGCTTTCTCAGGCAGATGGCGGGCAGTCCGCCCGTGCAATTTGGCCAGCGCGGCTTTAAAACGGAACTGGTCGATGATTACGCGCCGGCGCGACACTATACGGCCTTTGTGTTTGTGGGCTTCTGGCTGCCCTATCTGCCCGCCATCGTGGTGCTCTGGCTGTGGGAAATGCTGGGCTTTATCCGCTACAAAGGCCACTGGAGCCCCGCCGACATCCGCATGGGCTATGTGGGCATTCGCCACGGCGTGCTCCTACGCCGTTCGGAGCCGGCCGTGCTGCCCCGTCTGATCGCACGTGATTTAGGGGAAGGGAAGTAGGGAGTAGGAAGTAGGGAGTAGGAAGTAGGCGCGCTGTCCACCTAATCCCTACTCCCTAATCCCCCACAGAGGAAACAAACATGCTGCTCTGCATTGACATTGGCAACACAAATATTCTGCTGGGGCTTTATGAGGGCGATGAGTTGGGTCCGCACTGGCGGCTGGCCACAGTACACGAACGGATGCCGGACGAGTTTGCCATGCAGTTGCTGGCGCTTTTCAATCATGCGGGCATTGCGCCGGAAAGGGTGACCGGGGTGGCCATTGCCTCTGGCGTGGCCACGCTCACCGGCGTCTGGCGCGAAGTGTGCCAAAACTATTTGGGGCTGGAACCGCTGGTCGTCACGGGCCAGATGCAGAGCGAATTGCGCATTCTGTACGATAGCCCGTCATCGGTGGGCGCCGACCGCATTGTGGATGCCGTGGCCGCCTTTCGCCGCTATGGCGGTCCGCTCTGTATTGTGGATTTTGGCACGGCCACCACTTTTGAGGCGGTCACGGCCGCCGGGGAATATCTGGGCGGCGCCATTGTGCCGGGCATCAACATTTCCGCCGATGCACTCTATCAGCGCGCCACCAAGCTGCCCAAGGTCGATCTGGCGCGGCCGCCGTCGGCCATCGGGCGCAACACCATTCACGCCATGCAGTCTGGGCTGCTCTATGGGTACGCCAGCCTGGTGGAAGGCATGGTGGCTCGCTTCAAAGCAGAACTCGGCCCCGACACCAAAGTGGTCGGCACCGGCGGCTTGGCCCCCGTTATTGCCGAAGGCACCGACATCCTCGACTACATTGAGCCGTGGCTGACGTTGGAGGGGTTGAAGATTGTTTTTGAGATGAATCAGGCCCGGGGATGAGAGGGTGACAAGGTGAAGGGGTGACAAGGTGACGGGAACGTTGAATCCATTGCAGAATAAGCGCATTGTGTTGGGGGTGACGGGCAGTATTGCCTGTTATAAGGCCGCCGATCTGGCCAGCAAATTGACGCAGGCCGGCGCCCAGGTAGACGCCATTCTCACCGAGGGGGCGACGCATTTTGTCACGCCGCTGGTTTTTCAATCGGTGACCGGGCGGCGCGCCTATACCGATGCCGATTTGTGGGGCGATCAGGCGCACGTGTTTCACATCGGGCTGGCCCACGGCGCCGATCTGCTGCTGATTGCGCCGGCCACGGCCAATACGCTGTCCAAGCTGGCCCACGGCGCCAGCGATAATTTGCTCACCGTCACGGCGCTGGCGGCGACCTGCCCGGTGCTGGCCGCGCCAGCTATGGATGGCGGCATGTTTAGCCATCCGGCCACCCAGGCCAATGTGGCGCTGCTCTCTGAACGGGGCGTGCAATTTTGTGGGCCGGAAGAGGGGCATTTGGCGTCTGGGCTGGTGGCCAAAGGGCGCATGAGCGAGCCCTTGACCATTTTGGGACGCGTGCGCCATCTGCTGGCGGACGGCGGCCCGCTAGATGGGCGCAAAGTTGTGGTGACGGCGGGCGGCACGCGGGAAGCGGTGGACCCGGTGCGTTTTTTGACCAATCGGTCATCGGGCAGGCAGGGCCTGGCGCTGGCCCAAGCCGCGTTGGATACCGGCGCCGACGTGACGCTGATCACGACGACGGATTTGCCCACTCCGGCGGGCGCCAGCGTCATTCAGGTGGAGAGCGCGCAGCAGATGTTGGATGCCGTATTGGAAAGCGTACGCGATGCCCATCTGCTGCTCATGGCGGCGGCAGTGGCCGACTTTCGTCCGGCGCACGCCGCGGACCAGAAGATCAAAAAGCATGGCGGCATCCCCACGCTGGAATTGGCGGCCAATCCCGATATTTTGGCCACCGTGGCCCAGCGGCGCGGTGATTTTCCATTGCTGCGCGTGGTGGTGGGCTTTGCGGCGGAAACGCAGAATCTGCTCGACAACGCGGCGGCCAAATTGCAGTCCAAAGGCCTCAGCATGATTGTGGCCAACGACGTGAGCGCGGCCGACGCCGGTTTTGCCGTGGAGACCAATCGGGTCACGCTGCTCTACGCCGATGGGCGGCGCGAAACGCTGCCGCTAATGAGCAAAACCGCCGTGGCGGAGCAGGTAGTGCTGCGCGCGATTGCTATGCTTGATAGCTGACTTGGCCAGCCACAATCCATTGGGCGCGGTTTAGATAATCCCACAGACATTGGAAACACGGACGGGTTCCCCCTTTATTGTCCGTGTTTCCAATGTCTGTGGGAGAATTGACTAATTGTGGCCAAGCGCCACGGCAATTTGAGCGGCCACGACGGCATTATTTTTCAGCAGCGCCAGGTTGGCGCGTAAGCTGCGCTCGCCGGTAAGTTGGGCCACGCGGCTGAGCAAAAACGGCGTAACTTGCGCTGAGCGCAACCCCTGTTGCGCGGCCTCGGCCACCGCTTGCTGAATCACCGGCTCGATCTCCGCCGCCGGAATCTCCTCTGCTTTGGGCACGGGCACGGTGACCAGCAGCCCGCCCGGCAACCCCAACTGCTGCTTGGCGCGCCAGATGGCCGCCACTTCGGCAACCGATTGGCAGCAGACATCCACCGGCAGCCCACTTTGGTGGCTGTAAAAGGCCGGGAATTCGTCGGTCCCCAGCCCGATGACCGAAACCCCATACGTTTCCAAATATTCGAGCGTGGCCGGTAGATCCAAGATGGCCTTGGCGCCGGCGCACACCACGATGACCGGTGTCTGCGCCAGCTCTTGCAGATCGGCGCTCACATCGGTCCCATCGCCACGGTGGACGCCGCCAATGCCGCCGGTGGCAAAGACCTGGATGCCGTGTCGATGAGCAATCCACATGGTGGTGGCCACGGTGGCGCCACCATTCCACTGCCGCGCCACAGCAATGGGCAGATCGCGGCGGCTGATTTTGTGGAGATTGTGTTCTGCCGCTGTTTGGGCCGCGGTGGCCAAATATTCAAGTTGTGCAGGTGAAAGACCGGCAATCAGCTCGCCGCGCACAATGCCGATGGTGCGCGGCTGAGCGCCTTGGGCGCGCACGGCCGCTTCCATATCGCGCGCCAATGTCAGGTTTTGCGGATAGGGCAGCCCGTGGGTAATCACCGTAGATTCGAGCGCAACGGGGGGCTGTGCGTTTGATAATGACATGTTGTTATTCATAGTCTCACTGTTCGGCAAGTGGTGGATGGTGGATGGCGAATAGTTGATTATACGTCAATTGTTGGGGTGTCTTAGTTCTTATGACCAACCACTTTTCCAACAATCGACGCGAAGGTTTTGGGAAATTGAGTGATATGATTGTGGACATTCAGGAGAACACCCATACTCCGGCACATTGCACCACCACACCATATAAAATAGGAGAATACGCATGAATCTCTTTGCCGCCCTGCTCCTGGGACATCTCATTGGCGATTTCCCCCTGCAAACCAACCGCATTGCCCAGTCTAAACATGAAAACCGGATGATGCTTGTGAGCCACGTATTGATTCACATCTGCGTGACGGCCGCCCTGCTCAACAACCCTTTTGACAATCTACTCTTACTTTGTATGATCGGCTGTTCACACTACTTTATAGATTCGTCACGAGTGGGCGTCATCTTTAACGGCGGTGCGCGCGGTTTTCTCTTTGACCAGACGAGCCACCTGGCTAGCCTGAGTCTGATCGCATCAATTGTAGTTTATACGCCCCATAGACTACCCATGAATGCACTGCCAACCACGGTTTTGTATCCGGCGTTGGCGTATGGGTTGCTCCTGGGCAGCATGGTTTTTGGATGGATTTGGGCCAACGAAACGACGACAACTGCAACAAGCCATGTGCGGCCAGTCTACTGGATGCGATCGCGCATGTTGCTGTTGAGTCAGCGAGCCGGCGTTCTGCTGTTGAGTTTGATTATTGTGGCCCTATTTACAAAGTAGAGACGTCGCAAAACTTATTCACCGGCGGTCTGCCTTTGCAAATCTGCCATTAGATACGCCATCAGTTCATCCGCCCGGGCACTATCCACCCCCCCACCTTGGGCAAAATCGGGGCGACCTCCCCCACCGCCGCCCAATTGCTTCAGCGCATCACGCAGCAAATTTCCCATATGGAGTTTGACATCGGCAGAGCGAGCGCAAATAAGGGTCAACTTGCCGCTCACCACAGTGGCTAAACAGATGATGAGCCTCGCCTCCTCTTGCAAATGGGCCGCCAGGACGCGTACATTTTCTGGCGGCTGTTCGTAAAGCACAGTGCTCACGACGCGGTAATCGCCGACGTGGACCGCTTTTTCGAACAGTTCACGCGCCTCAAAGCGCATGAGTTGCTGATGAAGTATGTCCAGTGCGCGCTCAAACGCTTTATTCTGTTCCAACGCGCGCTGCACCAGTTCGGGCGCACTGTCCATATCGGTAGAAAAAAGTGCGGCCACTTGGGTGATCAGATCATGTTTGTGGAGCGAATCGCGCAATGCCCGCCACCCGCTCACAAAGGTGATGCGCACATTGCCGCGGCTGCGCTCTTGCCGCGTCAGCCGGATGAGTCCCAATTCGCCCGTACGGCTACAGTGGGTGCCGCCGCAGGCCGAGTAGTCGCGCTGCTCGATTTCCACAATGCGAATTTGGCCGCTCACTTTGGGGGGGCGACGCAAGGGCAAATGGGCAATCGCGCTTTCGTCGACAAAATACGCTGTGATGGGCAGGTTGTCATACACCAATTGGTTAGCAAATTGTTCGGCCGCGCGCAGTTGGGACGCACTGACTGCGGCGGTGGCCAGGTCCAGCGTAGATTCGGTGGCGCCAAAATGCACAGAAATTGTCTCAAAATCATAAAGATTATCGAACACGTAAGAGAGCAAATGTTGGGCCGAATGTTGCTGCATGTGGTCAAAGCGGCGCGGCCAGTCGATCTGTCCCTGCACGATCTGGCCGGGTGCTAACGTATGGGCGCCATTGTCCAGCACATGTATAATACGCCCATCTTCAGCGCGCACATCCACCACGGGCTGGCCGCCCAGCAATCCCATATCATGCGGCTGGCCGCCCGATGTGGGATAAAAAAATGTTTCATTCAGCACAGTAGCCGGCAGCCCGTCTATGTTGGGGGATTCAACCACGGTGGCCGCAAATTCAGTGCGATAGGAGTCTGTGTAGTAAAGTCGGTTGGTCATCTGGCGGTTTTCCGGTTACAATTTCAGGCAGAGTCAGCAATTTCTAACTTAATATGATCAATAGATTGTGCAGATTTTGCAGATTTCAAGTTCCATAATCCGCAACATCCGCGTGACCTCCTGATCCCATTTTCTTATTTTTAGAGTTGAAGGAGTAGATTTTGTTTATTTATTTTATCCGTCACGGCCAGAGTTATGTAAACCTACCCGACTGGCCCGGTGGCAATACCGACACCGGATTAACTGAACTTGGTAAGCAACAGGCCGCAGCCCTGGCCGCTTATATGCCTCAGCATGTTCCGCATATTGATGGACTTTACGCCAGCACCATGATGCGCGCCAAGGAGACGGCTCAAATGTTGGCGGCGGCGTATGGGTCTGAAATCCATTTTGATGACCGGCTGCGCGAGGTGGGCAACAACCGCATGGATCACTCGCCCTGGCCCAACGACGCCCTGCCCAATCAATATGCCGACTTCTGGGGCAGCGCCCGGCCGTTTTCGCCGCTGGTCACCGATGTGGAGCAGGGGGAAACGTGGATGCATTTTCGGACGCGCGTGGGGCTCTTTATTGAAGAAATTGTGGAGCGCCACTATCGCACACCGTCCGTTGTTGCGCAGGGCGAGCGCCGGGAGAGCAACGTTGTGGCGGTTTGCCACGGCGGCGTTATCGAAGCGGCTTTTCATCACATCTATAATATTGGCCACCGCCCCATGTGCGAAGTCTGGAGCCACAACACGGCCGTCACACGTTTTCAATATGTGGCCCACCCTGGCCGCGAAAGTTGGCGCATGCGCGACCACAACCGGATCGATCACTTGGTGGGCGTGGAAGAATCTGCCTTCTTTTGAGCTTTGAGGCTCTGCGCGATCCGGTGGCGCCATTGAGTAGCCAGTAGCGAGCGGCGGGTCGATACTCGCCACCCGCCACCCGCTACTCGCAAATTACACAGCGATGACGCGGGCCCCATTGCTGGCCTGTGATGTATAAACTTCGGGCCAGATGTTCGTTACCTTCGGATAGGCTTCGAAAACGGCGTCAGCGATGGCCTGTTCCTGGCCGGGCTGCGTCAACGCTACCGCGCACCCGCCAAACCCGGCGCCAGTCAATCGTGCGCCATAACAGCCCGGCGCGCTGGACATAGCTTCAACCATAGCGTCTAACGCCGGGCTGCTCACTTCATAGTCGTCGCGCAGGCTGGCGTGGCTGGCCGCCATGAGCCGCCCCACTTCATGCAAATCGCCGGCTTTGAGCGCAGCCACGGTTTGCAGCACGCGTTCATTTTCGCTCACCACGTGGCGGCAGCGGCGATAGATGAGCGGGGGCAGCAGATTGCGATGCGTTTCCAATTGTGCGCTGCTCACGTCGCGCAGCGCTATAATATCGGGCAAGACCGCTTTCAAGAGCGCCACGCCCTCTTCGCACTGGCTGCGCCGTTCGTTATAGGCGCTGCTGGCGAGGGAGCGGCTGGCTTTGGTGTTGCCAATCACAATGGAAGCCGCCGGTGGCACCGGCACTAGCTCATAGTGTAACGAGCGACAATCGATAAACAGCGCATGATCTTCAGCCCCCAGCACGCTGATAAACTGATCCATAATGCCGCAGTTGACGCCTACAAAATCATTCTCCGCACGTTGCGCTGCCTTCGCTAAGACGGGGCCGTCCAGGGCGTTTTCACGCTGAATGGCCGTCAAAAAGGCTTTGGCCGCAGCCACTTCAGCGCGGCCGAACTGCTCAATCCGCTGGCGCGCGGCACGTTGCCACTGACCAGCGCATCCATGCCGGTGAGTTGCAGCCCGGCTTCCTGCTCCACGCCACGCCCATGAGATAGTTGATCCAAAGCAGATCGGGGTTGCGCTTGAAGGAATCAAGCTGGAATTCGCCCCAGGCGCCATATTCCAGCGAATAGATGCGCACCGTCTTGTCTGGCCGGGCGCGCAAAACCACGCGCACATCGCGCTTAATGGCTACAGGCAGCACAAAGCCGTCATTATAGTCGGTATGTTCACCGATCAAGTTGACGCGGCCCGGCCCGATAGCAATATGGGTGGGCGCGCCGCCAAAGTAATGTTTGAATTCGTCGATCAGCGTCTCTGTGCGGGAATCGTTCTGTTCCATGTGTTTATGTTTTCCAGATCTGCAACGTTATGGCAATGGGCCTCTGCTTCCCCTGATCTCTTCTGCTACACAGTGTAGAGGAGGGGGAGACGCACAACGTGTATCAAAAGGGATTAGGCTTAACTTGTAGAATCACATGAATTTTAACATAAAAGATAGGATTAGGAAGTAGGGAGTAAGGAGTTGGGCACTTCATACTCCCTACTCCTTACTCCCTAGCATCCCCAATCCCTACGCCAGCACGGCCGCCCCTTGCGGCGCGCTGGCGCCTTCACGATCAAACGGAATGTCCTCGCGCCAGCGCGACGAGGGCAGAATCTTCTCCATGTTGCAGCGGTCCTGGTATTTGGCCGCGACATCAACCACTTCACTCAGCAGCCCCTCACTCAACCGAATCGGGTTCAGCCCCAAACGCATAAATTTGTCGTTGCGGATGACCAATTCGTTCTCCAGCGCTTCGTTACGTGGGTTTACATAGTAGCGAATTTCGGCGCCAGTGATCCCGGCCACTAATTTGGCCAGTTCACGCACGCGGTGCGTTTCGGTGGCCTGGTTGAAGATCTGCACACGTTCGCCTTTGGCCGGCGGATTGGTGATGGCCAACGAGATGCAGCAGACCGTGTCTCGAATGTGAATAAACGCCCGCGTCTGGCCGCCTTGTCCATAAATGGTCAAGGGGTGACCCACCGCCGCCTGCATCAGGAAACGGTTGAGCACCGTGCCATAATCGCCTTCATAATCAAAGCGATTGATCAGCGCCGGGTGCATCAGCGTTTCTTCCGTATTGGTCCCCCAGACCACGCCCTGGTGCAAGTCCGTAATGCGCACGCCGTCATTCTTATTATAGTAGTAGAAGAGCAGCGCATCCAGCGTCTTTGTCATGTGATAGATGCTGCCGGGGTGGGGCGGGTAAGGGATCTCGATTTCGTGGTCGGTCCCCTGAATATCCACTTTGACGTTGAGATAACCTTCGGGGATGGTCATGCCGGCGGTGCCGTAGCCGTAAACGCCCATGGTGCCCAGATGCACCAGATGTACATCCACGCCCGATTCCACAATGGCGCAGAGCACGTTGTGGGTGCCGTTAATATTGTTATCGACCGTATAACGTTTGTGCTTGGGCGACTTCATGGAATAGGGGGCCGCCCGCTGCTCGGCAAAATGCACCATCGCTTCGGGCTGCAATTCCACAATCAGATCGCGCAGTTGGTGATAATCCTCAGCAATATTCAGGTTCACATAGTTAATGGTGCGCCCGGTCTGCTCCTGCCAAACCTGAATGCGTCGTTCAATCGTCTCAATGGGCGTCAGCGAGCGACAGCCCAACTCCACATCAATCTTCCGCCGCGACAAATTGTCCACAATCGTCACATTATAACCTTCGCTGGACAGACGCAGGCTGGTGGGCCACCCACAAAAGCCATCGCCGCCCAAGACAATTACATT
Source organism: Caldilineaceae bacterium (assembly GCA_041391125.1). GTDB lineage: Bacteria > Chloroflexota > Anaerolineae > Caldilineales > Caldilineaceae > JACKBC01. Next base: position 32,261 of record JAWKON010000011.1, read on the forward strand.
GGCTGAACCGTTCATTCTCTTTTCTCCTTCACATTATTGGGGAATTGGTACTCTCAACGGCATCCGTGTGATGGTGATTATTCTGCTTTTGACACCCACACCAGTACAAATTGATGCCTGTTTCTATGATAGAATACCATAGTTACCGCGTAGTCGCACTTGCGGCAGCTATCAAGCACCAATAAATTCTGACTAACTATACTTAGCTCTGTCATAGATGCAAATCAACCTCTCGACTAAAATTAAGCGTAATCCTTTTCATCTATGCCAACCGCGAGTAAATGATCGGATCTGAGTGAAACGTGGCCGTGGAAAAACCGTTGCGGATTGCCCTTTTTACCGAAACATTTCTGCCCAAAGTCGATGGCGTGGTGACCATCCTGTGCCTCATGTTGCGGCGCATGAATGAACTGGGCCACAAAGTGCTGGTCTTTGGTCCCAAAGGCAGCCCCCCCGAATATGAGGGAGCAGAAATCGTGGGCGTTCACGGTCCGCCGCTGCCTTTTTACCCGGAGCTGCGGCTCAACCTGCCCCGCCGCGGCATTGGCGGGCGGCTGCGCAAATTTCAGCCCGACGTGGTGCATGTGGTGCACCCGATGATGTTGGGAACCTTTGGCATGGGCTATGCGCGCTGGCTGCGGGCGCCCACCGTGGCCTCGTTTCATACCCATATACCGCGCTACGTCGAACACTATGGCGTGGGTTTTCTAGCTCCATTTGTCTGGTGGTACAGCCGTATTCAGCACAACCGCGCCCACGTCAATTTATGCACATCGCGCGCCATGCGCGACGAGCTGCGCGAACAGGGCTTTCAACGCGTGCGCTGGTGGCGGCGCGGCATCGACACCGAACGTTTTTGCCCCGGAACCAGCGCCACCCAGGAGCGCGATGTCGCCATGCGCCAACGTTTGACCGGCGGTAATCCCGGTACATTTCTGGTGGTCAATGTGGGCCGCCAAGCACCGGAGAAGGGCCTTATGCAGCTGCGTGACCATATTTTCCCGCAAGAGGGCGTCAGCCTGGCGCTGGTGGGCGACGGTCCCAGCCATGAGCAGCTCCAGGCCCATTATGCTGGTACGCCGACCTTCTTTCCGGGCTATTTACAAGGGGATGATCTGATCGCGGCCTACCGAGCGGCGGATGCATTTGTCTTTCCGTCCACCACCGAGACCTTTGGACTGGTGGCGCTGGAGGCGATGGCCTGCGGCACGCCGGTGATTGCCGCCCGCACCGGCGGCGTGCTGGATACGATTGAGGATGGCAAAACGGGGCTTTTTTTTGAACCGGAGCGGCCCGCGCAGATCGGTGAGCTAATCTGCAAACTGCGCACCCAGCCGGAGCTGCGCGCCAAACTGGTCGCCAATGGGCTGGCCCACGCCCAAAGCCGCTCCTGGCGCGCCACTATGGATCAGCTGGTCGATTACTATCGGCTGGCCATGCGCATGCATCGAATGGAGAACTTGGCCTGATACAGACGCTATACCGCCGGCTCAAGCTGATGCAGCCTTTGTTCAATAAAGAGATTGATGAGGCTTTCCGTGCTAAGTCCCCGTTGCCGGGCCAAGATTTGTACACGGCCTAGCAAATCCGGATCAATGGCCACAAGATATCGGCGACGCGCAGAGGGTGAAATCTCCATCTCTACAGCTTCCGTTTCATCCCAATAATCGGGCTACACTATGGGTATCCCAAAAATCAGCAATTTCTGCATAACTTTTCAATTCTGGAATTTTAGATTTATCGGCCATAACGCCGTCTTTCCTTTCCATCCATATCACGAGCGCTAATTATCAATGCCTCTTGGGTTACTTTGTAGACGAAGAATATAGTCAACCATCAAAGAAGGAAGATGACATGCTAAATTATGACACTTTGATTCAAAATGGCAAAGTCATTGATGGCGCCGGCAACCCGTGGATCTACGCCGACGTAGCGCTTCATGGTGACCGCATTGCGGCCATTGCGCCGCCCGGCCAGCTTGAGCCAGCCAATGCGCGCGCTGTGGTGGACGCAACCGGCCACGTGGTCTGCCCCGGCTTTATCGACATTCAGAGCCACTCCATTTTGCCGCTGCTGCGCGATGGGCGCTGTCTCTCCAAAATCACCCAAGGCGTGACCACCGAAATCATGGGCGAAGCGTGGACACCGGCGCCGTGTGCCGGTCGCAACCGCAGCCCCATGGAGAACGAGTTTTTCACGGTGGATATGCCCGAGTGGATCGAGCGCGCCCGCGGCTGGAGCCGCTTCCGGCACTGGCTGGAGGCCATGACCGAGCAGGGCGTATCGCCCAATGTGGGCTCCTTTTTGGGCGGCGGCGCGTTGCGCAAAGTGGGCAAAGGCATGGAGATGGAAGCGGCCAATGCCGATGAACTGGCCCTGATGCGGCGTGATGGCCGAGGCTATGGAAGATGGCGCCTTTGGCGTCTCCTATGCGCTGATCTATCCGCCCGATGCGTATGTGGATACGGATGAACTGGTGGCGATCTGCCAGGTGGTGCAGCAATATAATGGCGTTTACATTACCCATGTGCGCTCGGAAGCAGAGCGGCTGCACCAGGGCATTGGCGAAGCCATTGAGATTGGCCGCGCCGGCTGCCCGATAGAAATTTACCATTTGAAGGCGTCCGGCGACGGCAACTGGTGGAAGATGCCGGAGATCATCGACATGATCGATGGGGCGCGCGCCGAGGGCATCGACGTGACCGCCGACATGTATCCGTATACGGCATCCGGCACCGGGCTGACCGCCATGTTTCCCACGTGGGCGGCGGCGGACGGCCAGTTTTTTGCCAATTTGCAAAACGCGGAGACGCGCCGGCGCATTCGTCACGAGATGCAGAACCCGGCCGATACGCTAATGGCGGCGCGGCCGGAGCAGGTCATGCCCATTGGTTTTCGGCTGCCCGCGCATCAGCCGTATGTGGGCAAGCGGCTGGCGGAGATTGCCGAGAGCCGCGGCCAGAATTGGATTGACGCCGCCATTGAACTGCTTTTGGCCGAGCGCCAGAGCATTAGCACCATCTATTTTAAGATGAGCGAAGAGAATGTGCGCCTGCAACTACAACAGCCGTGGATCAAAATTTCGACCGATGCCGGCGGCGTGGACCCAGCCTGGGCCACAGCGCGCGGACCGGTGCATCCGCGCGGCTATGGGACCTATCCGCGCGTGTTAGGAAAATATGTGCGCGCAGAAAAGGTGATTACGCTGGAGGACGCCATCCGTAAAATGACCTCGGCGGTGGCGGAGCGCTTAAGTTTACGCCAGCGCGGCGTGCTGTGCGCAGGCTATTTTGCCGACGTGGTTATCTTCGACTCCCAGACCGTCGATGACCACGCCACCTTTGCCGAGCCGCATCAGCTCTCCCAAGGCGTGCGCGATGTATGGGTCAATGGCGGCCGCGTGTTGCAAAACGGGGAGCATACGGGGGCGTTTCCCGGCGTTGTCGTTTCCCCGCATTAAGTAACCAAATACATTTTCAGTTTTTTGTTTTCAATTTTCAATTGAAAACAAAAAACTGAAAATGCAAGGCGGCTGTTGGCGCCGACAAAAAGACGCACAATTCATCGTCACCATTCGTCGGTTAAACAATTAGCCTGTATTCTTACGAATTACCTGGGATTTTCTACGATATTTGCTGCAATAGTATTGCAAGCGTAAGCAAATAGTAACGAATCAACCGAAAATACCTGCTATACTTACCCTTGCACTGCGATCTCCTTAATTCTTGCACGTGACTTTACCCTTCATAGCATAACAACATCCTTCACAGATCATCGCATTTAGATCGCAAATTCCTATCCCTACCCAATTGAATCTCAGTCGCGCACATGTTGCGATGCACTGATGATGGTCGCACGCGTGCGAAATGGCGATAGCACAATTGGACGGCATAACACCGTCCGTTGAGCGCACACGAGCAGCATAACGGAGCGCATATCAGCAGTTGTAAAGAGCGTTGTGTACTAATAGCCACGGCGATTTTATGTCAAACCCCAGGCGCACAGACCGCGCGGTGGGGCGTGTTGTAAACTACAGCCATTCCGCACATGCAACCATGGACGAAGCTTAAAAGGATTCTGCGGTTCAAGTTTCAACAGTTCCTGGAAATAAAGGATGTAGCTATGAAAACGAAAACAAGTATCCATACCCCAAAGAAGAGCAGCCCCCGCTGGTTGAACCACGTTTTGGCCGGGTTGATGTGCGTGTCTACGGCCTTGCTGCTGGCCGCCTGTGGTATTGTACGACCTTCCGCACCAGCCTTTGTGGCGGAAGAAGGCATGCCGGTAACGCCATCGCTGGTGCAGCTTGACTTTGAATATGAAGACGCCGAAGCCTCCGAGGTTGCTTTGCTCTGGAATCTGAAAGCGGAAACGGATGCTGACGCCTCATCTGCCGACGCCAACGCTGCTGAGGCAGAAGTTATGCAGACCAAAGCCCCCATGCATAAAGAGGGCGACCTCTTTACAACCCACATTGCCGTGCCGGAAGGCGCGCCGCTGGAGTTTAGCTTGCTGATCACCACCGATGGCGCGGAAGGGCTGGTCGAAGTGCAGCACGCCATTGATGAAGATCAGATCTTTACGGCGGCTCGCTACGGTTTGGTGCGCATTCTGTCCGTGCAGACACTCAATCAGACCTATACTTACAGCATTTTCCTGCCCACTCCGGAGATGACACAGGAGATTGTCTATCGGGCGGCCGATGCCGGCGAAGTATATCTGGTGTGGACCGTCAACGACTGGCAATTGCTGCCGACTGCCATGCGTTCGGACAGCACCATGGCCACCGATCGCTATATGTATATGCCCATGACCATGCAGGACGATGGTTTCCACGCCAATGTGTCGGCGCCCACCGGAGCCAGATTGAACTATAGCTTTGTGACGACTAAGAATCTCAAGGGTGCGCCGGTGCAAGTTTGGGAAACGCTGGCCGACGATCAGCAGCCCGTGATTACCGCAGACGGCCGCGTGGACGTAGTGGCCACCACTACGGCGGCCGAGGCGGCGGCGGTATCCATGCCCCTGGCCGGCGCATTTACGCCCCCCATTGCCACACTGATTGGGCTGGCCTCGCTCTTTGGCGCCGCCCTGCTGGCCAAATATCTGTCTGGCCGTGGCGACTGGACGCTGCACGAAGCCCCGCTGATTACGGTGGCCGCCACCGGCCTGAGCCTCTACGCCGCCCTGATTTTGATTCGCATTTACGTGGCGGGCATCGGCTGGGTCTCCTGGCAGACCACGCTGCCCTTTGTCACCAGCGTTATGATTGCCGCCATCCCGGACCTGATTTACGCCATTGTGGTGAGCATTGCCTTCTGCATGTTGCTCATGTACGCCTGGCCCGCCAAACTGGCCTGCCGCCTGATCTGCGCCGCCTTTAGCGCCATTATGGTGGTCTCGGTGGCCTTTGCCCTGGCCAATGCCATCACCATGCGCACCGTGGGCCAACCGATTGTGGCGGGTTCCGCGCTGTGGGCCACGCTGCCCACCGCCACCATGCTGAACCTGTTCATCTCGGTGGTGACGCTCAGCGCCACAGCGCTCATGGCGTCCGACCTGCCGCAAGTGCTGCTCTCGCTCTTCCTCTCTCGCCCGCTGGCCGCCAGCGTCCGCAAGCACTATGTCTATGTGCCGGTGGGCAAGTTCAACGGCCGCACGCGTGGCGCCAACCAGCCCCTCCAATCCATGTTGGGGCGGCGGGAAGAGATGCTGTTGCCGTATAATCCAGAGTGGTAAGTTTCTGTGATTGGGTAATCGCGTAAACAAAATAAGGCTGGAAACCCTAGGGTTTCCAGCCTTATTTTGTTTACGCGATATTGATGATCTAGGGCGCTTCGATATGTTACTCGCTATTGGCCCCGCTGACAATGACGGTGTAGGCGCCAGGATTTAGCGCGGTGACAATACAGACTCATTGCCGTGGGCCAAAGGTCTGCTGGCGCATCGGTGGGGCAAGGGTTATTTTGCCAGTCGTCGTTCTCGAAGATCACGTTCTGGCCGCTGTAGAGTTTCAGCACAGGATTCTTCAATACGTCGGGCAAGCCAAGGGCGGTCATGCTTGGGCCATAGGCGCGCACCACGGCCTTGACCGGCGCCTTTTCAATGATGAAGCCGCCAATCATCACGTTGGCATCAGTCAGGACGCGGCCGCGGGTGGAGATATTGCGCAAAATGCCGCTATTGGATGCTGGGGGTGTGGCTGTTGGCGTCGGTGTGGGACCGGTTGTTGTCTCGGTTGGCGTCGGCGCGGCATCATCAGCACTGTAACGCACCAGCGCAAAGTCACCAAAGTTGGCGTGGCCCGCCACGACGATTTTTCCGTTTATCTTGCACCCATTTCAGCGCTTCGTACACACTCTCCGCTGTCACCCCTTCCGCCGCCATCGGCGCCTGCATTTCTGCTATACTCAGCTCCTTTTCAAAACCGGAGTTGGGTCTCTCCTATAGAGGCGATGGAAAACGCCGGTTTTGAAAGCGACCACAGTATAGAAGTGATATGCTCTATTTTGACTCCTTTTCACATACACTGTTTGTTTTGCCACTTTCAGTTTATCTGCAATGGAGTCTTTTTCACACTTTACCTCTATTCGTATAGCACTGCTTTGCCCCGAGATTTTCTTACGGACAAAATCTCCAGATAAAAAAGAGGCCTGCGCACATGGCGCAGACCTCTTTCTGTCTTAAGCTGGGACGCCTCAGACCCAAAACGAAGCTGTTTTTCGGCTAGAATCTGCTCTCCACCTAGGGAAAGACAGAGTCAGGGTTCGGCATGGCTTCAGCCAAACGCAGGAAGAGGGGCCTCTATTCCTCATCCTCCCGTTTGCGCCCAAAGCGCTGCCAGATCCCGGCCAGCAGGACCAATCCCACTGGAATCGTAAAGCCATTACAGAACGTATTGGCCGCCTCGAACAGCGCCGGGCCGGAAATCTCCTTATTCTCGGTGGGCGCCTCTGCATTGGCCGTCTCAGCGCTCTCTTCCCCTGCAGCGGCATTGTTCTGCGCAATCGAGGTGTCAATGCGTCCCGGCCCGCTGGCCACTTCCGAAACATCCATAATAGTGGTGCTGGAAGTGGCCTGGGTGGCGCTGGCTTCAGTGCGCTCAGCCACATTCGCCGGCACAGCCGCCACACTTTCGCCTGTGATGGCGTCCGTGCTGCTCAACAACGCGGCGGCCGGCGGATCGGTCATGCGCACCTGCCCCTGGCCCAGGTAGTCGCCAAAGAGGCTAAAGGCGCTCCAATAGAACGGGTCGCTCTTGGCGCTCTCTTTGAGCAGCTTGAGCTGGCCGGCGCGCAGTGCTTCGGCAGTGGTCATGCCGTCGCGCATACCGGTGTAGAACGTGCTAAACAGCTCGGCCGTGGCGTCGTCATCCACCTGCCACAGCGTAGAGACCACCGACGGCGCGCCCGCAAAGTGGAACGCCCGATTCATCTCCACAATTTCCTCACCGTTGCTGTCCACATTCAGCTCGGCCGCGCTGTCCGACACCGTGACCAGATTGGCGTCGGCCAGATTCAGACCAAAGATCTCATGCACCTCCAGCTTGCCGTCGTTCTGCTCATCCGGGCTCAGATCGATGCTGCTGAAGAATGAGCCAAAGGGTTTGTAGATGCCCGGCGCGGCCAGGTGCAGAATATCGGCGTTGGGGGCCTGCTCGACGACCAGCGTCTCGGTGGCTTCCTGCGCCACCTTGGCCGTGGCGCCAAACGCATCCGCCGCTGCCTGCACTTCCCGATCGGCCGCCGTCTGCTCGCCGCCCGGGTCGCCCACCGCCACAATGCGGTTTTGATCCGGGTTGCGCTTCTGTTGCGCAAAGCGCAGCACGGACGTGCTGGGCGCATAGCTCACGGCATAATCTTCCACCAGATAGCGCTGATGCTCCGCATCCCACAGGGCGGCGAAGGGCAAATAGGTGAGCACGCTGTGCGGCATAATGACGATATTGGCGTGTTTGATGTGACTGGTCAGCGGGCGGAACAGGCTATCGTACAGCACCGCCGCCTGGCTCAGATCCTCGTCGCGGCTCTCGATCTGGGCGCGCATCTTGCCCACCTGGTCCACCAGTTCGTTGTATGAAATGTCGAGCGCCACCAGCGCCGCCCGATCCTTGTCGATGACCCAGGCCACTGCCTCTTTATTCAGAATAAAGTACTTGATCAGCGTGGTATCGCCATCCAGCACTTCCTGCTGCACCTGCTGGATCGTGGTCGATTCTGTGCTGATAAACGAGGCATATTCGGGCTCCACCTGCTTGAGTTGCGCCACAATCTGGCTGTACGAGCCATTGGTTTCCTGCAACTGATTGCGCAGCCGGTCCACCAGCGCTTGATTGGCCTGACCGGCCGGTTTATCCAGCGCGCGGCCCTCGGCCCGCTTGAGCCCGGCAATGCGGCGGCGCAGCGACTGCTCCTCGCGCACCAGCGGCGAGAAGTCGGGCGACTCGTATTCGAGCCACGGGTTGCCGCGCGGGTCCAGGAAGCTCTGCACGCGCGCCTGTTCGGCATAGGTAAAGGCTTCGTCAAAGCGCTGCTGATTCCAGAGCAACTTGATCAGCCGCTGATAGGTGTCAATACTCGCCGCAGCCGATTCCACCACCTGTACGGACTGCTCATAATTTTCAATGGCCTGCGCCGTATCGCCCTGCCCTTCAAAGACGCGGCCCAGACCGGCCAGAATGTTGCTCACTTCGGGCAGTTCACCCAACTGCTGCACAATCTCCATGCTGCTGCGGTAGAACTCTTCGGCCCGCGCAAATTGCGACAGCGATAGATAGATGCGCCCCATAGTCGAGAGCGTCTTGGCCTCGGACATGCGGTCACCCAGTTCGCGCTGAATATCCAGCGCCTGCTGCAACGCATCCAGCGCCGATTCGGGCTGGCGCGAATTGGTGTAGGCGCGGCCCATATTTACACAGACCTTCGCCTCGAGCTTGCGGTCCGCGGCTTGGCGCGCCAGGTCCAGCGCTTCGTTGTAGACCACCAGCGCCTGTTCGTACTGCTTCTGCTCAATATAGACATCCCCAATGGCGGTGAGAATACTGCCCTCCTCCGCCAGCAGGGCGCGATTTTCCACCGCGTCCGCATTGGGCAGATTGTTGACAATATCGCGCCGCACGCCCAGCGCCTGCTGATAGAAAGTCAGCGCCTCTTCAAATTCACCCAGCGCTTCATGCGTACGCCCGATGTTGATCAGCGCTGCGCCGCGCAGGTCCAGATCGCTGGCCTGCTGCGCCAACGTATCCGCCTGTGTAAAGTCGGCCAGCGCCCGGCTAAAGTCGCCCATTTCATAGCGCATGTCGCCCATGTTGTTGAGCGCGCGCACCTGGCTGATCGGATCATTGGTCGCCGCGTACGTATCGGCGGCCTGCGTATAATAGCCGAGTGCATCGTCAAATTGGCCCAATTCATCATACGCCACGCCCAGCGCTTCCAAGGTGGCGGCTTCGCTGGCGCGGTCGTCGGTGTTTTGCCACAACGTCAGCAGATCGTTGTACGTGGCCAGCGCCTGCTCATAATCGCCCAGCAGCTTATACAGACCGGCCTTGCGCAGATTGGTGTCATTAGTCAACTGTTGATCACCATCGCGTTCGGCAGCGGCCAGCACCTGCTCATAGGTAGCCAGCGCCTGCTCCAGATCGCCCGTCTCTTCTTGCAGCGAGCCGATGCCCAGCAGCGCAGTGCGCTCTTTGGCGGCGTCGCCCAGCGATTGGGCCAGGGATTGCATCTCTTGGAAAGTGGCTAATGCTTCGTCCAGATTGCCCGCGCCGTCATACAGCTTGGCAATATTTTCCAGCGCATCCAGCTCACCGGCCTGATTTTCGGTGCGGCGGCTCAGTTCCAGCGCCTGCTGATAATGCATCAGCGCCTCTTCGGTTTGGCCGGTTTGGCGATACAGATTGCCGATGTTTTCCAGCCCGCGCTCTTCCAGCGCCAGATCGCCCAAACTGCGCGCAATGCCCTGCATGTCCTGGTAATATTGCAGCGCTTCGTCGGTGCGGCCCTGGTCGCGGAAGATGCGGGCGGCTTTTTCCAGCGCATCCACTTGCAGCTTGGGGTCGCCGTTGGCGGTGGCCAGCGCCGCAATATCGCGGAAGGTCGCCTCGGCTTCTTCCAACTGACCCAACGCAAATTGCATATTGCCCACGCCCAGCAGCGCTTCCTGCTCCAGCGCCGCATCGTTGAGCGCGCGCGCCGCATCCAGCGCGCCCTGGTACGAGGCCAGCGATGCGGTCGAGTCACCGGCGTCGCGCTGCAAGCGCGCCAGCTCGATCAGCGTTTCGCCCTCCATGGCCACGTCGCCCAGTTCGCGGGCGATCACCAGCCGGTCGGCAAAGGCCTGGGTGGCCTTCTCCGCATCATCTTGTTTCAGATAGGCTGCGCCCATCTCTTCCAGCGCATACGCCTCCAGGCTAATATCGTCGGATTCGCGCGCAATGGTGAGCACAGATTGGTTGTATTCCAGCGCCCGGTCATTGTCGCCCAGCAGCCGGTAGGTTTTGCCCAGCTCCACGTTGAGCTTGACCAGATTGGTCTGATCGCCCAATTCCTGCCAGAGCTTGAGCGCCACATCAAAGGCTTCCGCGGCGTCGTCATAACGCTCCAGCGTGCGGTAGACTTTGCCCACTTCGGTCTGCACCTTGCCGATGAGCACCTTGTCGTCCAGTTGGCGGGCGGTGGTCAACGCTTCGTTAAAGGTGGTCAGCGCCTGCTCGTTTTGGCCCAGCGTGCGATAGACGCGGCCAATATCGAGCAGCGTTTTGCCCTCACGTTCGCGGTCGCCATTTTGGCGAGCCAACGTCAGCGCCTGCTGATAGGGCTCCAGCGCCAGGTCGTACTGGCCCAGTTCGGTGTAAAATTCGCCGATGTCGCTGAGCGTTTTATCGGCCAGTTCCAAATTGCCGATCTGCTGCGCAATGGCCAGCGCTTCATCAAACTGGCCCAGCGCGCGGTGCGTTTTGGCAATGCGGGTCAACAGTTCGGCTTCCAGATCGGTGTTGCCGGCGGCGGTGGCCAGGTCCAGCGCCTTTTGGAAAGAGACCAGCGCTTCGTCGTTGCTGCCCGTGGCCTGTTGCGCTTCACCCAGGTCGTTATAAACCTGCATGGTCAGCGTGGGGTCGGCAGCCTGATCCAACAGCGGCAGCGTTTGGATATAAGCATCCAGCGCCAGCTCATTCTGGCCGGACGCGCGATAGAGTTCGCCCAGTTCAACCAGCGTGCTGATTTCCAAATCGGTGGCGGCCAGTTCCTGCGCAATGGGCAGCGCCGCTTCATAATTGGCCACGGCGTCGTCATATTGACGCAGCGCGCCATAGACGCGGCCCAGGTTGGCGTAGGCCTTGGCCTCCAGGCTGCGGTCGCCCGAATCCTGGGCCAGTTGCAGTGCCTCTTCATAGGGTTGCAGCGCCTGCGCATAATCGCCCTGTTCGCGGAAAGCGCTGCCAATGTTGGCCAGCACTTTGTCTTCCAGCGCCGGGTCGCCGATGAGTTGCGCCAGTTGCAGCGCCTGCCCATATTCGCCCATGCCCTGATAGGTGCGGACCAGACCCACCTGCACGCTGTTCAACAGCTTGGCGTCGCCGATCTCCTCGGCAATGGTCTGCGCGCTGGTGTAGGATTCCAGCGCCAGATCGTAATTTTCCATCATGCGATAGAGCTGGGCCATGTTTTCATAGATATTGGCTTCCAGCGCCGGACGAGCCAGCGAGCCGCAGCCGCCGTTGAGCACGGCCAAGCCCTGCACCTTCATGAGCGCGTCTTGATACGAAACCAGCGCCGGATCAAACTTTTCCTGCGCCCGATAGACGCTGCCGATGTTGGTCAGCACGTTGATGGCCAGCTCCTGATCGCCGTGGACGGTGGCGTACGTGAGCACCTGCTCATAGAGCGCCAGCGCCTGATCCTGTTCGCCCAGGCCGCGGTGGGCCGCCGCCAGATCGTAGAGCACGCTGGCCTCCAGCCCGGCGTCCCCGCTGACCAGCGCAATATCGCGCGCCTGGTTCAGCGCCAGCATGGCGTCGGCATATTGACCGTCCGCCCGCAGAATGCGCCCCTGCGTCAGCAGCAGGTCGCCTTCCAACATCTTGTCGCCGATCTGGCGGGCCAGCGCCAGCGCCTGTTCGGCGCTCATCTGGGCGGCGCCGGTGTTGCCGGTGGCCAGATAGGCCTGGCTCAGGCTATGCAGCAGATCGATTTCATCGGCAATGGCGGCATTGGGCGTGCGATGCAGCTGCTCCAGCGCCTGCTGATAGAAGACAATGGCCTGGTCGTTGTCGTTCAAATCGCGATAGGCGCGGCCAATATCGAAAAGGGCCGTGCTTTCGGCAGAATCATTTTCCAGCGCGCGGGCCAATGTTTGGGCCTGCTGCAGCGGCTGCAGCGCAGCTTCGTAATTCTGTTGCAGCCGATAAACTTGACCGATGTTGGTCAGCGTCTCCAGTTCCAACAGCCGGTTGCCCTGTGCCTGCGCAAATTCTAGCGTCTGCTGGAAGCTGGTCAGCGCCAAGTCGCACTGGCCGGCGTCGCGCTGGGTGCGGCCAATGCTGGCCAGCATGTCGGCGTGCAGCAGCACGTTGCCCGACTCTTCGGCCACGGCCAGCGCTTCTTGGAAAGCGTCCAGCGCATCCTGATATTGGCCCAGATCGCGGTGCATTTTGCCCACGTTGGCGTAGGCTTCGCCAATCAGCGCGGCGTCGTTGAGGCGCTGCGCAATGATCAGCGTCTCTTCATAAGCATCCAGCGCTTCGGCGGCCTGCCCCTGCGCCTGATAGATGCGGCCAATGCCGGTCAGCACTTCGCCTTCCAGCCGCCGGTCGTCCAATTTGCGCACCACCGTCAGCGCATCCTCGTACGAGTTGAGGGCGTCGCCGAGCTGGGCCTGTTCGAGCTGTAGCTGGGCCAGGTCCATCAGCGTGCGCCCTTCGATGGAGAGATCGCCGGCGCGGCGGGCCACGCGCAGCGCATCGCCAAAGGCGTCCAGCGCCGGTTCGGCCTGGCCATCGCTGCTGTAGGCGCGGCCGATTTTGACGAGCAGCTTGGCCTCGTCGGCAATATTATCGGTAGAGCGGGCAATTTCCAGCGCCTGCTCAAAAGCGTCGATGGCCTGCCCATAGTCGGCAAAGATCTGATGGGTCTCACCGATTTCGCTGAGCAGATTGGCCTGCAGCTCCACATCGTTGAGCCGCTGGGCCACGCGCAGACCGTCTTCAAACGAAGAGAGCGCCTGCTCCACGTCGCCCTGAATTTTCTGGATTTTGCCCATATCGACCAGCGTCTGCGCTTCCAGTTGGGCGTCGTCCAGCCGCATGGCCAGCCGCAGCACGTCGTCGTAGGCGTCCAGCGCTTCATCATAGCGCGCCAGCTCGCGATAGGCGCGGCCCATGTTCAACTGGGCCTGCGCTTCCAACTCAAAGTTGTGCAGCTCCAGCGCAATATCCAGCACCGACTGGTTGGCTTCCAGCGCCTTGTCATAGGCGCCATTGGCATAGTGGATGCGCGCAATATCGCCGTAAACTTCGGCTTCTAACACTTGATTCTCGGCGCGGCGGGCAATGGTCAGCGCTTCTTCAAAGGTTTCCAGCGCCTGATCATTGTGACCCAAATCCTGGTGGATCGAACCGATTTTGGTAAGCAGTTCGCCTTCCACATCGATCTGATGCTCGATCTTGCGCACCGTGTCCAGGGCGTCTTCGTAGGAAAGCAGCGCCCGGTCCGGCTGGTCCAGCTTCTGATACGCTTCGCCAATATTGGTCAGCGTTTCCACCTCAAGCTGCACGTTGCCGGTGCGGCGGCCAATGCGCAGCGCCTCGTCATAGGCATCCAGCGCCCGCACCAGGTCGCCCAGATCGCGGTGGGCGCGGCCAATGTTCAAGTTGGCCTCGGCCTCCATGCCGCGGTCGTTGAGGCGGATGGCAATGTCCAGCATGTTTTCAAAGGCGGTCAGGGCGTCGTCATATAGTTCTAATTCTTGATATACGTCGCCGGCGCCGGCATAAAGTTGCCCCTCCAGCGTCGGGTTATCCAGCCCGCGCGAAATGGCCAGCGCATCTTCATAGGCTTGCAGCGCTCGATTGGATTCGCCCGTAATGCGATAGAGATCGGCAATCTGGGCCAGCGCCTTGACCTCCAACAAGTTGTCTTCATTGGTGCGGGCAAAACCCAGCGCATCTTGATAGAGCGTGAGCGCGCGGTCATATTGGCCGGCGTCGCGATAGACTTTGCCAATGTCGCCCAGCACCTTCTCTTGCAGATCGCTGTCGCCCAGCTTTTGGGCGGCGGCCAGCGCCTTTTCATATTCACCGGCGGCGCGGTAGACCTTGGCCAACGAAATCAGAATCTCGCCGGCCAGATCGGGGTCGGACTGCTCTTCGGCAATGGCCAGCGCCGACTCGTAGGCGCTCTGCGCTTCGGTCAACTGGCTGTCGTCGCGGTGGATGTCGCCCATGCCCTCGTAGGCCTGGGCGGCCAGCTTGGGCTGGTTGCTCTGCTGGGCCAGCTTGAGCGCCTGGTCATAGGCGGCCAGCGCGCTCTCGGAATCGTTCATGCTGCGGTAGACCAGCCCCATGTCGAGCAGCACGGCGCCGGCCAATTCGTAATTTTTGAATTCGACGGCAATATCGCGGGCGTTGGTGTAGGCCGTAATCGCGTTTTCATAGTCCAGCATGTCGCGATAGACCTTGCCCAGATCGGACCAGGTTTTGCCCGCCACTTCGCGGTCGTCGCTTTCGTTGGCAATATCCAGCGCCTGTTGGTACACCTCCAGCGCCTTGGGATAATCTTCTTGGCCGCGGAAGGCGCGGCCCATGTCGCTGAGCACCGTGCTTTTGAGCGCAAAATAGCTGTACTGCTCGGCAAAAGACATGGACTGTTCGTAATAGTCCAGGGCCAGCGAAAACTCATTCTGGTCGCGATAGACGCGGCCCAGTTCATCGAGCACGCGGCCTTCCAGGTCCGAGGCGTCGGCGCCAAAGCAGCCCAATGCCATCGGACTAATCTGGCGCGCCACCACCAGCGCTTCCTGGTGACGGTCCAGCGCCAGGCTAAATTCGGCGTTAATGCGATATTCCTCGCCCATGTCGGCCAGCACCACACCGATGAGCTTGGGGTCGTTGAGGCCGCGCGCAATGGTCAGCGCGGCTTGATAGTTCTGAATGCTGCGGCTGGCGTCACCCAGATCGCGATAGGTGCGGCCAATGCCGTCCAGAATCCAGGCTTCCAGGGTGCGGTCACCCAGTTGGCGGGCCAGCATCAGCGCCCGGTTGTACGGGTCCAGCGCATCGCCATAGCGCCCGGCCTCGCGGGCCAGCGCGCCAATGTTGGACCAGGCCTCAGCTTCCAGCTTCAGATCGCTCAATTCCTGCGCAATGACTTGCGCCTGGCGATATTCGGTCAGCGCTTCTTCATATTGACCGGCGGTGCGGCGGGTGCTGCCCAGCGCCAGCAGCACGCTGGCTTCAAAACGGCGGTCGCCCAGCGTGCGCACAATTTGCAGCGCTTCTTCATAGGCTGGAATGGCCTCATCAAAGAGACCGGCCAGCCGATTGAGCCGGCCCACTTCGACCAGCACTTCGGCCAGCAGCCGCAGATCGCCATAGGCGCGGGCCAGTTCCAGCGCCTGCTGGGCGGCGGTCAGCGCCTGGTCGCAGCGGCCGGCGTCCCAATAGAGTGCAATGAGCTTGAGCAGGCTGCGGATTTCCAGCCCGCGGTCGCCCAGTTGTTGGGCCAGGCCGATGGTGGCTTCGTAGGAATTAATGGCGTCGTCATAGGCTTTCAGGCTCTCATAAGCAGCGGCCATTTCAGAATAGGCGTCAGCCTGCAGCGGCATGTCGCCCTGAATTTGGGCCAAGGCCAGCGTGCTTTTGTAGGCGTCGATGGCCTGATCGTAGCGCCCCATGGCGACGCCGATCTGGCCCATTTCGGCGTAAATCTTGGTCTCCAGCGCGCCGTCACCCACCATCATGGCCAGCGTTTGGGCCTGCTGATAGGGCTGCACGGCCTGGGCCGGCTGGCCCATATCGCGATAGGCGCGGGCCATTTCCACCAGCATTTTGGCCGCCAAATCCAGATCGCCAATTTCCTGGGCGGCGGTCAGCGCCTGCTGGGCGGATTGCAGGGCAAGCTGCGGCTGGCCGCTGTCGCGAAAGGCGCGGGCAATGCCGGCGCTGGCGTTGGCAGCCAATTCGCGGTCGCCCGATTGATTGGAGATGGCCAGCGCCTGCTGGAAGAGGCCGACGACCTGGTTGCCTTGGCCCAAGTCCTGATAGATGTGGCCCATTTCGGCAATGGTGTCACCCAGCAGCACCAAGTCGCCAATCGCCCGCGCAATCTTGATGGCTTCCTGATAGGTTTGCAGCGCTTGGGGGATATTTTCTTTACCGGCATAGGCGCGGCCCAAATAGATCAGCAATTTGGCTTCGTGGGTCTGATCGCCCAGCGTGCGCCAAATTTCAAGGCTGTCGTTAAACGCCTTGATGGCCCGGTCATATTCGCCCAGCGCGGTGCGCGCAATGCCAATATATTGCAGCGAACGCCCCGCCCGATCCTGCTTGTCGATGGAGAGATAATAGAGGTAGGCGGTGTCGAGATGGCTGATGGCTTCAGTCCATTTGTGCTGGTCGATCAATGCCAGGCCCGCATCAAAACGCTCGTGGGCCACCATGAGCGTGTGGGCCGGCGTACCCGGTACGGGCGGCGCCACAGGCGCGGCGCCGGCGGGTGGCGCGCCCTGCTGCGCCAGCACCGGCGCCGGAATTTGTGAAATGGCAATAACGACAATCAGTATATAGTTAATGAATCGCTTGAGCGATGTTTTACGCATGTGTTCCTCCGGGGTTTACCGCGCTTGAAAAACGGTCATCCAGTTGCCGTCATCCGTCTGCTGTTGTTCCCACAAGTCGCGCCAGGCTGCGACGGGCGACTGGAAGTTGAAGAAGGCGCCGCCGCCGGAAGTCCAGGTTTTGGTGAGCTGAATGTTGACGCGATTGCTCTGGTCGGTCTGGAAGACGTTGTTTGCTATAAACTCGTTTGGAGAGGTCTTGAGATAAATACCGGTGTCGTTGCCCACAATGACGTTGCGCGCAATCTCGTTGCCGCTCGATTCTTCGGTCAGGTGGAAGCCGCGCTGGCTGCCGCTGACCATGTTGTTGAAGATGTAATTTTCGTGCGACTTGACGTAGACGCCGGTTTGGTTGTTGGTCAATTCATTGTCGTAGAACCAGTTGCGGAAGGCTTCGGTGTAGAGATAGATGCCATACTGGGTGGTGTCGGCAATTTTGTTGTTGTAAATGGCGTTGTCGGTGGAGCGCTTGTTCAGACGCACGCCGCGCTGATTGGCCACAATTTCATTTTCATAGATCAGATTCTTGGCCGAGCGCCAAATCGCAATGCCATCGCGGTTGCCGGAGGTGAAATTGCCGTAGATCGAGTTGTTGTTGCTATCGCGATCCAGCATAATGCCGTGCAGCGCATTGTCGATGGAGCGGTTGTTGCGGATCACGTTGTTGACGCAACGGCGTGAGAAGATGATGCCGTGGTTGCCGTTGTCGTGGACATAGTTGTTTTCGATGATGAAATTGTTGGAATCGTCGTGCGGGTCCAGCCCATAGCTTTTGTTGTGCCAGAATTCGCTGTTGCGCACAATCATGCCGGTGGCGCCAAAGGTGTAAAAGCCGATGTAGTTGTCATGCACATTGCTGTCGATGACGTAGCCCGTGGCCAGCTCTTCGCCAAAGCGGCTGGCGTTTTCAATGCGCCAGGCCAGCCCATAGACGCCGCCGCCGCTGGCCGCGGTCAACGGCTGCCCCAGATGGCTCACCTCAGCGCCGACAATGTCCATGCGAGCGTTGTTAACGCGGATGTGGCTGCGACCATCCTCCACATCGTAATCAAAATCATTAGTCTCGGTATCCCAAGAGGTGACGCGCGAGCCGCTAATATAAATATTGCCGCTGTCGCCAAAGATGCGCACCGTGTCCGATGGATCGCTCTTGAGTTTGAGCCAGGCCACGCTGGGCTTTTCAATCAGCAGCGTGGTGTGGCGCTTGAGTTCCAAGTTGGTTTTGAGCAGATAGACGCCGTTGCCTTCGTAGGCCAACACGGACTCATCCCCAATGGCGTCGTGAATGGCGGGAATATCCACCACCTGCGACCAACCGCTGACCGTAATGCGGTTGCTTTCGGGGCGGTAGCGGATGCTCAGCTCGGATGCTTCGGCTGGTCCGCCCGAGTTGGAAAGCGGCTGCATGAGCGCCGTGCGATAGGCTGCGGGCTCTTTAAACGGAAGCTGGATCTGCACCATGGCGCCAACTTTCCACTCGCCATCCGGCGCCGTAATCGCGTCGGCTTCCACGCCATATTTGCGCGCCAGCCGTTCCGGCGTATCGCCTTCGCCCAGCAGATAGGAGGTCTGGCCCTCGTTTACGGCCACGGCGCCCATGGTCTGCACGGGTGCGTCTTTGGGCATGGTGCGCAGGACCGCCTCTTCATAATTGTAATCGGGCAAGCGCTCTTCGGTGCGATAGATCAGCGGGTCGAAGGTGCTGGCCAACAAAAGCTGCTGATTGTACGAGAAGTTGATGACCGAGGCCAGCAGAAACACCACCACGCCGGTGATGGCGTAACCGGCAACCAGGCGCAGGCGGCCCATTTGCTTCATGCGCCCTTCGTCCCAACGGGTGATCCAACCTTGCTGGTTCATGGTGAAAAAGGCATAGATGCGCTGCAGGGCAAAGAAGTAGCTAAAGATAATGTAAGCGGGCAGCACCATGATGCTGGAGCGCCGGCGCTGCAAGTGGCCCCAGATTTTGACCGTGCGCGAAATCAACCACCAGACCAGCAGAATGATGGTTGTAAAATATTGCTGATAATAGATCGAGAGAATAAAGTAGACGGGAGCAATTAGCGTGGTAATGGGCTGCACCAGCCGATCCAGCAATTGGAAGGCCAGCGCCGGACGCCGCCACAGCCAGCCGCTGAAGATGGCCTTCAAATCGGCCCGCCAGCTATTGCGCGACCAGCGCAACCGCTGGCGCAAAAAGGTGCTCATCTGGCTAGAACCGGGCGTGTAGACGCGGGCGTTGCCCTGATAGCGCACCTTCCAGCCGGCGCCCTGCACTAAATGGGTCAGGCTCTTGTCGTCGCCGCTGATCATCTGCTGGCCCATAAAGCGTTCGTTGACCAGCTTGTCCAGCAGCGGCAATACAGCGTCACGGCGATAGACGGCAGTTCGACCGGAAATGCAGGTGAGCGCATCGCCCGCCGAAGCCAGAAAGCGAATCTCATCCAAATAGCGCAGGTCCAGATAGACATCAAAGAGCCGTTGCGCCAGCGATGTGGGGTTGAGTACATTCTGGCGGGGTCCCACGCCGCCCACTTCGGGGTCCAAAAAGGGGGTGACCACTTTGGTCAGCACATCCTCTTCCCACACCGTATCGCTATCGACCAGCGCCACAATATCGCAAGTGGCGGCCATCATGCCGTCGGCCAAGGCTGGACGCTTGCCAGGTTTGCGGGTCACAATCAGTTTGGCATTGGGGAAAACTTTGGCGAACTCATTAAACTCGCGAATGCAATCTTCGTCGGTATAATCGATCACGGCGATAATCTCATCGGGGCCATTGCGCGCCCACGATTCCAACGCCCGCCGGAACAATTCGGGTTCTTCGTTATAAACGGGTACAACCACGCTAGTGGTGAGGCCGGAATTAATGGGAGCCTGTGGCCGATAACGCGAGCCAATTAATTTGCGCATGAGCCAAACACCCCAACGCCAGGCGCCAATTATGCCAACGGGAATAAGTAGAATAATCAGGTTTCCCACGCTACCTAATTGGGAAACCAGTTGCAAAACAGTCTCTAAAAGCTGTCGAAACTCTGAGGATAGCTGATCTGGCACGGGATTACCCTCCACACGGAAATAATCTTATGGCTCATCGGTGAAAAGTGTGAAAACCAATAATTTTACCGCTGGGAAATACATGTGTTTTCACCAGATTCGGCTGATGAGCGAATCTTATGGACATAGAAAATAGCAACTCAGCCCGCGGTGCAACCACTACCTGCCCGCGCGCAGAGCAAGTTAACCCACTTAGGGATTCAATTGGTGTAGCGCAAATCTTCTCTTGGGTTTTTGGACGCCATGAAAGCAACTATTCAGGCCAGATTCAATGGTAGTATCGGTGCATTAGCTCCAAAATTTAGGCTCTGGGGTACAGATTAAATGGGGTAATCTGGAACCAATTGGTCTGAATCTCTTTCATAACGCCTTGCAGCCATGTTGATAGCAATCAGCTATGAGGAATGGGAATCGAAATGGGATCGGTTGAACTGAATAGGGGTGCAATCTATTTATCAACATACCCTTGACGCGGCGGCAAACGCAGCAACGTCCAACATGACAGAAATACTACAATATTAAACGACTCTCTTTCTTTCAATACATAGACATAATTTAAATATAGGTGCATTTTTCTTGCCAAATATACTATGTTTTATTTGATATTTTCCTCCTTGTTCCAGACCATTACAATATGAATTTTCTACGACTTTTGGTTACGGCTACGTATCAAGCACATATAATAGTAATCGAAAACGGCAAAAACACACTACAAACATACGTTTACACTACGTTTATCCTACAAATAGCAAAAAAAGTACACAAAATCAAATTTTGTCAAATATGTTTACCGTACGTTAAGGAATTCGATCATCTGATTGGGTATTCAATCATACGCAATCAAAATGGTTTACATACGTACCATTTATTGATTTGGCGCAGGTTCGCGCAACAAATGACGTACGTCATTTGTTGTACCGGTTATGTAGACTGCACTAAAAGAAAAAAGAAACGGTCAATATTCGGCTTTATTACACGGCTTCAGCAAGGGGTAGTTTATGGTCGCAAAAAGAGGCCGGCAAAGAGGATTTGCACTTCTGCGTCACTGCGGCGGTCTTCCCATACAAGGAGGGGGAATGAAAGTGACGGCAGTCGTTGATCCAGATAGATAAATGAGGGGTATAGCGCCGCGCCCTGCGCCAATATTTGGGGCGTGCGCCAGCCTGCTTGGGCGCTCGTCACGTAGCGTATTGTACCCGTAAGGGGCTTTTCTTGAGGATAGCCAGCGGGGTCGGCCGTTTCCAGCCAGGCCAACCAGGGACGATCTTGCGCATCCAGCGTCAGCGTGGGAAAAAATTGATAGCGTTGGGCATCCGGCGTGCTCAACGGCGCGACTAGCGCAGCATCGCCCCAAACGCCGCCTTCGAACAGCGCATAATAGATCAACGTAAAGCCCGGCGCCGCGTCTGCCTCGGCTATTTGGCGCCAAGCCAGGTGAATCCGCCCCTCTCGATCCACGGCAGCCGAGAAATGGCGCTGATCGCGCTGTCCGGGCGCCACCATTGCCCACGCCTGCCAGGTTACGCCGGCATCGTCGGATTGCGTCCACAATATGCGCATGCCCGCTTGCCCATCGGCATAGGCCAGGGCATAGAGTTGCCCTTGTGGCGCCGAAAACAGCACCGGGCGGCTAAAGCTACGCCCCATATCCGGGCCAATATTGCGCCAAGCAGACCAACTTGCGCCGCCATCCGTAGAGCGGCTCCATTTGATTTGTGATTTTTGATCGTGATCCGCATCGCGCCCTTGCCACGCCACAAACAAATTGTCCTGTGCATCAACATGGATGACCGGGTGTTCCTGCCAAAGCGAATCATCTTCATACCCCGACACCGGCGCAATATTGCGCCACGCCGACCAGCTTGCCCCGCCGTCCGCGGACTGCACATATTTGATCTGCCGCTCGTTGGTTCCGCTAAATTGCGCGTCTGTACCATACCAAACCACGTGAATTACGTCATTGGCGTCCACCGCAATCGAAGGCACGCGCTGCACAAAGTCGCCCACCTCCTCCACGGGGCGCCCCCCATTTGTCACCTGCCACGTAGCGCCGCCATCGCTCGATTTAGATACAAATATATGAAAACGCGTGGTTTTGAGCAGCTTGAAGCGCTTGCGATACGCCACGTATAAATTGCCCTGCGCATCAACCGCCAGCTTGCGGCTGTCGGGAAAACCCAAAACGCTTTCATCTTCCGTTGTCTCCACCAACACCGGCGCAGAATGTGCCATATGCATCTCGATTTCCCGGCTCCTCCCATAAAACAGAACCGCCGCAACCCCAAGCCCAACAGCCAGAACGAAAATTGTAAGTGTTCTCTTCATGGTGAAAATCGTTTAGGAAGTAGGGAGTGGGCCGCGACCATCATTCCCTCCCTACTCCCTACTTCCTACTCCCTACTCCCCCTGCAACCCCAAATCACGTGCAATCATCACCGTCTGTATCAGTTCGTCCACCGTCACCGCGGATGATACCACCACCAGCCGCAGCACGGTGCGTTCGCCGAATTGGGTCAGCGAAATGGTGCGCTGCCCCGCCGCCATAATATGTTCATAAATGCGGCGCTGCACCGCGTCCAATGCAGACGGTGACAGATTGGGCGGTGTTATGCGAAAGCAGAGAATGCCCGTTTGCGGCGTATGACACAGCTCAACGTGCGGCTCGTCGCGCAGCCGCTGCGCCAGAGTGCGCATGGCGTGCAGATGTGCCCGCAATTCGGCTGCCACGCCATCCAACCCCAGCCCGCGCAAGATGGTGACCAGCGGCAGCGCCGCCAGCGGCCGCGTGGTGGGCGGCGATTTGAGACCGGGGTTAGGCGGCGGGATTTCCGTCATGTCTGCGAGATTTTCCGCGCGCCGATTAAAATAGCCGCTGTGAATGGCCATGCGCTCAAAATCGCGCCCGTTGCGCACAAAGAGCAGCGAACTAGGGATCAGCGCCCCCAACTGCTTGTGCGGATCCCAAGTGATCGAATCGGCCAAGCTCATCGCCAGCAAAGAGATGGCTCCATTCAGGAACCAGTTTATAGGCGTAGCCATACGCGCCGTCCACATGCAGCCAGCCCCCGTGCTCGGCGCACAATTCGGCCAGCGGCGCAATGGGGTCCACCGCGCCCGTGGAAGTCGTCCCCGCCGTGGCCACAAGGCAGACCAGCTCAAGCGTATCCTGCATCTGCGCCAAAAGGGTGCGGGCGGCCGCCACATCAATACGCCGCTCGGCATCCAATGGCAGCCCGATCAAGCTTTCTTCCCCCAGACCCAACATACGCACGGCGTGGCGCATGGAAAAGTGCGCATCCTGCGAAACCAGAACAGCTAACCGTTCCAACTTGCCTTGCCGGGCAAAACCGGCCAACCCTCCTTGCGCCAGATCAAAGCCGCAGCGCTCTGCATACCGGTGCAGCGCCAAATAAAGCGCCTGCTGATTGGCATAGGTGCCGGAATACATAAAGGTGGCGTCGGCGGCCGGCCCCAAGCCAAACAGCCGACAGAGCGCCGCACAGCACAGCTCTTCCAGCATAGCGCCGCCGGGCGAAACCTGCCAATTGGTCACCCCCTGGTTCCAGGCCAGCGCCAGTTGCGCGCCCACCTGCGCCGCCGCCGATGGGAACGCGTTGAACATAGAATGAAATGTCGGCAAGTCGTAGCGCATCAGATGGGGCGTCAGCCGCTCATCCAGCATTTCTTGAAGCTGTTCCAATGGCAGCGGCGCCGCTTGAAAATCGACCAGCGGCGCCAGTGCGTCCGCTACGACAGCGGGCGCAGCGCCAGAGGTGAGCTTGAAATCGTTCTCCATTGGGTTCATGTTCATAGATTTCTACACAAATATAATAAATGTATACACGGATAGGAGGAACACGGATAAAAATTAGTATTAGTACCCATCCGTGTTCTTCCTATCCGTGTATACAAAATTTACTCTGTTCATTATTATTCTTTGTCACAAAATGATATAGATGTAGGTTTCAGCCTCATTCTAACCGCATGTTATAATTTTGCCCATGAATTCTTCTTACGGCAAAACGGCGCGCATCGGTTTTTGGATCGTTTTGGGCCTGAGCATCATCGCCTGGGCGCCCACAACCTATCCGGGATATTGGCGGGCGCTGGAAGGATACGTTCCCCTTTTCAACGCTGCCACGATTCAAGCCGTGGCCGACGTGGCCACCACGCCGGATGTATGGCGCGGCATGGGCAGCGCCACCTTTATGCTGGTGCAGCCGCTGCTGCTGCTGGGCATGGGGCTGGAAGCAGCCGTGCGCACTGTCTTTGCCTTTACGCTAATCGCGGGCGGGCTCGGCGTTTATATTTGGCTGCAACCGGCCCTGGGTGACCGGGCCGCCGGACTGGCGGGCGTTTTGTACATGTTGGCGCCGCCTTTTCTGGCCACTATATATATACGCGGCAGCTTGAGCGATGCGCTGATTATGGGGCTGCTGCCGCTGGTTTTGGCCGGTCTGCGCGTTTTTAGAGGGCGCCGAACGCCGGCGGCCGCCGGCGCCGCGGTCTTTAGCCTGCTCTGGATCTGGCGCGTGCAGGCCGGGCTGGCCGTCTTGGTCACATTGCTGCTGCTGCTCTACGTGCTGCTGATCGAACGCGACCGGCTGAGCACGTTCATCGTGTTGACGGGGGGCGTGGCCGGCCTGGTGAGCTTAATTCCGCTGTGGGGGATTCAAGGGCCGCCGCCCGTCGCGTTTTACGATCACTTTGTCTACTTTTTCCAGCTTTTCGGCCACAGTTGGCAAGTGGCGCCCAGCATTGCGGGCTGGCAGGATGGCTATCCGTTTCAGCTTGGCTTTGCGGCCGTGGCATTTAGCATCGTGGCGCTTTGGCTGCGCTATGCAACGCAGGATGAGCCGTTGGCCGCCTTTGCATCCAGACTGTGGCTTTTTTGCGTAATTACAGGGATAGTTTTGATTTTGCTCAGCCTGAACATCAGCCAGCCGCTCTGGCGCGTGACCGGCGCCGACCGGCTGCTGCGCTATCCATGGCAGATGCTGCTGCTGGCGACGCCGTGGTTAGCAGCCGTGGCGGCCAGCCTGCCGCGGCTCCACCGCACGCTGCACAGCACGCCCTATTGGACCGTGTTGCTGGCGCTGGCGGTCTTGAGCAGCTATCCATACCTGACCACCAACTTTACCCAATTGGACGCGCCCGCCAAACCGGTGGCCGCCATCGGCCTGCCCTATCAAGACGCCAGCCAGCAGCAGCCCGACCAGCGCGATCAGTTTGTGGTGCTGGCGGCCACAGTTTCCAGCGGCGTCACCACCACGGCCCAACTGGATCTGACTTGGCAGACATTGCAGCCGCTGGATTTCGATTACAACGTCTTTTTTCAGGCGCTGGCCGGGGACGAGGCCCAGCCGACCGTGGTGGCTCAGCTTGATACGCAACCGCTGCAAGGGCTGCAACCGGCCACAAGCTGGCAACCGGGCGCGATCTTTACCGACACCTATCAACTCGATCTTTCCGGCGTGGCGCCCGCAGCCCGCAGCGATCTGCACTATATTTTTGGCTATTACGACTGGCGCAACGGCCAGCGCCTGCAAGTAACTGACGCCGCCGGCATCACCGATGATAAGCTGGTGCTCTATGGCCAATAACACCGCGCTGGGTACCCAAAATCAGACTGGCGGAGGCTATCGGCCAAATAAATTTCGTACGCGGATTTGGCGGATTTGCGCAGATTTTTTGGCTATTTTGACTTTGAAATCTGCGTTCATCAGCGTGAATCCGCGGACAATTTCTGATTCTACGGAGCCATCAGACATTCAGGCTGCCTCTGCAGATGCAAACCGTCCACACTTGTGGCGCGACGGCTTTTTCTGGCTGGCGCTGGCTTTTTCCATCTTTGCCGTAGCGCCCTTTTTACAGCCGGGCTACTTCTGGGGCGCCAACGACGCCCGCCACCATATCTACTTTCTCTACGAGTTTAATCGCGTCTGGCAAGACGGCATCTGGTGGCCGCGCTGGAGCCCCGATTTTACCTTTGGCTACGGCTATCCGTTCTTTAACATTTATGGCCCATTCAGCCATTTTGTGGCGGAGTTTCTGCTCTATTACGGCAAGTTTAGCTACACGGGCGCCATCAAAACGGTCTTCGGGCTGAGCATTTTGGGCAGCGCGGCCGCCATGTATGCCTACGTGCGCACCTGGGCCGGACGGCAGGCCGCGCTCTGCGCCGCGCTGGTTTATGTATATGCGCCGTACCACCTGCTCAACCTGTACGTGCGCGCCAACCTGGCCGAAAGCATGGCCTTTGTGTGGCTGCCGCTGGCGCTGTGGGCCGTGCGCCAATGCGTGTTGCAACCGTCCTTTGGCGCCATTGCCGGGCTGGCGGTCAGCGTGGCCGGGCTGCTGTTGACCAGCCAGTTGGTGACGCTGCTTTTTTTGCCGCTGCTGGGCGTCTATTTTTTGGTGCTGCTGGTTCAATATGGCGCACCGGACGGAACGCAGGATCTCATGCTGCCGGTATGGGTGCGCTTTGGCGTATGGGTGCGGCGCGCATTGGCGCCGGCGCTGGGCATGGCCGCCGCCGTGGGGTTGAGCTGCATCTTCTGGCTGCCCATGGTGCTCGAATATGGCGACGTGCGCGTGGACCAATGGTACGATGGACGGTACGATTTCCGCGGCAACTTTGTCTATTTTTTCCAGCTCTTTAGCCCGCAGTGGGGCTTTGGCATCAGCACACGAGGGCCGGACGATACCATTGGCTTTCAACTGGGCGTGGTTCCGCTGATTTTGGCCGCGGTAGCGATCATGCTGCTGTGGCCGCGGCGGCCCAAGGTGCGCTGGGAGCTGGCCTGCTTTGGGCTGGCCGGCGTCATCACCGCCGGGCTGGCGCTGCAAATGGCCGCCCCGCTGTGGGATGTTCCGCTGATCAGCACCATTTTGCGCTCGGCGCAGTTCCCGTGGCGTTGGTTCACCATTGCCACGCTCTGCCTCAGCATTTTGGCCGGTATGATCGCGCACCCGCTCCTCATGCTCAACCAGGCGCGCGACCGGTTGACGCCCCCACTGCTGGCGCTGGCAGCGATCATTGTGCTGGGCAGCTATCCGCTCCTGCGCATAGAGGTGAGCGAACCGGTGGAAGGCCCCATTGGGCTGCCATCGCTCATGCGCTTTCAACGCTCGTCGGACGAGATGACCGGCAGTACGCGCTGGGTCGATGAGGTGCCCATGTGGGGGCCGATTGCCCAGCACTATATTGATGCGGAGCGGGCCAATCCTGACAGCCCTGTCGAACCCATCCGCTCTATGGTCGATTATGACGAAGACTTGATGGATTATACGCCCGGCACCGGCTTTGTGGTCGATTCGGTGGCGCACAATTCGGTGATGGAAGAGGTCTGGTACTTCGCCGGTCAGGCGGATCGGCGCATTATTTTCAACCAGTTTTACTATCCGGGCTGGACGGCCTATCTGCTGGATGGTGAACATGGCGCTCTCATCCAAAAGCTGCCAATCATCCCGGAAGAAACGGGTACGCTGGGGCGCATGACAGTCCCCGTGCCCAAAGGCGAGGGCTACGTGCTGCTGCGCTTTGAAGACACCCCTCCGCGCACCGTGGGCAAAATCGTGTCGGCGCTAACGATGTTCCTTCTGCTGCTGGCGGGTCTATGGGTCCATGTCTTCCGCAAGCCCGCCAAAAACGTTTGATGGTGCTATAGATTTCTGTGCGCGCCAGCCATAGATGGCTCCACGAAGTCAAAAAAGAACACCTCCCGTAGGTCACTCTTGCCCACAGGCGCATCTCGCTCCCCAAGTGCATGGCTCCCCTTGCAGAGCGCCAAGTGCGCAAGCAATACGATGACGCCGCTACCTAACTGGGCTTGTCACACAATAGATGTAATTTACGATAAAGCAATCCAGCCTCTTATACCAATATTATCCCGTCAATTCACAAACGGAGTGACATTTTTATACGATCACAAAACGTCACTCTACAAGAAATCAAATTTTTCTATCACGCCCCAGGAGAAAAACGCCATGTGTGTAGTCAACCCGGCTGTACGTACCTCGCGTAAGCCGACGATCGACGAGGAAGAAGTTCAACGTCTGGCCAGTCAATTTGGCGAGCCGCTGCGCCGGACGTATGATGTACAGGCCGCCGGTACAACCTTAGAGCAGCGCTGGCGCACCGATTCAGATCGGCGGGCCGAGGTGATCTTCGCCATTCAGGGACCGGGCAAGGGCATCTGGCTGCACACCAAGCACAACTATCCGCACCCCATTTTCCGCCTACCGTCGGGCGGCATCGATTGGGACGAGAGTGTGCTGGACGCGCTGCACCGCGAAATTGATGAAGAGACGGGGCTGTCCACAATTACGGTGGAGCGCTTTGTGGCGCTGCTGCACTATCGCTTTCATCGCGGCCCTTCGGTTGTCCATTTTGCCAGTTACCTCTTTTTGGTGCAGAATTTGGGCAGCAAATTGGAAAATCACAGCAACGCCGAAGTGGCCGAGTTTCGCGCCGTTCTGCCCTGCCAGATCCCGCAAGCCGCCGCCGATCTGCGCAACATTTTGGGCGAACGCCGCGCTTGGGGTCACTGGCGCGCCTTGGCCCACGACGTGTTGCATGAAATGATGAAAAAATAGTCTGGAGTTTTTATGCTGATTCCGCTGTCCTGGCTGAAAGAATTTGTTGACATCCCCATTTCCACCGAGCAGCTTGCCGAGCGGCTGACGCTGGCCGGCATGGAGGTCGACGCCATCCAAAAGGTGGGCGACTGGTGGGACCCGGAAACCATTGTGGTGGGCGAGGTGGCGGCGGTGCTGCCCCACCCCGACGCCGACCGGCTGGTGCTGATCGACGTGGATTATGGCGCGCCCGCAACTGAACGGGTAGTGACCGGCGCGCCCAATCTGTTCCAATTTAAGGGGCAGAGCCGCGCCGCCGGCACGCTGCCCGTGCTCAAGGCGCCCTTTGCGCGTGAAGGTTCGGTGCTGCTGGATGCGTACACCGATGAGCGCCCGCGGCCCTTCAAAAAGCTGAAGGCCTCCAAAATTCGCGGCGTGCGCTCGTCCGGCATGGTCTGCTCCGAACGTGAACTGGGGCTGAGCGACGAACACGAAGGCATTCTGCTGCTGCCGGAGGACGCGCCCACCGGCGTGCCGCTGCGCAACTATCTGGGCGAAGACGTGCTGTCGCTGGACCTGACGCCCGACATGGCGCGCTGCCTCAACGTCATGGGTGTGGCGCGCGAAGTGGCGGCGCTGACCGGCGGCGCCCTGCACTTGCCCACTGCTGCTGTGCAGACCAGCGGCGACGAGACGGCCGCCGACTATATCGCCGTGCGCATTGACGACCCCGACCTCTGCCACCGCTACACCGGCATCATGATCCGCGACGTGCAGATCGGCCCCTCGCCCAAGTGGATGCAGGATCGGTTGAGCCGCGCCGGCATGCGTCCCATTAATAATGTCGTCGACATTACCAACTATATCATGCTCGAATATGGGCAGCCGCTGCACTGCCCTTTTGACTATGACATTCTGATGGAGCGAGCCCAGCGTGGGCGACGCCACGCCCACCATCATCGTGCGGCGGGCGCGCCAACAGCAAATTCACCACGCTGGATGAAGTGGAGCGGCAGATGGACGATACCATGCTCATGATTGCCGACACCGCTGGCGATATTGCCATTGCGGGCGTCATGGGCAGGCTGGAAAGCGAAGTGAGCGAAGCGACCCGCAACATTCTGCTTGAGTCAGCCACCTTTGAGGGCATCAGCAATCGGCGCACGGCCCAAAAGCTGCGCATGAGCAGCGAGGCCAGCTATCGCTTTGCCCGCGGCATCCCGGCCACGCTCAACTCGTTGGCCGCCCAGGCCGCCGCCGAATTGATGCGCAAATATGCGGGCGGCGCGTGGTCCCCGGCATGGTGGACGCCTATCCGGTGCCGCAAGTGTTGCCGGTGGTCTACACCACGGCCAGCGACATGCAGCGGCTGCTGGGGCTAGAGATCACATTGGAACAATCCGCCAATGCGCTGCGCCAGCTTGATTTTACGGTCGAACAGGTAGATGCCGTGGCCGACGATGCCAGCGCCGACGCCACCTTTGCGCTGCACGTTGCGCCGGGCGAGCCGCTGCTGGCCTGCACGCCGCCCTGGCACCGCCTCGATATCCGCTACCCCGCCGACTTGACCGAAGAAGTGGCGCGCATGATCGGCTACGACCGCATCGACACCACGCTGATCGCAGACGTGCTGCCCACCCAGCGCCGCAACCGCGTGCTGGAAACGGAAAAGTCGATCCGCAACATTCTGGTCGGCATGGGTTTACAGGAGACGGTCAACTATCCGCTGACCTCGCGCGAAAATCACGTCAAGCTGCGCGATGCGTCTATGGGCCAAGCTGCGCCGTACGTCGAGCTGGCCAATCCGCTGGCGCCGGAACGGAGCACGCTGCGCCGTTCGCTGGTGCTCAGCGCGCTGGAGAATTTGGGGCGCAATCTGCGCTTTGTGGACCGGCTGGCCACCTTCGAGGTGGGGCGCATCTATCTGCCCGAACGGGGCGACGGCGTGCTGCCCTTTGAAGAGCGCCGGGTGAGCATTGCCCTGGTGGGCTCGCGCCAGATCGCCAGCTTTTACAACAGCGCCGACGCCAACAACGCCCCCGACGCCGAAATGGACTTTTTCGATCTCAAAGGCGTGGTGGAGACGCTGCTGCATGCGTTGGGCTTTAAAGCCGATGAAATTGAGTTCACCGCCCGCCCGGACACCAATACCTTTGGCCCGCGCTGTGCCGAAATTACGCTCAAAGGAGAAGCGTTGGGCATGATGGGCGAGATTCACCCGACGGTGCGCCAACTTTGGCATCCCCGCCGTGCGCACCTGCATTGCCGACCTGCGCATTGCGCCGCTGGTGCAGCCCGATTGGAGCGTCGAGCCATGGCGCCCATCAGCACCTACCCACCGGTGGTGGAAGACCTGGCCTTCGAAGTGACCGAAGAGGTGACCGCCCGCCGCCTGGAAAAAGCCATCCGCGAATCCGGCAGCGATCTGCTAGTGGATGTGGAGCTGTTCGACATATATCGCGGCGACCCGATTCCGGTGGGCAGCAAATCCATGGCCTACCGGCTCACCTATCAAAGCACCGAGCGCAGCCTGAACGAGAAAGAGGTGACCAAGCTGCGCCAGCGCATTATCCGCACGGTGGAGAATGTGGTGGGGGCGCGGTTGCGCAGGTAGTTGTCTGCGCGAATGGGTCCATTCCCCAATTAGGACGAACCCTGATCCTTCAGACCTTTCAGGTGTTAAATGACCGGCAACTTCGAGTTGCCGGTCATTTTGATCTTATCTCATTATGATACGCTGCGACCTTTCGATAGAGGACAAAAATAGTGGAATACGCATGGGTTCACTGTCTGGCGTGTTTGATTCCAATTGTAGTGGGATTGGGTTCATCCAACCAAATCTATTTCGGAGTAGGCTGGAAAACACGTTATTTCATAGAGTTCTGAAAGAATCGTTCATATAGCCCCATCTTTAGTTTATAATTTTGCAATACATTTTACATATAATATTATTATTGTCTACTTATTTGACGTCAACAAGAAACTCTATTTACCCACCATCAACAACAGGAGTATTTTATGGCAACTATTGCCCCCCCTCTCTAAATTAAGATGCATTGTGCGATTCATGCTTATGCACAATGGCGCGTGTGGCTTGTATATCTCCTTATTCTGGCAATTACCCTCCAGCCAGTGGCAACCGTGGTGCGGCGGACAATCTGACCAAAGCACCGCACGTTATTGCAAGCAAGCGCGTGCAGAGCTAATGCGCTCGACAGCTGCAATACGTACTGACAACGTGACAAGCAGTACATTATCATCATCGTTAGCTGCTGATTCAGACTAGGCTATATCGCAAGCACGTGCTGCGGTCCAGGCTAATCCTTCCTCCTCAAATGCCCCTTCTGCCTATCCACTCAACCACCTATTTATAGCTGAACACCACATAGGGGGGGAACCACCCACAAATTTTGATTTTTCTGCGACCGGGTATGAGGTGGGCGAACCGCCGGTCAATTATGATTTTTCGGCGGAATCTATTTCTGTAGGAACGCCACCCACCAATCATGATTTTGAAACCGGCAACTTTGCAAACTGGGATGTCTCTGGTTCAGTCACTTTGTTGACCGACGCAGAATATGGCTATTGGGCGGAACTGAAAAGCAGCGCCATACTGGTGAGCGACGCTTTTGTGGTGGATCCCAATGCCCAGCAGATTCTGTTCGATCTGGGACACCTTTCCTCTTCTTACAGCTATCTGGAAGTTTATAGTCTCACTGGATCTGACTATACTACAGAAACCAGAATCACAACCTTCTGGTGCAACAATTGCGGTTGGCAGACCAAAGTGCTAGACCCGACGCCATTCCGCGGCCAAGCTATCAAACTCAAGTTCAAGCGCACGGGCGGCACGTTGGGCATTGATAACCTCCGCACAATGGCAGCCCTGGCAGATTATACAACGACAGGAACTGTTGAACGCGCAGAAGATGAAAGCGGTAATCCATACGCAAAGTTGCGCAATGGCGGCTCAACGATTACAACGGCGCCACTGCTCGTGGATTCAACGACGCAGCAAGTATCCGTGCGCCTGGGCGGTCTATCCAGTGGAAGCGATCAGTATCAGGTTGACCTCCTATCTGGAGCAGATTTCACAACTACAACCAAACTGGTCCTAGGCACGAACGTAGATCAGTGGCAAACCTTCTGGTTTGATGTGTCGGCTTGGCCGAACCAGCAGGTTAAGCTGCGCATCAAGGCGTTGTATGGAGCAATCGGCGTCGCTGATATTGGCTTGCAGCGTGTGGTCGCGCCAGATTGGACCGTCAAGCGTGATACCTATATAGAGAATGATGCAGATGGCAACCCTTATATTTCCACCAACGGCACATTGGTTTCTCCCGCTTTTACACTGCCGGCAGACATTCAACAGATCTTGATTCGGCATCGAGGCACTACGGCCAGCAACAGTTTTGAGGTAAAACTGTTATATGGATCTGATTTCAGCCAGGAGAAATACCTGGGAACATCCCATCGTAGCCAGCAGGGTGCATGGCAGACGCTCAAACTGGGCATAGGCGCGCATGCCGGAGAAAGCGTCAAAATCAAGCTGCGCCCATATGGACGCATCCATTTGGATGATGTAGCGATGGGTGAAACATTAATACCGGGCTGGCAGACCACCAAGGAATATGCGGTGGCCGTAGGGGAAGATCAATATGGCGTCTATGTGATAAGTGAGCAATCTATCGGAGCGGTCGCTCTGCGTTCCCAAAAGATTTCAAACCACATTATTGACACCAATGGCCTCAACAGACGCTATTTTTCATTTGCTTACGATATAGGATACAAAACTAGCAGTTTGGCCCAGGTTTCCTGGACTAATGAAGCCGGGCAGTCATGGGTAGTGTTCTCGAAAGCTGCTGATACACCAACCGGTTACACGGTAGGCCATTTCTGGCTGGCCGACTTTATGGGCGAACGCGGCTCCTTGAGTGTATATGCGACCTCCGGTGGCAAGATTTATAGCGTGGCTGGCAATACAGCGCGCCAGCAGCTCAACGAACCCTTCGCGCACAAAGTCGGCTTGCAGATCGATACGTCCACCGGCGCCTTTGGCTATCAAGCGCAAGATGTGGTGACCGATGGCCTACTGCCGCTTAACTTTGCGCGCTACTACAATGGCCACGCCGCTACAGTAGGCCCACTAGGACACGGCTGGTCTCATACCTACGAGACGCGTCTGGTCTTTACGGATGAGGGTCATGCCGGCGTCGTATTTGGTTCGGGACGTGAAGCATTCTTTGAGTGGAATTCTTTCTCCAAAAAGTTTACGTCATCGGACGTACGCATCCATGACAAATTGGTCAAAGAGAGCGATGGGACGTATACGCTGACGACCAAAGGAATCGCCAATATCGCTTTGATGCGGCCGGCAAGATGACCGCTATTCTGGACGAAGAGGGCAACTCACTTAACTTTGGCTACAATGGCAATAGCCAGTTGACAACCGTCACCGCGCCCGGTGGCGGCGTACTCACGTTGGCCTATGATGAATCTGGCCACTTGAGCAGCGTTACCGACCCGGCGGGCGCCACAACCAGCTATAGCTACAGCGCTAATAGCGACTTGATCAGCGCCAGCCACTCGGCCGCCGGTACGGAACAGTATGCTTATGACAAACATCGGCTGGCCTGGGTAATTGACGCCAAATGGCAATCTGGTAGTGGCAAATGCGTTTGACCAATTCCACTGCGTGATCCAGCAGACCGATGCGCTGAGCCACACCATCACGCTCAACTACAGCACGCCGGCCGCTGGCGTCACTGCGGTGACCGACCCCGAAGGCAATACCGCAACCTATTACTTCGACCGCTTCCACCGCACCACGGATCGCGTGGACGCCGCAGGCAACATGATCTCCTACATTTATGATGGCGTTGGCAACCTGACCAAGGTCATTGACGCCGCCTTTGGGCAGTGGGATTTGCCTACGACGCCAATGGCGACCTGTTGTCCAGCCAGGATCCGCTGGGCAACCCAACGCAGATCGCCTATAACGCCGAACATCTGCCCACAACGATTACGGACGCCAACGGCAACATCACCTACTTGAGCTACGACGCCAACGGCAATGTAACCCAGGTGATCGACGCGCTGGGGAATATCACAACCAATAGCTACGACAGCCGCGGCAACCTGACTTCACCCACCAATGCGCTCAACGAGACCGAAACCTACAGCTATGATAATGCAGGCAACCGGCTGACGCGTACAGATCCGTTGGGCCGCACGTGGCGGTGGACTTATGATTCCAACGGACGCGTTACCTCTGAAACCGACCCGTTGGGCCACACTACGCGCTATATTTACGATCTGGCCGGGCGGCTGATTGGCATCCGCGATGCGCTGGGCAATACAAAGAGCTTTCTCTATGACCCGGCAGGGCACCTGCTGATGGCGGAGGATGAACTGCGCCAACGGACGCTTAGGATTACGACGAACGGGGGCTGGTGGAGCGCAAGATTGATCCGGCCGGCGCCGTGACCGCCTATGGCTATGACGCCAACCGCAACATGACGGCGCAAACGGATGCGCTGGGGCTAACCACCACTTATGCCTATGACGCCAATAACCGGCTGGTGCAGATTACGCGGTCCGGCGGCAACAGCACCCAATACAGCTATGACGCCGCCGGACGCGTGCTCTCTGAAACCAACGCCCTGGGCCACAGCGTAAACTACAGCTATAACGAAGCGGGCAAGCTGACCGCGCTGCACCTGCTCAATGGCGGAACGTACACCTTTGCCTACGATGCCAACGGCAGCAGACCCAGGTGATGGATCCACTCGGCCGCGCAACCAGCTATACGTATGACGCCCTCAACCGGGTCGTGGCGGTGCAAGATCCGGCGGGCGGGGTGAGCCACATTGGCTATGACGCAGTCGGGCGTCAGGTGACTGTCACCAACGCGGCCAATGAAACGACCACGCTCCAATATGACGCGGCCGGCCAGCCGGTGGCAGTCACCAACCCGCTAGGCGCCGTGACCCAGCTTGCCTATGACGCCGCCGGTCGCCGCACCGGCGTGACCGATGCCCTGGGGCGCACCGAAACAGTGGCCTACGATGCGCTGAATCGCCCCACGGCGCTGACCAATGCGCTAGGCGGCCACCCAATTGGTCTATGATGCGGCCAGCCGGCTGACCCAGCTTGTAGAGCCCACGGGCGCAGCGACGCACTTTGGCTATGACGCCCGCGGCCTACAGACCAGCGTGACCGATGCGCTAAACGTGGCGCTCACATACGAATATGACCTGGGCGGGCGCCGCACCGCCGTGCAAAATGTGGCGGGCGGACGCGTTGAATATAGCTATGATGGGGCCGGACGGTTGAGCAGCAAGACCAATACGCTGGGTCAGCAGACCACCTATGGCTACGACATTATGGGCAACCGCACCCGCGTGACCGACCCCCTGGGCCGCTCCCAGCAGATTGGCTACGACAACATGAACCGGCCGGTTGCGCTGACCGATGCGCTGGGCGCCAGCACCCAATTGACCTACGATCTGGCCGGACAGCTAATCCAGGTAGCGCTGCCCTCGGGTCAGCAAACCAGCTACGCCTATGACGCCCGCGGCCAACAGACCAGCCTGATCGACCCATTAGGGCGGGTGGAACGCTATGAATATGACAGCGTGGGCCGCCGCACCAAGGTGATTGACCGCCGCAGCTATGCCACCACTTTGGGCTATGATGCGGCGGGCCGCCTGACCAGCCTGAGTGACGCCCTGGGCAACAGCGTAAACTTTGCCTACGATGCCGCCAGCCAGTTGACCAGCATGACCAATCCGCTGGGCCAGCAGACCACCTTTACCTACGACGACCTGGGCAATCGCACCAGCGTGACCGACCCGCTGGGCCGCAGCCAGCAGACAACCTATGACGCCTTTGGCCGCCCCACCGCCAGCACCGACGCCCGCGGCCTCGGCGTGAGCTATGGCTACGATGCACTCAACCGCATTACCAGCATTACCCACCCCGACGGCGTCACGGCCTACAGTTACGATGCACTGGGGCTGCTGCAAAGCGTGACCGACCCGGCTGGTGCGCTGCACTTTAGCTATGACGCGGGGCGCAGGTGACGGCTGTGCTATCCCCGCAAGGCGCCATAAACTACAGCTACAACGCAGCCGGCCAGCGCAGCGACGTGACGCTACCCGATAATCGTACGGTGCAGTATGGCTACGACTCTGGTGGACGGCTCAACCGCATTACCGACTGGACCGGCGGCGTGCAGCAGATTGGCTACACGGTGGACGGCGTGCCCAGCAGCGTGGCTGCGGCCCAACGGTGTGACCAGCAGCTACGGCTATGACGCGGCGGGCCGGCTGACCAGCTTGACCCACAGCAATGCGGGCGGCGTGCTGCAGAGCTATGGCTATACGCTGGACGCCAATGGCAACCGCACTGGCGTCACCACGCTGGAGGGCTCCGAAAGCTACACGTTGGATGGGCTGAACCGGCTGACCAACGTGACCTATGCCAACGGCGATAGCGCCAGCTATACGTACGACGCCAATGGCAATCGCACCAGCCAAAGCGCCAACGGGGCGACCACCAATTACACCTACGATGCCGCCGGTCAGTTGCTTTCTGATGGAACCAACAGCTATACGTACGACGCCAATGGCAACCTGACCAACGCCGGCGGCGATAGCTTTAGCTGGGACTGGGCCAACCGGCTGGTGGGCGCCAATGTGGACGGCGTGACTGCCGGCTACACCTACGACGCCCTGGACGTGCGCACGGGCGCCACCGTAGACGGCGCAGCCAGCAGCTATCTGTGGGACCGACTGGTCGCCAATCCGCAACTGGTGGATGATGGGGAATATGGCTATCTGCATGGGCTGGGCGTCATGGCGCAGTTTGCTCCCGATATGGTGGGCGCGGCCGGTCTGCCCGCTGGCGACGCCGACGTTACCCCGTTTGCGCACAGCCTCTATCTGCCCTTGATGGCGGGCGGTACGGCCAGCGCAGCGGATGCCGGTCTGGTGCAGGCGGCGCAAGCTGCACCCGGCAGCCAGTTTCTGCTGGGTGACGGTCTGGGCTCCATCCGCGGCATTGCCGATGCCAGCGGCGCATTGACGGGCAGCGCGGCCTTTGGCGCTTTTGGCGACATCCGCAACCAGAGCGGCGCCGACAGCCGCTTTGGCTACACCGGCGAGTATCTGGCCGCCGAAACCGGCCTGTGGCATCTGCGGGCGCGCGACCTGGACCCAAGTACAGGCCGCTTCCTCAGCGCGGACACGGTGCAGCCCAACGCGCCGGGTACGCAAGGCTTCAACCTCTACACCTACACCGCCAACAATCCCACGACCTGGGTGGACCCCGGCGGTCACTCGGTGCTGCCGCAGATGCTCTTCTCGCTGGAAAATGCGGGGAACGAATTAGGCGGCTTTGCGCTGGCCATTGCCAAGGTCTTTCTCTACATTGCCTGCATTCTGGATGGCCAGTGTCGCGAAGATCTGGATTCGTATGCCGCCATATTGGGCCAATATAGCTCGGAGATGCCCGAGAGCTATCAGTGGACCATCGACAAGCTCTTGCAGGTACACGATATGGTTTGGCCCATCTTGCCCTATGTGGAGTCGGGCTTGTATTATACCTGGTATGCCCTCAATGTGGCGTTGCCCTATGGTTTGAGTGCGGCTCTGGGTATGATACCCGTGGTTGGCGACATCTACGATGCGGTGACGGCCATTTTGGGCTACGACCCAATTACGGGGGAGACGCTCAGCGATTGGGAACGCGGGCTGGCGCTAGCAGCCGCGCTACTGCCCTTTATTGCTGCTTCGGAATTAAGGGCAGCCAATAGAGCGTTCGATGGCCTTGACGACTTGGCATATCTGGCCAACCGCGCGTGCAGCTTTGACGCAGATACGCCCGTGGCCACGGGCGATGGATTTGTCCCCATCGGCGACATCGAAGTGGGCGATCATGTGCTGGCCTGGCATGAGAGCGTGGAAGAAACCGGCGTCTACACCGTCACCGCGGTGTGGGCGCATGAGGACCCGGTGGTCGTCAATCTGACCATTGATGGTGAGCTGATTGAGACCACACCCGAACATCCCTTCTTGACGACCGACGGCCAGTGGATGGCCGCTGGTGAGTTGGCCGTTGGCGCTGAACTGCGCAGCGCGAATGGTCATGTGGGCGTGGTGGATGCGGTTGAATTCGTGACCGCGCCGCAGCTCATGTACAATATGACTGTGGCGGATGCGCATACCTACGCCGTGGGGGATGGTCAGTGGGTGGTGCACAATAGTTGTAGCGTTTTTGTCGATGGTGTCAATTTGAGCCACATCTTTGAAGGAGAGATTAACAACGTAGGAAAAGCTGTCGGATTCCATTATGCTGGTGGTGCTTGGTACATCGGTAAAGCACGAATCAATGCAATTACCACAGTCGCTGATGCGAATGGCGTATTCCGCGAAAGTGAGCGTTTTTGACCATTCTACGGGTAACTGGGTGGCTAAACGGGCAGAATCTACATTCTTCCCAAATGCGTGGAACGAACAACAAGTTGTTGACGAGATATTAGGGGCTTTCGTAAATGGAACTGTTTCGAGTACGAAGTTTGCAGGACGTAGTTCTAGTGGCGTTTGGATTGAAGGTTGGTTAAATCATTTGGGCGACATTAATACAGCTTACCCAATTTGGGGGCAATGATGAAACAATCAATAGTCATCCTTCGCTTGCATCCCTATAAACATAACGATCCTGTATTGATCTTGGACGTAGTCCATCCAGTCGACGAAGGTTTTCAACTGCTTTCTGGTCTACTAGTACATGAAACGGAAGAGTGGTTACTGGATTTTCTAGCAATCCAAGCTAATCTTAAATCTAACAATCTTTTCCCTGAGGAAGTGGATTCGATGTATTACTATTATTTCACATTCCGGGAACCAGGAATGGTTGAAATTACACACGAATATCAACCAGGATATTTATTTAGACTTTCATATGCCAATCTAGAGAAGATTGTTAATGCCATTTTGGAATTTAGAAGAACAGGTGTCGAGAGGTATGTGAATCTAGAGCTTAGCAAGCAGGAAGGTCCATACTTGCTTCCTGACGAAGACGCAACATAACAACAAGCGTTAATATTTTGTGAGACACAATAGAATAGCTCAAGGCAATGAAGCCTTGGGCTATTATTGTACCATCTACGGTAAAACCATCAACACCACACCCGAATACCCTTTCCTCACCGCCGATGGTACACGGGTAACGGCGGCTGACCTAACTGTTGGCGCCGAACTGCGCAGCGGATGGTCATGTGGGCGTGGTGGATGCGATTGAATTCGTGGCCGCCCGCGGCTCATGTACAATATGACCGTGGCCGATGCCCATACCTACGCCGTGGGTGATGGCCAGTGGGTGGTGCACAATAGTTGTAGCGTTTTTGTCGATGGTGTCAATTTGAGCCATATCTTTGAAGGAGAGATTAACAAAATAGGAAGAGCTGTCGGATTCCATTTTGCTGGTGGTACTTGGTACGTCGGTAAAGCACGAATCGATGCAATTACCGCAGTCGCTGATGCGAATGGCGTATTCCGCGCGAAAGTGAGCGTTTTTGACCATTCTACGGGTAACTGGGTGGCTAAACGGGCAGAATCTACATTCTTCCCAAATGCGTGGAATGAACAACAAGTTGTTGATGAGATATTGAGTTCATTTATTAATGGCCAAGTCAGCATTCTGGGTAAGCCACGGAATTACTGGGAGGGTATATCATCAAGCGGGATAAGGATTGGTGGCTATCTCAATTTTTTTGGTGATATCAATACTGCCTTTCCAATTCCTTGATGGAGTAAAATATGCGCATAGTTTTCTACATTAATGATTCAGGTTATCCTGATGTCGGGGTTTTTGATGGTAATCCAATCTTGGCAACTTTCTTAATTAATGAAATTGGCTCGACACCAAGCAATGCGGATGACTGGATGAACGAGATCAAGAAGGGACTTGATAATTCCTATTATTATTCATCTGGAACTGGGAATGCTCATACACTTACTGTCAAGGGGACTAACGTCCAAATTAGTAACGAGTTTGTATTCGAAGATACAGATGTTGAGTGTTCAGGAGAACAATTGCTCCATTTAATTGAATTGTGGCTATCTTTCTTAGAAGACCGGCAAGAGCGTAACGTGCTTCTTGCCTGGTAAAGACAACAAGCAAAATATACTATCAAGAAAGACCTTTCTTCAAGCTAATATCTGAGGAAGGTCTTTCTTTGTTTTGTGTACGCAGGGCTTCGACCTCTACGCCTACACCGCCAACAACCCCACCACCTGGGTGGATCCCGGTGGTCACTCGGTGCTGCCGCAGATGCTCTTCTCGCTGGAGAACGCCGCCGCCACGGGGCTGATGGCTTTGCCGCCGCCATTGCCAAGGTCTTTCTCTACATTGCCTGCGTGCTTGATTAGTAAACTCTCTCCCATATTCGCTCTCCCCCCACCAATTCCACATACCCCCGCACCTGCTGCTCCAGATCGGCGCGGTCGGTAAAGAAGGTGCTGAACTGTGAGCGAAAAGCCAAAATCGACTCTAGTTTGGTCTGAATGGCGGCTTCGCTCAGGCGGATGGTTTCGGATTGCCATTGGTCGCTTTCCGCAGCAAAAAGCGCATCCAGCTTGCCCGGCTGCTGGGCGTAGGGATAATCCTCGTAATAGCTGATGCTCGGTCCAAAGCGCGCTCGGCCGCCGCCCGCACCAACAGGTGATCCACGTGATGACCGATGGTCAGCGGGGCCAGCACGCTCCGCGCAGAGGCAGCCGCGCCAGTTGCGTCGTCAGCGCTTCCACAAGCCCCGCTTCAGCTTCATGCACATCGCCAAAAATATCCGCATCGGACAGATATAAAAAGCGCTCACTCTGGCCGTCATAGCGATAAATGCAGTCGGGAAGGTCGAGGTGATGGGCATCGGCGCCCAGGATTTGGCAGGCGGCCAGGTCCTCGGCGCGGCGGGCGGCGGCGGCATCGGCGGCCAGCTCCCAGCGCTCGTGCAGGCTCTGAATATAGTCCGAAAACTCGGCCACATTGGGGTCACCCGCCATGACGGTGACGATCAGCACGCTTTTGCCCACGGCGGTCTGCTGGTAGATCTGGCCGCCGCAAGACAGGGCCGCATCATCCAGATGAGGAGAAAGATATATATAGTCGTAATAATTTTTCATCATTGTTAGACTTTCATGGCTCTTTGGAATCTCATGTGGTTGACAATCCCACCACCGGTTAAAACCGGTGGCTGCTACGGTAAACCAGCTTAAGCCGGTTTACTTTAACAGACGCCGAATAAATTCGGCGGTGTCAACCACATGAGATCCTGTTAAACCAAAACTGTCGCAAGTTACTCTCTTTACGCTTCTCAATATGCTAAACTTACCCTTGACTTTGTGCAACTGAAAGGCACTTGCAAAAACGGCAAATGGATCAACAGATTGATCAGATTTCACAGATTCTATGTCATTATTCACCCTTCCCCTGGCCGCGGCGCGCGGGGAGCATTGTTTTCTCCTTTGGGAAAGAGCGTCTCCGCGGGCTGCACTCGACTGCCCGGCGCCAGGACGCCCCATTGCAGCGCCGTCAACCATGCGCCTTGCGGCGCCAGGGCAATGCCCAGTTGCCGGGCAATGGCGGCTGCCGTGGTGGGCAAAAACGGACGCAGGAGTTCGGCAATCAGCCGTAGCGCCTCGGCCGTGGTGTAGAGGCTGGTGGCTAACCGCTCCTCCGCCAGGGCGTCGCCATCCGCGCTGGCTTTGGCCAGATTCCACGGCGCAGCATCGACCAGATATTTGTTGGCCGCGCTAACCAGCGTCCAAATGGCGGCAGTAGCCTTATGGAGAGCAAAGTCGTTGAGCTCCGCCTCTACCTGCGAAACTGCCTGCACTCCCGTTTGGATGAGCGCAGCTTCCAGCGGGGTCCGCTGATGCGGCGCCGGGATGATGCAATTGTGATAACGTTCGATCATGCGCACCGTCCGGTTGAGCAGGTTGCCAAGCTGATTGGCCAGCTCGC
Organism: Caldilineaceae bacterium; assembly: GCA_041391125.1. Classification (GTDB taxonomy): domain Bacteria; phylum Chloroflexota; class Anaerolineae; order Caldilineales; family Caldilineaceae; genus JACKBC01. The sequence continues at coordinate 74,756 of JAWKON010000011.1, forward strand.
TGTCATATGACTGGCGCAACTCCGCTTCCGAAAAGTCACCATCGGCAGTGGCGGGAATTTTGCGCAGCAGATAGTAGCGCAATGCTTCGGTGCCGTATTGGGCCGCCAATGCCAGCGGGTCAATTACGTTGCCCTTGCTTTTGCTGATTTTGACGCCATTGGCCGTGAGAAAGCCGTGGACAAGTACGGTGGCCGGAAGCGGGACGCCCGCCGAGAGCAGCATGGCCGGCCAATAGATGGCGTGAAAGCGCGTGATGTCCTTACCGATGACGTGAAGCGGGGCGCCGCTTGGCCAAAAAGTATCGAAAAGCGTGGCGCGCTGGCCAGATGCGCCATAATCCAACCCACTAATATAGTTGATGAGCGCGTCGAACCAGACGTAGATCACCTGCCCAGGATCGTCGGGTACGGGAATGCCCCAGCCGTGCGCCCGCGCCTGCGAGCGCGAAATGCTAAAGTCGCGCAGCCCACGGCGGATAAAGCTGAGCATCTCGTTTTTGCGCGTCTCCGGCACAATGTGCAATGCATCCGAATCGATGTGTTGAAGCAATGCATCCTGATAGCGCGATAGCCGAAAGAAATAGTTCTCCTCTTCGACTAGATCTGGTTGGGTTTCGTGAATCGGACAAAGCCCATTTTGCAATTCCTCCTCTTCATAGAACTGTTCGCAGTTCACACAATATAGGCCACGATAGGCTTTATTGTAGATATCGCCCCGCTCTGCGCTGGCCCGCCAAAACTTGTGAACAGCGGTCACGTGCGCCGGCTCCACGCTGGTGCGGATAAAATTATCCAGCGCCAGGCCCAGGCAAACGGCCAAATCGCGAAAGCGTTCGGCATTGCGCGCCACCAGCGCCTCTACAGTAATGCCCCCCTTTTGGGCGGCCTGCACATTCTTGAGCGCATTCTCATCGGCCCCGGTCTGCAAGCGCACACAATATCCGCGCAGCCGGGCATAACGCGCCAACACATCGGCTTGCACGTACTCCAGCGCATGGCCAATGTGCGGCGCTCCATTCACATAGGGAATCGAGGTGGTGACATAACGGTACGAGCAATCATTTGATTTCGACTGACTTGACATGAGATTTTCCTCCGCTAATTAAAAAGAAGAGATCAACAGATTACACAGATTACACAGATTCATAATCTTTCAAATCTGTGTAATCTGTTGATCTTTCCCCAATACAAAAAGGCCGCCCACACTGTGGACGGCCTTTGGAACCGAGTGATGTTGCCGGTTGCGGCTAGCGTTGGCTAGGCTTCCGGCACTCCGTGTGTTCCAACTGCGACATCTCTGCCGCTAAAGGCAGACAGCATGGACAAACAGGCGTGCGACTTGCACATCTGCATCATGGACATGGCCATGGTTTCCATGCACATCAACTGTGTAAAAATGCGGTTGCCGGTTGAAACGTTTTGCATAATAAAAGGAGTATAACAAAGGTTCATGCTGTTCTGCAAATCACATAAATTTTGCTCGAAAGCTTGTGATGATTCTTGACATAATGTTTTCGTACATCAATTTAAAGTGTGGTAAAATGCGGCTTTATATTCAGAGAAAAGTGTGTGGATTCCCATTGTTCACTCCATCGCGCCAGAAAAGAAGCACCTTTTCGCCCAAAGATGTTGAGCGATTAGCGTTTTCAATATTTTGGCAGAATTGAGGAGTGAACGATCATGCAATATTTCTATAGGCTTCATCTATATTATCTGTTTCTGATTACAACTCTGCTCCTGGCGCCGATGGGCATCGTGGCGCAAGGAGGCGTGGGGACGCTCCCTTCAACCTCCGTAAATGAGGTGTCATTGGCGAATTGCCCGCACCTCCTTTACATCCCCTTAATCCCAGGAACCGGAACGTTCCGTAATGTGGCGCCGCTCTCTGTGAACGATCCGCCCGACATAGAGCCGGCTAACCAGCCGCTTTATCCCCTCGCTCCTGAGGTAACGCGCAAACTTCAGAATGTGCCGGTCATTACCTCGACTTTGGTCTTTTCGGTTGCCACCAGCTTGTGGGAAAATCCATCGCCCGATCCATCCGGTCTGGATCTCTATGGTCCCCATAGCGTCATTGTTTCCGATTCGGAGGTGAATGAGCGGGGCGCCATTAACAATATTTGGATCTTTGATCTCGAAAGCCGCCAGGTACAAACGAGCACATCCACCATCGTGAATAATATTTCCACCGAACCGACCGATGTAGCCATTGCCAACGACGGGACTATTATTATTACAGACGATGTGCGTCGGCGCATTATTTCAGCCGAACTGGATCAAGATGGCAATTTGGTCGAGATTAACGCCTTTCACACCACCTTTTATGGCTCGATTGATCCGGAAGGCGTCGACCTTTTTGAAGGCGCAGATGGCCTCTACCTGGTAACGGCGGATGCCGTCAGCAATACAATTTATACACACCATGCAGGTCCCAATGGATTTTTCGATGGACCCTGCTCGCCGGGCGACGATAGTGTGCAGCAGTTTGATGCGGGCCAACTGGGCTTTTTACAGCCTGGCGGGGTCTACGCCATTGCCGACGAGGTGGGGACAGGGGTAACCTATTATTTAGTGGGCGATCCCGATCGCGATCATATTAACGTGGTTTATGCCAAAGACGGTGTAGCTGAATTGGTGCGGAAGATTGATATTGGCATACTGGATCAATACAAAAAGATGGCCGGCATTGTTGTCATGGCGAATGGTCAAATCGTGCTTGTTTTTCGGAATGTCGATAATGACAGCAACCCCAACGAGAATGACGGCATCCTGGCGGTGATCGAGCCAGCTTCCCAATAGATTATGCCGATAGGTAACGACTCATTCTCTCGAGGACTGAGCCTGTCGAAGGCCGCCATCCCCTTCGATTCCCCAAACATAGTTTGGGCGCTCAGGGGACGGCTGAGTAGTTAAGTAGATAGTATATAAAAGGCGTGGCATCTTTGAGATGCCACGCCTTTTGTTTGATCTGCAACTGCTGTATATCGGCCAAGACAGTTATGACGAGATTGATGCTGCGGTTGTATGCTTTCCCACCAGTGCGATAGGGTAGAAGGAGGCGCTATTGTAGCGCATGGATGAAGCGCCCTGCAAAGCTGTTTCTTTTTGCGCAATCTGATCCTGCAGGGCATCTTCCATGACGTGTGCATTGGCGCCGGAAACCGCACATGCCGCCAGCACGATGATGGTAGAAATCACGTTAAACACAGCAACGATCACAAGAATAGTTCCAATCATAGTTTTGACTCCTGATATCTATATTCTGCTCTGAATCAAAATCGGAGTTTTATCTCTCTGAAATAAGTCTATGGAAAACGCCGGGCGTCGACGTGAACGCTGCCGCACGTTTTGATCTCAACCGCAGTATAGAAAAATAGTTTCCCTTGATCTCCTGGAATGCAAGTTGTGACGAATGGCGGTCAAATAGTATCATGAAGTTGTCATAGCATCATCGCCGTTTTGCCGTTTTCTCTGTAGGTCATTTGGCTGACGCCACTTCAACAAAACTACTCTGCAGTTTCTCTGTTTGTGAAAAAAAGTACTTGACACAAAGTGGACGCCGTTAGTATAATGCAGCCTAGATTTATTGGACTGCACTAATTTATTACCGTGCTAATCTATTTTATTATAGTGTTGACATCTGTTTGACTTGAGGAGACCAGCTTCATGGCGGAAAAAATTGGCCTGTTCTACGGCAGCTCGACCGGTGCGGGCGAGAATGTAGCCCACATTATAAAAGAAGAGATTGAGCGCAGTGGCGTGGCCACTGTGGATATGCGCATTGTGTCTTCCGACACGCTCAAGGTAATGGAGCAATATCAGTATCTCATCTTTGGTTGCTCCACGTGGAACATTGGCGAATTGCAGGATGACTGGGACGTCAAGTTCAACGAATTGGATATTGTAAACTTTAATGGGCGCAAGGTAGCGCTCTATGGCAATGGCGACCAATATGGTTATTCCAACACATTTGTGGATGCCATTGGCATGATTGGCAATAAGATTGCGGCCAACGGCGCCGAGATTGTGGGTTTCTGGCCAGCCGACGGCTATGAGTATGAGTTTTCTAGAGGTGCATTTGAAGGCGTCTTCATGGGCTTGCCGCTAGATGATGACAACCAGCCCGAGCAAACGCGCCAACGCACAATCAACTGGATTTATTGGGTGATGGAGCAATTTGGTATGCCCATGCCCGTTCCCGAAGCGGCATAACCAGACTCTCGCATAAAGTTGCGCTTGTATTCTTCATCAATTAAAATTCAGACCAATTCGTACAACAAATAGCAATCAACAGAAAATAAATCTAAAAAATCTGTGTAATCTGTTGATCACATAAATCGTTTCCCACAGAATTCGGAGTGAAACAACATGGCAAGTGTTGATCCGGCTGGCTTTCAGCAGTTGAAGGAACAGCAATACCTGCACGACCAGATCACGGTGCCGGCGGAGTTGCAGAGCAACGTATTGGTTACCACGCTGGACAAGGCCTATAACTGGAGCCGCAAGTCGAGCATGTGGCCGCTGCTCTTTGGCCTGGCCTGTTGCGCCATTGAGATGATCGCCACCGCCGCCAGCCGCTACGATCTGTCGCGCTTCGGCATGGAGGTGATGCGACCCAGCCCGCGCCAAAGCGATCTGATGATTGTCTCCGGCACGGTGACCAAAAAGATGGTGCCCGCCATTGTGCGCATCTACAACCAGATGGCCGAGCCGCGCTACGTGTTGAGCATGGGCGCCTGCGCCACCGGTGGTGGTCCTTTTAAAGAAGGCTACAATGTGGTCAGCGGCATTGATAAATATTTGCCGGTGGATGTCTATGTGCCGGGCTGCCCACCCACGCCCGAGGCGCTGATTTATGGTCTGATGAAGCTGCACGAGAAGGTGGAGCGCCAGAGCATTGCCAAGGTGGCCTGGTATCGCAAAGAGAGTTCGGGCTTTGTGCCGGTACCCGTTTTGGGGCCGGACATTTTTGACCCGCGGCAGATCCAACTGATTCGCGAACATACGTTGGGTGAGGGCGCGGCTTCGCGTTCTGGTGGCGGCGCTGTGGCGCGCGTCATGCCGCAACCCTTGTCAGATGATGTGAAGCAGAATCTGAATGCGATTCGCGCGCGTTATCATGCCAAGATGAAACAACCTGCATAATATAAAGGGCATAAATTATGAGTGATGCAGTAGCAGAAGCCCCCGTTGCCGATGCGGCAACCGCCGAGATTGATGCTTCATTGCCATATAATAACGCTGTACCCGGCGCCGTTTTGGGCCGCTGGGCAGAGAGTAGCGATGGCGGCTTGATTGTGGCCGCCGATCAATTGATTCCGCTAATGCTGCACCTGCGCGACAAGGAAGGGTACGATTTCCTCTCCAGCGTCACCTGTGTAGACTACAGCAAGTATGGCGGCAAGCAACGCGCCGGCATTGCCGAGCGCTTTGATACGGTTTATCACCTTTACAGCACGAGCAAGGGCGGCGGCCATCTAAAGCTGCACGTGCGCGTGCCGGAGAATGACACCGTGCCATCGGCCACAGCCGTCTATCCCGGCGCCAATTTGCAGGAGTCGGAGGTTTACGATCTCTTTGGCATTAAGTTTGAGGGCCACCCCAACTTGCGCCGGATTTTGCTGTGGGAAGGCTTTAATGGCCACCCCATGCGCAAGGATTGGCACGAGGCCTATTACGATGAGGATGCTAAACCTTTTAAGAGCCGCCATCCGGCCAAGGGTTATGAATTCCACGAGGACAAGCTGCCCTGGGGCAAAAACACGACCTATCCCGAAGGCTGGGATCCCGAAGACTGGCGCGAGCCGATTACCTATGTGCCGGTGAGCCAAGCGCCGCAGCACGATGAGCTGGGTGAGCTGGACACCGAAAGCATTGTGGTCAACCTGGGTCCGCATCACCCCAGCACGCACGGCGTGTTCCGCATGATTGCCCGCATCGAGGGCGAGACCATTCTGGCGCTGGAGCCGGAGATGGGCTATTTGCATCGCAATCATGAAAAGATTGGCGAGCGCAACACGTGGCTCATGAACATGCCCTACACCGACCGGCTCGACTACATCAACTCCATGAGCAACAATCTGGGGTTGGCGCTGGCGGTGGAAAAGTTGATGGACATTGAGGTGCCGGAACGGGCCAGCTACATTCGCATCATTATGGCCGAGTTCACCCGCGTGGTCAACCATCTCTGGTCCATCGGCTTTATTTTGAACGACCTGGGCGCGCTGCAAACGCCGGCCCTCTACGCCATTGAAGAGCGCGAGATGATTCTCGATCTCTTCGAGGAAGTAAGCGGCGCCCGGCTCATGTGCAACTACATGCGCTTTGGCGGCGTCGTGCGCGACCTGACACCCAACTGGATCAAGCGCGCTTCGTATTTGGTGCATGAGCGTCTGCCGCGCACGCTGGATGAACTGGACCGGCTGTTGAGCGGCAACGAGATTGTAAAGGCGCGCGGCAAAGGCGTGGGCTATTTATCGCCCAAAGATTTGATCTCACTCAGTATCAGCGGCCCCATGATCCGCGCGGCCGGCATTCCATATGACATCCGCAAGGTCGACCCGTATTGCATTTACGACCGCTTTGAGTTTGATATTCCCACTTTGCCCGAAGGCGATATTTACGCCCGCTACTACATTCGCCTGCTGGAGGCGCGCGAGAGCCTGAAAATTTTGCGCCAGGCGCTGCGCGATATTCCTGGCGGCGAGGTGCAAGGGCTGCCCGCCTATGCTTCCGCCACCATCGAAGCCGGCTTTGGCGCCATTATGGGCGGACGCGGCGGCTATACCTTCCGCCCGCCGGAAGGCGAAGTCTATCAGCGCATTGAGGCGCCCAAAGGCGAACTGGGCTATTTCCTGGTCAGCGACAACAAGGCCAACCCATATCGCTATCACGTGCGCTCCCCCAGCTATATCAACCTGAATGGTCTTGGCCCCATGTCGGTGGGTTACAAGATTGCCGACGCCATTGTGATTCTAGGCGCGATTGATATTGTGTTGGGTGAAGTAGACCGGTAAATTTACGATTTGGGATTTACGATTTACGAATATCTCGCTAACGAAACTTATTCGTAATCCGAATCCATCTTCGTCGACGATACGAGAAAATCTGTGTAATCTGCGAAATCTGCGGTTAAACATAAACAGAGGATAAATCGATGTACGGTACTGGATTACTCAAGGGCTTGGGCCTTACGCTAAAGCACGCGCTGGATACTTTTCGCGACGATAATAAAGAGGTGCCGAGTCGCTATGCCGACAGCATTCGGCTGGACAACCGCCGCCGCATTATTGAGCAGCCCATTGATCAGGAAGGGTTGCTGACCATTCAGTATCCCGAAGAGAAGCGGCTGCTGCCCGAGCGCTTCCGCTATATTCCTATGCTGATCTGGGACACGCAGAAGAACGAAGACCTGTGTACAGCGTGCGGCATTTGCGCCAAAGTCTGCCCGCCCCAGTGTATCTGGATTGTGCGTGACGCCGATGAAAATGGTCGCCCCATTGCGCGCCCGGCTGAGTTTTACATTGACGCCGCGGTCTGCATGAGTTGTAGCTTCTGCACCGAGTTCTGCCCCTTTGACGCCATCAAGATGAACCACGATTATGAGCTGGCCGTTTATGATCGCTACCCGCAACTGGTCTATGACAAAGCGGAACTGACCGTGCCGGTGGAATATTACGCCGCGCTTTGGCCCTCGCAATACGCGTCGGAAGAAGCGGTGCGCCAGCGCAAAGAAGAAGAGGCGCGCGCCAAGGAAGAGGCAAAGGCAAAAGCGGCTGCGGAAAAGGCAGCGGCCGCCAAAGCGCCCGCTGCCAAGCGCACCCCTGAAGAGCTGCAAGCTCTTAAAGAGCAAGCCGCGGCCAAAGCCAAAGCGGCTCGATCTGGCGGCGCCGCGGCTGGTGATGAAGATGGTGATGCCAAAAAGGCGCGCCTGGAAGAGCTAAAACGCAAGGCGCAGGAGAAAGCCCGACAGCGTAAAGAGCAGAGTGAATAGGCTGTTTGGCAAACACCATTGCACAGTTCAACCAATGTTTTTACCCATGAAGCCAGACTTGCTATTTTGCGGGTCTGGCTTTACGATTTTAGAAAACGTTGTCTTTCAATCACGTTGACGATTGATTCGTATCAGAGGAGAAGGAGAACAAGATGACGATCACGCTCAAATATTATGGACACGCCACGTTTGGCATCGATGCCAATGGAACCAAACTGGTAGTTGACCCATTTTTTGCGCCCAACAATCCTTTGGCGCCCGTGACAGCCGATGCGATTGAGGCCGATTTTATTTTGCTGACCCACGGTCACGTCGATCACGTGGCAGACGCGATTGGGCTGGCCAAACGCACCGGCGCGCTGACCATTTGCAATTTCGAGATTGAATCCTGGCTGCAAAACGCCGGGGTGACCAAAACACACAGCATGCACATTGGCGGCGCCTACAATTTCCCCTTTGGTCGGCTCAAGTTGACCATCGCGCACCACGGCAGCATGTTGCCCGATGGCAGCAACGGCGGCAACCCGGCTGGTCTGCTCATCACCTTTACCAGCGGCGAACGCCTCTACTTTTCTGGCGACACGGCATTGACGTATGACATGAAGCTGATCGGCGAGGCCGGCGGCGTAGACCTGGCCGTGCTCCACATGGGCGACAACTACACCATGGGCCCGGACGATGCCGTGACCGCCGCCCAATTTGTGCAGGCCAAACGCGTCGTGCCCTCCCATTACAACACCTTCCCACCCATTGCCCAGGATCCGCACGCCTTTGCCGCCAAACTCAAAGAACGCGCCAATATCGACTGCACGGTACTGAATCCGGGCGAAGAAACGACGATCTAATTTTTTGATGGTGTTAAAACACCCCCTTCGTGATCAACAGATTACACAGATTTCGCAGATTAATAATCTTTCAAATCTATGTAATCTGTTGATCAACTGCTTTGCAAGGAGACCTAATCCATGTCGGATTTAAGCGAGTTTGCCATTCACGCCAAGGCGGAGCTGCTTTTCCCCGCGCACTTGATTCCCGTGCTGGGCGAATTGCGCGGGCCAGAGTGGCAGGATCTGGTAGAGCGCGTGGCCGTGCTGCCGGAAACCCACCCGGACGTTTTGGCGTTTGTATTGATGATGATCGAGTTGGACGGCTGCATGAAGTGCAACAGCAATAACTACAAATTCCTGCGCGGCTGCTACCTGTGCGCCACGCAGACTGTGCAGTCGTTTAAGGGTACCGACCAGGATCTGTTGGACATGTACGAAAAGGCCAAGAAGCTGCTGGATAAGCAGATGCAGGGCGGCATTGTACCTGGTCAGCTCTCGCTGGCGGCCTAAATATAGGCACGCGGGGGCTGAGCTTGTCGAAGCCCGCCTCCGCCTTCGACAAGCTCAGGCTACGGCTGCATAGTTATGCACTCATAGAGAAAGACAAGCGTGTTGATGAATAATGGAAAGACGGCCTCGCCAGACAGTCAGCGCCTGCGCACAGAGCGCAACCTGGCGCCGCGTCGCGTTGCCATCATCGGCGGCGGGCTGACCGGGCTGACCGCGGCGTATGATTTGATGAACCGCCAGCCCAATGGGATGCCGCCGCCGCACATCACCATTTATGAAGCGGGCGCCCAATTGGGCGGGCTGGCGGCGGGCTTTCGCGGGCGGCCCGCGTGGGATTGGCCGCTGGAGCATTTTTATCATCACCTCTTTACCAACGATGAAGCCATCCTCAACCTGACCAAAGAGCTGGGGCTTTCGCACCTGCTGCAAATTCACAGCCCAACTACGGCCATGTATGTGCAGGGCAAAAACTATCCGTTTGACTCGCCCCTGCGGCTGCTCCAATTCCCCCATTTGTCGCTGCTGAACAAGCTGCGCATGGGGCTGGTGATCGCCTATCTGCGCTATCATCCCAACCCGCCGTGGCAGAAGTTCGACAAGCTGCTGGCCGACGAATGGCTGGAGCGCTGGATGGGGCGCACGGCCTACGACCTGTTGTGGCGCCCCATGCTACAGGGCAAGTTCGACAAACATTACGCCGAGGTGAATCTGGCCTGGTTCTGGGCGCGCATCTACAAACGCACGCCCAAGCTGGGTTACTATCAGGGCGGCTTTCAGGCCTTTGTAGACGGGCTGGCGCGCAAAGTGCGCGATCTGGGGGCGGCGCTGCACACATCGGTGCCCGTAACCGGCATTCACCCACTGCCCGACGGCGGCTTCCGCGTCGATTCCACCGATCTGCCCAATGCTGAATACGACATGGTGCTCAGCACGGTCAGCCCCGGCCTCATGCAGCGGCTCACGCCCGATCTGCCGGCCAGCTATTTGGGGCAGCTTGCCAAACTCAAAAGCATGGGTGCGGTGGTGCTCACCATTGCCATCAACCGCCAGCTTATGCCCGATGTGTATTGGGTCAACGTGCCCAAACCAGCCGGTCTGCCTTTCCTGGCGCTGGTGGAGCACACCAATATGATCGATCCCAAACAGTATGGCGGCGACCATCTGCTTTACATTGGCAACTATTTGGACACGGATCACCCCCATTTTCGCATGAGTGCGGAGGAACTGCTGGCTGAATTTGCGCCCCATTTGGCCCATTTCAACCCCGAGTTTCAAACCGCTTGGGTGACCGGGACGTGGGTACACAAAGCGGCCTATGCGCAGCCAGTGCCGCCGGCGGGCTACGCCGACATGATCCCCGATGTGCGCACGCCGCTGCCCGGCCTCTATTTTGCCTCCATGAGCCAGGTTTATCCGTGGGACCGCGGCACCAATTACGCCGTGGAAATGGGCCGCAAAGTGGCCAAGATGATCTACGAGGACCAAAAGCAACTGGGCGTACGGACGGGTAGCCGCAGAAGTAGTATAGTGGAGTGAATATGCGCGCGAGCAAACTCCTATCTTTTTTGTCGACAAGATGACAAGATGACCGGATGACAGGGTGACAGGGCCAGAACTGGTCATCTTGTCACCCCCTCATCCGGTCATCTCACCATTAACCAATAGACTACACTCGGGGAAGAAAACATGTTCGGACGAAACAACGGAAACATCACCGAAGCCGCCGTTATGCAGGCGCTGAGCACAGTGCAGGAGCCGGAGCTGCACAACGATCTGGTCAGCCTGAATATGATCAAAGAGCTGACCGTGCGCGGCGATCAGGTGGCTTTTACAATTATGCTGACCACGCCGGCTTGCCCCCTGCGCGGCCAGATGGAGCAGGAGAGCGTGGCGGCCATCAAACGCGTAGCGCCGCAGGCCAACGTGCAGGTGCGCTTTGATGCACAGGTGCGTGGCGACAGTCGCATTGCCGGTCACCTGAACATTCCGGTCAAAAATATTATTGCCGTAGCCAGCGGCAAAGGCGGCGTGGGCAAATCCACCGTCTCCACCAACCTGGCCGTGAGCCTGGCGCTGGATGGCGCAAAAGTGGGCGTGCTGGATGCCGATATTTATGGCCCCAACATTCCACTCATGTTTGGGCTCAGCGGCAAGCCGCGGGTGGAAAATAACAAAATGGTGCCGTTGGAAGCGCACGGCGTGCAGGTGATCAGCATGGGCTTCCTCATGCCCGAGGGGGAAGCGGTGGTCTGGCGCGGCCCCATGTTGCACAAGGCCATCCAGCAGCTATTTGTAGACGTGCGCTGGGGCGAACTGGACTATCTGATTGTGGACCTACCGCCCGGCACTGGCGACGCCCAATTGAGCCTGGCCCAAAGCGTGCCGCTCACCGGCGCCGTCATCGTGACGCAGCCGCAGGAGGTGGCCGTGAGCGACGCCCGCCGCGGCGCCGCCGCCTTTGCCCGATTGGAAGTCCCCATGATTGGCGTCATCGAGAACATGTCCGGCGAGATCTTTGGCAGCGGCGGCGGTCAGAAAGCCGCCCAGCTAATCGGTATTGAGTACCTGGGCAGCATCGAGCTGGATCCCAGGGTCCGCAGCGGCGGCGACACGGGCAAACCCATTGTGGTGGAAGCGCCCGACAGCGCCGCCGCCCAGTCCATCCGCACACTGGCGCGCAAAATCGCCGCCCGCATCAGCGTCATGACCATGACGCCATACACCGAACTGAGGATTATATAAATTTAGGCAGAATTTGATCAACAGATTACGCAGATTTGAAAGATTATACTGCGGTTGTGATGAAAACCGTAGTTTTCGAAAACTCTACTAGAGAGAGCAAACTACGGTTTTCATGCAGAGCAAAGTATAAGAGCAGAAATCTTTTGAATCTGTGTAATCTGTTGATCGTAAAATAAAGAATTGTTGTTATGGATCTGTATCGGCTGGGGGTGCCTGTGAAAGTGGTGGGGGCGACGGGGTTGCGGTCGCACGATAGCCGCCGCTGGCAAAATCAGCCCCATCTGAGCGTGAGTTTGGCCTATTTGCGCGATGTTTTTGAATATCTGCACAGCCGCCAGATCCGCTTTTACCGCTTGTCCGGTCAGCTTGCCCCCTATTTGACCCACCCCGATCTGCCTCAATTTCACGGCCAAATTGAAGAGTGCGCCACCGAGCTGGCCGCCATTGGCGATCTGGCCCGCCACTACGGCATCCGGCCGACCATGCATCCAGCCTTCTACGTGCAGTTGGGCAGCCCGGATCTAACGCACGTGCAGCGCTCCATCGAAGAACTGGAGGCCGCGACGCGCCTGATGGACGGCATGGGGCTGGAGGTGGAATCAGTCCTGGTAATCCATGTGGGCGGAACACAGGGTGACAAAGAGGCCAGCACGGCGCGCTTTATCCAGCAGGTGGAGCAACTGCCGCGCAACGTGCGGCGACGACTGGCGCTGGAGAATGATGACCGCTTTATGAGCGCGGCGGACGTGCTGCGCATTCACCGGCACACGGGGCTGCGCGTGGTGCTGGATGTGCTGCACCATCGCTGCATAAACCCGAGCGGGCTGTCCACGCAGCAGGCGTTGGCGGCCGCGCTGGATAGCTGGCCGGGCGATCAGCAGCCCAAGATTCATTTTAGCAGCCCGCGCACGGCCGTGCGTCAATTGGTGCGCAACCGGCAGCGCACGTTAGTGGCGCCGCTGGCCAATCAGCACAGCGACTTTATCAACCCGTTTGAATTTATCGATTTGCTGCGGGCGGCGCGGGCAGACGGCTTGCGACCTTTTGACATTATGTTGGAGGCCAAGGGCAAAGATTTGGCCCTCCTGCGGCTACGCGAGCAGATTGCACAGTTTGCGCCAGATCTGGCAGGCGTGATTGGCTGATTGGGAAAATGAGTGACGGAGAGAAGATGCGAAACGTAATTTTTGATTTGGGTGGAGTGGTCTTTAACTGGAGTTCGGGGCAGATTATCGCGCCCTTGTAGATGGGCTGGATGTGGCCCCGGCCGCTCGGCCGGAAATGGCGCAACGGTTGCGGGCAAATGTGTTCAGCCACCCGGACTGGCTGGAAACCGATAGGGCACATTAAGCGCCGCCGCCGCCGTGGCGCTTGCCGAGCGTATGGCCTGCCCGCTGAACGAAATGCAGCGGCTGTGGGATTTGTGCAGTGCGCACATGCAGCCCAAGGCGGACACCGTAGCGCTGATGCGAGAGCTGTCCGAGCAAGCGCGATGCTCTATTGCCTTTCCAACATGCCGGTGGAACGCTACGCCTGGCTGCGGCAAAGCCACGATTTCTGGCCTCTTTTTGCAGGCATCATCATCTCGGGTGAAATTCAGCTCATCAAACCCGACGCCGCCATCTATCAACATCTGCTGCAAAATTCGATCTGCAAGCCGATGCCTGCATTTTCTTGGACGATTCGCCGCCCAATATTGAAACCGCCAACACGCTGGGCATCCACGGCATCCTGTTTCAAGACGCCGCAAGCTGCCGTGACCAGGTATTTGCCCTGTTGAATGGATAAAAATCAGGCCTCTTTTGGAACTTATGTGGTCGCCCCGCTTTGGTTTCGATACGGCTGCCAACTGACGCAGCCTACTCAACCGCCGCTGAGCCCTGTCTTTCACATGACATCTCATTGAGCCCAATTATTACATAAACGTTTGAGACCAAGCGTACAAACTATTCCTCAACCAGTACACGAAATACGCAATACTCAATACGCAACCAACCATGCCAAACTCAACCACTCCAATCAAACTCGCCCCCTCCATCCTCACCGCCGACTTCGGCCATCTGGCGCAACAGCTGCAGGCGGCGGAAGCGGGCGGCGCCGACTACATGCACCTGGACGTGATGGACGGGCGCTTTGTGCCCAACATCTCGTTTGGTCCGCTGCTGGTGCAGGCGGTGCGCCAATATACGACGCTGCCGCTGGACGTGCATTTGATGATTGTGGAGCCGGACCAATACATCCCCGAATTTGCCAAAGCTGGCGCCTCGATTTTGACCGTGCATGTGGAGGCGTGCGTGCATCTGCACCGCACGCTACAACTGATTCGCGATGTTGGTTGCCGGGCCAGCGTGGCGCTCAACCCAGCCACGCCGGTGGCAGCGGTTTATGAAGTGCCGCCGCTGCTGGACATGGTGCTGGTGATGAGCGTCAACCCCGGTTTTGGTGGTCAGCAATTTATCGCCCAAAGTCTGGACAAATTGCAGCGTGATATGGCGGCTGATTGCCGAAGAAACCCCGCCTGCGACCTGGAAGTCGACGGCGGGGTCGGTGCGCATAACATTGCGGATGTGGCGGCCAGCGGCGCCAATGTGATTGTGGCGGGCAGCGCCGTCTATAACACAAATGCGCCGGTGGCCGAGAATTTGCGCCTTTGCGGGCGGCCTGATGTAGGGCAAGTTGGGAAACTTGCCCAAGCAGCTTGTCGGAGAGAACGATAAAAACCAATTTTGTACGCGGATTTGGCGGATTTACGCGGATTTTTTGGCCATTTTGACGCTTAAATCCGCGAAAATCAGCGTTCATCCGCGTACAAAATTCTTCTCTCCGAAGGCTGTTAGGAGGGACAAATGAGGAAATTTGTCCTCCTAGCGACTGGCCCACAACATACCGCGGCGCTGAATTTCTTTGGCTTCAGGCACGTTAAAATCGACCGCTTGGTGCCCCAGCGACGAGTAAAAAACGCGGCCTTGCCCCCACATGCGCTTCCAGACCACCGGCATCACCGTGCCGTTAACCCACGGTGCAATCTCGGTGTTAAAGGTGGTGGTGGCCAGCACTTCGTTGGCCGGGTCCACGTGCATGTAGTATTGCTCGGAGTGCATGTCAAAATCCGACAGCCCGGCCGTAATCGGGTCTTCGTGATTGGTGATGTTGACGCGATAGTCGATAATGTTGCCAGGGTGCGCCACCCATTGGCCGCCTACCATCCACTGATATTCGGTGTTGTTGCGGAAGGAATCCGCCATGCCGCCGTGCCAGCCCGCTACACCCACGCCGCTCTTGATGGCGTTGAGCAGTCCGGCCTCCTGCTCGCGCGTAATGGTTCCCATAGTCCACATGGGGACGACCAGGCTCAACTGCTGCATCTTTTCGGTGTTCAAATAGCTGTCCAGCGTGTCGGACAGTTCCACCGCAAAGCCGGCGGCTTCCAATAGCGGGGCGAAAATTTCGGCGCACTGCTTGGGTTGATGCCCCTCCCAACCGCCCCAAACAATCAATGCTCTTTTCATCATGCTTTCCTTCCCAATAAATGGTATATTGTTTATAGTAATCGGCTTAACATCCCGTGGGGTCACATAATGCGATTGACCGCAACATCTTTCCGTTTTTTAAGGACTACGCGCAGAAGATTCTGCTACTTGGCCACACGACGCATCTCCATTATAATCAGGGTAACCCAGAAAACCCTATAACTTTGTCTTGCATACTGTTTCTGCACCCAAAATCGGTCAAATCATAAAGGAGATGAAATAATTGGCATTGCCCGCACGTCATAAACATATATTATAGAACATATATTATAGTCGTTCGTGATCCCCATCCCAAACTCATGGTGCAAAAGAAACAGAAGGTACATCAATCAGCTCGGTGCCTTGCCCAATCACCGCCTACATCATGCACGCAAGCCTTGAGCGCCGGATCTGTTCTGTTCGTAATACACTGCATAAGGAGTGAACAGTCCCACCCAAGCCGCACAACACAACCTATGCCCAGCGCTCTATCAGGAGCCAGTTAAAAACCAAACCCAAGGTCGTGGATTGGCAACTTGATGTCATCAACCCCCCGTTGCCCTCAATTCAAGTTAGGAGGAATCTATGTCGCACCGATCTGTGAAGCCCCTGTTCCTTGCCATAGCTGCGTGTTTGTTCATTTTCGTTTTTGCCAGCATCCAAATCAACGGGCCATCTGTCCAGGCATATGCAGCTTCTGGAAGCCCATCCGAGTCTCAAAATCTTAGTGTGGAATCAGTCAATATCGTCGGGTTGACAATTTCATCGAATAGCCCGCAAGAGGTGGGAAGCCCCATGATTTTGACAGCCACCGTCTCCAGCAGCGTTGGACCAGTCACTTTTAATTGGAGCTTTGGAGACGGCGCCACCGGTAGTGGCCGCGTGGTGAGCCATGCTTATAGCGCCCCCGGCGATTATCTCGTTACTGTTATTGCCACGGACGATGCGGGCAGCTCGGCGGCTTCGTTAACGGTTCATGTGGATATCCCTGAAACACCTGTTCCCATCATCACACCAATTACAGCCGTTAACGTTGTTTGTACAACACCGGTGGTTGAAGGCGATCCCGTTAACTGTATCGCCTCGACCCCGGGTGCGACCAATGTCAGTTACATATGGAGTTTTGGCGACAATACAGGAGGCGCAGAAGGTGGCTCGGTAAGCCATATTTATCAAGCCCCTGGAACATATTCTGTCTCTGCCGTCGCCACAAACAGCGTGAGTACACAAGTAGGTAGTACGCAGGTGGTCATTTTGCCAACCGCCCCGCGGGGCTTGGATATTAGGTTCAACCAACCTGTGCTGCGCGGCCAAACTGCCCTTTTCCGGGCAACCATCTCGGCAGGGAGCGGAGTCTCTTTTCAATGGAGTTTTTCAGATGGCGTAAGCGGCCCAGGCATCACTGAGGACGCGCGAACCAGTCGCTATGAGAGACTTTTTACAGAAAATCAAGATTATGAAGTGACGGTTGTGGCGAAGAATGGTACGGGAGAGTTGAGCGTCACCAAAATGTTTAGAGTAGAGCCCGCGCCACCGCTTGGCTTCACCTTGATCCAACCCGGCATCCATTTCCCCAATGAAGAAATAGAGTTTATTGCCCAAACCACAGGCGGCGATGATATTATCTATGATTGGGAGTTTGGCGATGGAACGATGTTGGAAAATGGCCCCCAAGTAACCCATGCCTATACGTCAACGGGCAAATATCCAGTTATCGTTGTGGCGCGTAATGATGTGACAAGTGCAGAGGCATCAACCGTGGCCTTAGTGGGCGATCACATTCCGATGCCTGAAATAAAGTTGCAAATTCCCAAGATTACAGCTCTCGCCAATGTGCCGATCCCAGGAATAAGTGTTATCAGGCCCAGGAGTGATCTAGCTTATTGCTGGAATTTCAACTTTGCCGATAATCCGCAGGGGGCGGCCGAGAAATTGGTATTGGGCTCGTCAGTCACTTATACATATACAACTGCTGGCCTCTATGTTGTCGAGGTATATGGCGCACCAGCCACAGGAAGCTGTAGCCTGGATACCGCTATTGCCAAAGGGTATGCGGGGATTCGGGTCCGTGATGAAAAACAGTTCATGCCGGCGGCTTTTCGCCGCGATCTAACTGAGAGACAGGAGCCGCCGGCCACCGTAACACCATCGGTGACAGCCACATCTACACCGACTGTTACGGCGACGGCGGAGGTAACGACAACCGTAACGCCCACATCCACGGTCACCATTACCACGCCGGTCACATCTTCACCCGCACCCAGTGATACTGTATCAGCAACGCCCCCAACACCGGACACGGCGGCGCCACCTGAAACCGCACCCCCTGCGGGTACGCCCGTACCTAGCGACACTCCGGGCGGCACAACGACAATGCCAGCAACGCCCACCCCGATACCGGGCTCAGTTGTTCTGCCGCCACCTACCGAACCCTAAAAATGCCAGGGCCCTCTTGCGCTTGCACGGGGGCCTTGTCATTTCAACCAGTTCTTAGCTCAACGCCAGCACCTGCGGCTGCACCACCCGCATCAACTCCGCCACGGTCAGCCGCATCATGGTACGGTCATCCCCACCCCCGCCGAAGATGACGCCGCCGTTGTGCGCCGCCAGCGCCACCACCGTCGCATCCACCAAAACTGGCAGCGGCGTGCGATGCCCAAAGGGCGGCACGCCGCCCGCCGGATAGCCGAGCAGTTCCAGCACCTGCTCCGCCGATGCCAGCTTGACCTGATTTTTGCCCACACCAAAATGTTCGGTCAGCGGCTTCTTTTCCACGCGCCGTTCGCCGTTGCTGATCACCACCACGGGCTGCGGCGGCGTCGGGCTGCCCCGGCTGGCGGATCAGAAAGAGCAGCGTCTTGATGATCTGTTCCGGCTGCACGCCCAGTGCGACTGCGGCGGCCGGAACGGTAGGCGTGTGGCCGATCTCGTCGATGAGCGTGGCTTCAATTTGGTATTCGTCAATAAAGCGCTGCAAATCGGCGGGCGTCAGTAAAATGCTCAAAACGGTTTCTCTCCTCTTGTCAAAATTTAGACGCAAAAGACGCAAGCGACGCAAAGGGCGCTAGCGTAAAAAACGTTTGCGTCCTTTACGCCGCTTGCGTTAAATTCCTTAAATTCACAAAGAGAAAACTATGTGTATTTAGCGTTTTTGTGGCTATTCTATTCGTGGTTGACCAGTCGAGCGCTTGCCGATCTTCGGCGTGCCTTAATCGCAATGTTGCGACGCGGCCACAGGCAAATAGATTTGGTGACTGCTTAGAATGGGGATGGTGCCGGCCGGTTCTGGGGTTGATTTAGCCACCGGCGGCTCAAAATTGACCACCAGGCGCGGGGCGGCCAGCGGCTGCATGTCATATGTCACCACAGAGCGGTTGCCCGTACCACTCAAGAAAAAGGCGAGCGCGTTGCCGCTGACCCAGCCGGGCTGACGCACGATTTCCTGCACAATGGGCGCGAGATCTGATGTCCGGTGCGCCTCGCCCACCGTTTCCCATTGTGTCTCAATGTTCCACGACACCTGGTGTTGCGTCTGTGGGCGGCTGCTGAGGCTGAAGGGCGCCATATCAAAGGGGCGCGCGTTGGCGCTCTTTTCGCCATAAATGGCAATGGCGGCGGGGGGTTTATCCGATGTCTCGGCGGCGGCAAACTCTATGTGGGCGCTCAGAATGGCAGCACAGGGAGGAATCTGCACATTGGCAAAGCGCCCGCCGGCAACATAGCTGCGCTGATTTGCGTCAGTCACCAATTCACCTTGCGCATAGGCAACGGCGCCCGTTCCCGTCTGCTCGATCAGGTGATCGATAGCCGCGCTTATGCGCATATCCACCACCTGCCCGCCAAATTCAACCGGAGTCGTTGGCGACGCCGTGGCGTAAAGTGTGGCGCTATCCACGACTTCATTGTCGGCCGTCAAGAATTGGAAAGTAATTTGTGTTTCATCCGCAGCAACCAGCATGGCGCCAAAATCACTATTGTAGGTGAACTGGCTGCCCTTAAAAGGATCTGTACGAAAGGGATGACGGCTTTTACCGCCCAGCCCATTCACAAAATAGGTGACGCCGCCCAACTCAAGCCGTTCGTACACATGATCGTGACCAGAGAAGACGGCGTCGATACCCCATTGGGCAAAGGGCCACTGCATCTCCTTGTGGCTGCCGTGCCGCGAGCCAGACGAAAAGGGGGAGTGATGGGCAATGGCCAGATTCCAGGTTGCCGTAGAGCTTTTGAGTTCTTCGCGCAGCCACATGGCTTGAGTGGAAAGCGGCGTGATCCCATCCGGTTCACGCGGGTCGCTATCTAGCACAAAAAAGCGCACGGGGCCGCGTTCAAAAGAGTAATATCGCTCATTACCAGGCAGGGTAAAATAGTCCAAATAGGGGCCAACGCAAGTCCCCTCGCTGCAACTCATCGATTCCCAATCGTGGTTGCCCAGAGATGGGAAAAACCGGTTGATAAGGGTGGATTCCCCGGAATTCTGTCCTTCCAAACTGCCCAAATAGGGTACAATATATGCTCGAAAATAGGCGCCGATATGAGCATCAATGTCTTCAGCGCGCCCTTTCTCATAATTATTATCCCCCGTTGTGACAATAAAATCGGGCTGCCAGCTCTTTATCAGATCCGCCACGCGCACCGCATCCGGTGCGGCCACACCATAGTCGCCGATGACGGCAAAACGGGTCAGTTCCTGAGCAGGCGCCTGGCGCAACGGCCGGTGCGCAGAGCGGAAGGACGCATGGCCCACAATGTGTGTGATTGGATTCCAGAGGGTAACCAGCAATAGCAAAATGGCGCAGGCGCCCCATCCCCACGTACGGGGAATAACGAAATTGGCCCATTGGCGATGATGCACCCTGTTTTTCATTACAAATATCCTACCTTTTCATCACTCAGTACACCGCAATGGCATTAACAATAGAGACGCCGGACGCATTTTGCGAATCCGATTTCAATCATGCCGTTGCGGCCTATCGACACTGCCCCAAATGGCAGCGCGTGAATATCGCAGACTTAGATCTGGCCAGAACCCAGACAGCCTACTCACTATGCTTGGGTGATGGGGGTACAGCCGTGGGGTGTTTGGCTTCAAGAGCGAGCCAGTGGTTTTCTCTACGGGTACACAGACTTGTCTAATATTAAGTGTATATGATTAGATTGTACTTTACGTTAATGCATTATGACAAATGGATGGTGAAATCGCGAGACGTTTGCCGACCCGCCTCATTTATTGCTCTTACAGGTGTATGATATACTTTGGACCATCATGAATGCTGCCTTAAAAGAACCAACCACTTTACAGACCTGGGTCATTGCCATGCGGCCGCGCACGTTGCCATTGGCGCTCTCCTGCATTGCCATGGGTGGCTTTTTGGCCGCCGCCGATGGACACTTTAGCGCTTCCATCACATTTTTGTGCGCATTTACTACGCTCCTGCTGCAGATTCTCTCTAATCTAGCCAACGACTATGGCGACAGCATCCACGGGGCAGACAGTGCCGGCCGCGCCGGACCCGCACGCGCCGTTCAGTCTGGTCGTATTTCGCCGCATGCTATGTTTCAGGCGATCATCGCAACGGCGCTGCTTGCGGTGGTCAGCGGCTTGCTGTTGATTTGGTTGGCCCTGGGGCTGGAGAGGTTGCTAATGGGGCTCACTTTTGGGGTACTGGGGGGGACGGCGATTTGGGCATCGATCACTTACACAGCCGGCAATCGTCCGTACGGCTATGTAGGACTGGGCGATCTGTCGGTGCTCATCTTCTTTGGTTGGCTAGGAGTGATGGGCACCTACTTTTTGCAAACGCATCTGCTGGCGCCGCTGGTTTGGCTGCCCGCCACAAGTTGCGGTCTCTTTGCCGTGGCTGTGCTCAACATAAACAATGTGCGCGATCTGGAATCGGATCGCAAAGCGGGCAAGCGCTCGATTCCGGTACGCATCGGCCGGGCCAAGGCGGCGCGCTACCATTGGGCGCTGCTGGGTTTGGGACTGTTGTGCGCCATTGCCTATGTACTGTTGAGCTATCAATCGCCCGGGCAGTTTCTCTTCTTGCTTACCTTACCACTGCTGGCGCGCAGCGGCCAGGCTGTGCAACATACCCCTTCTGAAAATCTAGACCCGGCCTTAAAGCGCATGGCATTGACTAGCCTGCTTTTTGTACTTCTTTTTGGCGTGGGTCAGCTCCTATAATTAGCCCACCGCAACAGCATCGGCAACGCCGCCAGCGGTCTCGATTTGTGAATCCGGCCCCGTTTTGCCCCGCTGCCATCCCCTGATAATTCACCGCAGAAACTTGATAACAGGGGAACCGACGCGTCGAATGTTGCGAAATTGGCGCCAAAGAACACATGTGCTACAATCCCGACATCGTAATATTGACTCATGAACTCTTATGCAGAATGAAGGACAGAAGATGCAAAGTATCTACCTGGCCATAAGCGCGTGGCGCGAAGTGCTGGCGCAGACGTTGGGGGATTCCCCGGCGCAGGATAACGTGAGCCCGCCTTGGCTGGTCAACCCAGCCACACAGCGCCGCCTAAAACTAGACCGCTACTATCCCGATGTGGGATTGGCCATTCGCTTCGTGGGCTTGACCGCCAAGGGTCAAAAGCGGCAAAGCGATTGGGAAGCGCTGGAAACGGAGCAGCGCGATCAGACGCGGGCGGAGTTGTGCCGGATGAATGGCGTCCAATTGGCAATTATTGATCCCGTTGAAGAGCCGCTCAAGCAGATGGATCAATTTATGCAGGTACTTTCGCTGGCAAAAAAGGCGCCGTCACCCCAGCCGTCCGCCAAAAACAGCGCGCCGGTTAGCCGGAATGCAGCGCAAGCCACGCTGCAAAACGCGCTGCAGAAAGCCAGCGCGTTACGCAGCCGGATGGCCAAAAATCCCGAACAATTTATGGCTACGCTGGCCGAATGCTGGCGCGATCGGGAAACGGGTATGATCAACGATTTAGCCCAAAATCGTGTGAGAGCCGCTTCACAAACGACGCCTGGGGGCAAGAAAAAAATCATCAAAAATTTAGGGGTTGGGCAAACTATTGAACATGAGCGTTTTGGGGTGGGCCAAATTGTGGAAATGGATGGCAAGGGCGCCGAGGAACGCATTTCGATTCTATTTCAGGGCAATGAACAGCCACGTACATTTCTGTTAGAGCTTGTGCGCGCAAAGCTGAGCCCGGTAAAAGTAGCTGTTTAGGAACGGCACAAAAGGCGGCGGCGACTGAACAGTCGCCGCCGCCTTTTTGTGCCGTTCAAGCTTATCCCTCAAAGGGCTCGCGCCCAAAATCGCCCACATAGTCCGCTTCCGCTTCCACCTGGCTTTCCTGATGCATGCGCAAAAGCAAGGCGGCGGTTAAACGCGTATTTTCTTCCAAAGCCACCTGCAGGTGAACGCTTTCACCGGTGGCATAGAGAAGCAGAAAATAGATGAGGCCAATAATCAGACCAATAATACCCGCCACAATGCCGCCACTGGCCAAAACGGCCATATTCGCCGGCAGTAAACCACCCAAGGCACTCCCGCCCACCATGTTCGGGTCGGCAATGCCAACCACAATCGCAAATACAACAGAAAGCGCCAGAATTATCCACGCAATCACTTTCAACAACGTTCCAACCAGACGCAATACGCCAAATCTCTTCGGAACAGCCATAATCCCCTCCTCGGAATAGTGTAGTTTTTACAACCGCAGTTGATTATTTTTCAGAAACAGATGCTTTGGTCGCGCTTGTGCTCTCTGTTCCGGTATTCTTTGATTCAGGTACACTTTCAGATGTTGTGGATGAGTCGGTGGAACTGCTGCTTGCGCTCTTGTCGGCATTTTCCGTTACGGCACCATTCCCGTTCTTTTTGGCCTCGGGAGATTTCTTGCTATCGGTAATATACCAGCCACTCCCCTTAAAATGCACAGCGGGCAAACCCATTTGGCGTTTCACATTTTCACTCCGGCAGCTAATGCATATTGGAGCATCGGTTGATGAAAATGAGACTAATTTTTCAAATTCTGTTCCACAATCATTACAAATAAATTCATAAATAGGCACTTGACGCAACTCCTTTATTATAATTCCATTTGAGACATATAATCTCACATCCCGCAGACTATCTTATATCACATCCTAATTGGCTTGGCAAAGACCGTTAACAAGACCCCAAAGGTCATGGCTACTGTATGGCCGTCATGAAAATTAGCTATGTTTTTTTAAGCTAAAATAGGACTTTTGGGTACTCCCTCTAACGTACAAGTATCAAATATAATAGTTTTAGAATGGCGCAATGGTGGACCACAGGTCATTCAGTAGACTTATATAGGGCTATGCGATTTGTTGGTTAGCCCAGAACATGTACACCTTAATTAGTCAACCAGTATAATCAACGGATACCGAGTTGTCGAATTTCATACTGTAGATGCTTCATAATTAGGAATCTAAGCTGTTCCACCAGAGTAAACGATCACCCAAGGAGAAAAAAGGATGGTGAGCAATTATGAATCAACGCGCATGGCGAGAAATTTCTTCAACACATCAATCAATACAGGGAAATATGAGCCGGAAGGCATCTATTTAAGCCCGCCATTTACAGGTGATGCTAGAGTCATCCAACGCTGGGGCGATAACGCTGATTATTATGCCAAAGTGACCTACCACGGTGTTCCACTTAAAGGATATATGGGGGTGGGGTTTGAATTGCAAGTGGGGTCAAAAATTATTGCGCCTGATAGCGGCCGCGTAGTTGAAATCAGTCAAGATTTTGGTGGCCTGGGAAAATATATCAAGCTAGAGCATTGGTGGGGCGAATCTATCTATGCTAATTTGCGGGACATATTGGT
The DNA here is from genome assembly GCA_041391125.1 of Caldilineaceae bacterium. GTDB lineage: Bacteria > Chloroflexota > Anaerolineae > Caldilineales > Caldilineaceae > JACKBC01. Next base: position 99,169 of record JAWKON010000011.1, read on the forward strand.
AGACACAGGGCAAAAAGTAGCGCGGCAGCGTACGATTGCCACTGTGGCATCGTTTGGAGCATCACTGCATGGACGGCTCCACTTTGGCATTCGCGTCAAACCTTACGATCGTCTAGACGGTTGGGGGGGATTTACAAATCCTCTGCCATTTTTATATATGGATATTTTGCGCTTTGTCGAAAATCGAAATGCCTTGGGGCAGATTCAGGAGGATGCCGCTAAGCCTATGCCGTTGTTGGTAGAAGATATTACCATGCGCAGACCCTGATTGAAACTTTCTCTATTATATTAAGAATATATAGGAGAAGTAGTAGAGGTTGGGGAAAAGGGGATAAGTCAATAGCCTTAGTGAAGAGGGCTGCATATAGTAGCAATAAAACTATTCTGGCTCTATTTAGGGGATAGTATAGATATAGGCCTAAAACCAGGCAAGCATAAGTAGAAGAATAAGACTGGAAACTAGAGGATAGATGCGTAAGACAACAATAAAATATGTCAAGATATAGTGGATCAGATTGTATAAATACCCAATCGTGGGGAAAAGTTGTACAACAGGGAATAGAGGCGGATAAAGATGCCGGGTCGATTATCCACAGGCGTTAAACAGATTATCCATAGTAATATTTTAAATTTCTTGAAAACCATTAAGCTAATTATAGGGTAATTGATGTGTTTAGTGCTGAAACAGAGTCGTTGTCCATAGAAAAAGGTCGTCGTTACGAATTTATCGTAAATACTTCCAAAGAATTAATGGCGCTTATCAATCGTGAATATCGCTATGAAGCGGTTAACGATGAGCATTGCCGCGCGCGCAATCAGCCGCGGGAGGAAATTTTGGGGCGTACGGTCAGCGAGCTGTGGAGCCCCGAAATTTTTCATAACACGATTAAAGAGCCGCTAGATCGCTGTTTTGCCGGACAGGAGGTGAATTATCAGGCCTACTACGAACATGCCGCTATTGGCATGCGCTATATGGATGTCACCTGCTATCCCTACTATAACCCCGCGGGTGCAGTGACCCATGTAATCGTTGTGCAACGCGATATTACTGAACGCGAACGCGCTGAACAATCGATGCGGCGCTATGCGCGCCGCCTGGAAACGCTGCATGAGATCGATCGTGGCATATTGGCTGCGCAATCACCTGAAGAGATTGCCGAAGCCGCTCTTCGTCATTTGCTCTACCTTGTACCATGCCATAGAGCGAGTATTGTGATTTTTGATTCGATAGATGTTGCGCTCAGTCAACGCATTGGTGCGTATGCAACTGAAAAGGGGGCAAACCTATGTGGCGGACGACGCGGTCGTGTATTCGAGGTGGCCAATATCCATGTGCTGGCTGAATTTAGCAACGAGGAATTCGGGCACGCACCAACTGAATCAGTATCATTTATTAATGTGCCGTTAGTTGTGCAAGGTAAATTGCTGGGTACGCTGAGCATGGGGTCTGACGATGCAGCGACCTTTGCTGGTGAACATGCGGACATTGCGCGTGAAGTGGCCTATCAAGTCGCTCTGGCCGTGCAGCAAGCCCAATTGCGCCAGGAACTTCATCGCTATACAACCGAGTTGGAAGTTTTGGTTGGCGAACGCACGCAGGAAATTGAGCAACGCCGCCAGGTCGCCGAAGGAATGCGTGACATTCTCACAATTTTGAATTCTGTACGTCCATTGGATGAGGTGCTCAACTTTATTTTGACTCAGGCCAAAAAACTGCTTGTTACAGACAATGTGAGCTTTATTGCTCTCTTGAATGATAACGAGCAGGCCGGACTAAAGCCTGTGACAAGTGTGGGCGTGGAAAGTCTGCTGACCGAAGAGATTGAGTTGGCGCAGGCCATTATTCGGGTGGCGCTTGGACAACAGCAACCCATTGCAATCGACGAATTGTCTTCGGATGTATTGCTCGAATTGGGAATAGAGTTTGCGCCTGTCTCTCCACGTTATGCTTCCATTTTGGTCGCGCCGCTTTCTGTTAATCAAAGTGGCGCCGAAGGCGCGCTAGTTGTCTATTTTGTCGATGCGCATCAGTTTTCCGTGGAAGAGATGGAAACGACAACTTCATTAGCCGATCAGACGGCGTTGGCGATTGAAAATGCGCGCCTGTATCAAAGTGCTGAACAATTAGCCGTTATGGAAGAGCGTGAACGGCTAGCCAGGGAATTACATGATTCCGTGACCCAATCGCTCTACAGTCTATCCCTCTTTTCCGAGGCCGGCCAGCGCTTAATCCGCGTAGGCGATACAATGCGTGTTGAAGAATATCTAGGGCAACTGGGCGAAACTGCCCAGCAAGCGCTAAAGGAGATGCGACTGTTGCTCTATGAATTGCGACCGGCTGTACTTGAACAGGAAGGGCTGATAGGAGCACTGCGCCGTCGTCTGGATGCAGTGGAGAAACGTGCGGGAATTAATTTTACCTTCGAGGTTGATGAACCGATTGTATTGCCGCTTCCTGTCGAAGAGGGTTTTTACCGAATTGCGCAGGAGGCGTTGAATAATTCATTAAAACATGCTTTTGCAACCCATGTCTGCGTTTCAATTAAGCGTAAAGGCAGTGAAACTATAATGCAGATTGCCGACAACGGCGTCGGTTTTCGTGAGGATGAAACTAAGATGACAGGAGGAATGGGGCTTTCCGGTATGCGAGAACGCGTTCAGAAACTGGGCGGTAATCTCTATATCGAATCTGCCCCCAATCAAGGCGCCACCATTACTGTACATGTAGTGACCCAGGAGGAGAATCAATCGACGCTGGCATAGAGAAGTTGTCTATATTGATTCACAATTACATTCTTATGGAGGCATGATGCAACCACACGGTAGATGGCGACAGCCAAAGTCTGACCATATTCGAGTGCTTATTTCGGATGATCATGATGTTGTGCGTAGAGGGCTGCGCGCTTTTTTGGAGACCGAACAGGATATCGAAATTGTTGGCGAAGCAGTGGATGGTGTTGAAGCAGTGCTAAAAGCGCGGGCATTACAACCGGACGTGATTTTGCTGGATCTCATGATGCCGCGTAAAAACGGTATTGAAGCGATTACAGACATTAAAAATGAAAATCCCGACGCTTCAATTCTCGTTTTGACAAGTTATTCGGATGACGAAAAAGTGTTTGCCGCTATTAAAGCCGGCGCATTAGGGTATTTACTCAAAGAAACTTCACCGGATGAATTGTTGCAAGCCGTACGCGATGTGCATCGTGGGGAATCCTCCTTGCATCCAGCTATTGCGCGCAAACTGATCCGGGAGTTGAACCGACCATCCACATTGCCACCCTCAGATGAGCCATTGACGGATCGCGAAGTAGAGGTATTGGTAAGAGTGGCGCGTGGGCTTTCCAATCAGGAAATTGCCGATACACTGATAATAAGTGAACGAACTGTACGCACACACGTGAGCAATATCCTGAGTAAATTGCATCTGGCCAACCGCACGCAGGCGGCGCTGTATGCCCTTAAGGAAGGGTTAACCAGCCTGGATGAGGCCAGTGCACTTTAGGCTACGACTTTTATAGGAAGTTCATAAAAACATAGGACGAAAGACCGCTCACCGAGCGGTCTTTTTGTTTATGTAAAGATACGCCAGATTCTGCTCCTTCGCGGCTCCTAAACGTGGGATAATTTTTCGCAGATATTTCTTGCTCTGCCGATTATCTGAATGTGTGTCCAGCGTGCTGATGTGCGCGACATATTTGAATAAGTTAACCACAGTGCGATTGCTTTGAAAATGGATGTTTTCAGCTGTTGTCCCAGAGAAATCAACCATTCATTTTCAAACAGAGTTTAATGTCAGCTATTGCGAGGTGAATAGCCAAGTTTAGGAGATTTAATAATGGAACAGTTGTACACCTCTGGCTATAAGGGGTCATCAGACAAGCGCGCGCTGATTACGCGCCCAGTTGAGGCACTTGGGCCTTCATTTGCCAACTCAGAACGCCCCATCCGCGTTTTGGTAGCGGATGATCAAGACATGATGCGTGAGTTGTTGTCAATGTCATTGCAGCGTATGGGATATAGTGTCAGGACCGCGTGCAATGGCAAAGAGGCGCTCGAACTGTTTCAATGCACCCCGTTTGATCTCTTATTGTTAGATGTCGTAATGCCCGAAATGACCGGTTTTGAGGTTTGTACAGCTGTTCGTCAATTTTCAGACGTACCTATCATTATGTTGACTGCCCTTAGCCGGCCTGATGACATTGTTAAAGGTTTGGAGTATGGCGCAGATAACTACATAACTAAACCCTTTTCTTTCAAAGAGGTGGAAGCAAAAATCCAAGCTATTGTACGTCGAACCTTTTTCCCTTCGGAGCTTACCACCTATTCGATTTTAGAAGAGGGCGACTTATGGCTGAATACGGAAACACAAGAAGTAAGGCTTGAGGGCATTCCTGTCGAGTTGACGCCGATTGAATTTGGGCTATTGCACCGCCTAATTTTGCACCCAAATCAACCAGTGAGCAAAGAAGAATTGCTGGAAAAAGTGTGGCCCGAAGACGCATCTAATAATCTCAATATTGTCGAACTGGCAATCCGGCGTTTGCGTACAAAGATTGAAGCCGATGTAGCGGCTCCACAGCGTGTTATTACCCTACGTGGCTTTGGTTATCGTTTAAATACATTTGAGCCCTCTTCCCGTGGGCATTTATCTAGTTCACAAAGAGATGGTGGGCATTTTACTCCCAGTCATCGTTCTCATGAACCGATGACTGGGAGTAAAATGCCAGAAATCGCTGCTACATTTAAAGATGATGAACTGGATGACTTTGTTGTTCATCCTTATGAACCAGCAATCATGAGTATGTAAATCATAAAATCAATCGGGCGAAATCGGTTTTCAAAAAAAGTAGTACCCCATATAGCGCCAGCATCTGATAGACTAGATGCTGGCGCTATTTGATTTAAAAATGGCGGTGATTCTCATAAACGTGCAATGTTGCAGAATGCGAGTTGAAATGATCTGGAAACGAATTGCAATGAATCGTAGATTTGCTATATCATAGAAAGCGTTTTATATAAGACGGAGTGCAAATTAGCGCTCTCAATGTGTCGTTTCTTGGCGCTTATACTGCGGTTGAGATGAAAAGTGCGGTTTTTCCAGCAGGTTTTGCCTAAAACTTTTCATTCAGAGCTGAGTATAGCGAGTTCACATATTTTTTGTTCAAGTTATGTTGAAGAGCACTTCTTTTATTTATATTGTGTTTCTCGGTATGCTGCTGTCAGGCTGTGAAGGGTTGCTTGGCAGTGCAAAAAGCGTACCGCTGCCCTTTATGCCGCTTGCAACGCCGATTCCGGTTCCAACATTTACCCCAACACCTGGTACAAGCATGAGGTCTGCCAATACAGATAGTCACCTGGCTGAGCCTGAGATCGATGCAAATGGATTGGACGTAGTGGAACGCCGCGTGATCGGTGTATATGAAAAAGCGTCACCATCTGTGGTGAACGTTACCACCCAGGTTTTGCGGCGCAGCTTCTTCTTTGAGGTCGTGCCGGAGGAGGGGGCGGGCTCTGGCTTTGTCATCAGCAGTGAGGGGTATATTCTCACCAATTATCATGTGGTCGAAGATGCGCAAACTGTGGAAGTGAATCTCAGCGATGACACCACCCTGGATGCACAAGTCATCGGTGTTGATCCCCGCAACGACATTGCCGTATTGAAGGTGGAGGCTCCGCCCGAACTCCTTGTTCCCGTTGAATTTGGGACATCTGACAATCTAAGAGTTGGCCAGCGCGCCATTGCTATTGGCAACCCGTTTGGCCAATTCGGCAACACGCTTACCATTGGCGTAGTGAGCGCACTCAACCGTACGCTGGAAGGCCCGGATGGACGCACCATTACGGGGATCATCCAAACGGATGCCGCCATCAATCGTGGCAATTCTGGTGGCCCTTTACTTGATAGCAGCGGGCGCGTGATAGGCATCAATACCGCCATATTCAGCCCCAGTGGATCCAGTGCTGGCGTGGGATTTGCCGTCCCCATTGACACGGTGCGCCGCCTGCTGCCAGACCTGCTCGAATTGGGGCGCTATCGCCATCCGTGGCTTGGGGTGCAGTATGCATACTCTATTACGCCCAATCTGGCGCGCAATCTTAAATTACCGGTTGAGAACGGCTTGCTGCTGGTGCAACTCTATCAGAGAAGTCCACTGGCGCAGGCTGGTGTGCTGGGCGCCCAACAGGAAACGGTTTTGGGTAACCGGCGCGTTTACATTGGCGGCGACATTTTGTTGGCCATTGATGATGTTTTAATGACGCAAGTAGGTGAACTGGAAACCTATTTGGAGGATCATTATCATGTGGGAGACCAGGTCACCGTGACGCTTGTGCGCGATGGACAGCAGTTCTCTCTGGTCATCGAACTAGTGGAAGAGCCGGGTTAGAATCGAACACAGATGTGGCTGATTAAACGGATGGGTACAGATTTGGGGATTCAAGCTTGTAGATCCATCCGATCTGTTTAATCTGTGTTCTATTTCATGCCACAAAGAGGTTTACCGCGTCGCGCAGCATGGCCGCCGCCGTGGGCAGTGGTTCGCGTTCCCACAGCTTGTAATACATTTTGCCATAGAGATCGCTATGGATTTCAATCCCCATTTCCCAACCATCGCACCCGGCCAAAAACTCGCCTTTATTTAGCACGACTGGCTCAACAGAAAGCACATATCCATCTGGCGTAGCGCTTGCAGTGGCCAACAGCTTAATGGTACGTCCTCGCACGAGCGCCTCCTGAAGCTGTTCGGCGCTGATCTGCGTAATGCCCTGCACCGATATGTCTGACAGTGTCACATCCACGCCCAGAAAGCTATTCGCAATAATCACCATCTTGTTGGCCGTATCCCACCCCTCCACATCCAGCGCTGGATCCGCTTCGGCAATACCGCGTGCTTGCGCCTCCGCCAGTGCCTCGGCATAAGAACGACCTTCCGCCATTTCACCCAAAATAAAATTGCTGGTGCTGTTAAAGATACCGCGCAGCAAAGTCACATCGGCCGCAATCAGGTCGCGGCGTCCAATGTTGATCACCGGCAGCGCGCCGCAAACGGTAGCGCTGAAAGCCAATCCCGCGCCAGTGCGGGCCGCGATCTCATGCAATTCACGGAAGGCCAACACTAGTGGACCCTTGTTGGCCAGCACCACGTTAATGCCGCGCTCCAACGCTGTGCGCGTCACGGAAAGGCCCGGCTCCCCATGCTCCAGATTTACGGGAGAGCCTTCCATCACCAGATCGCATGGCAGGACGGACAATACCTGTTGAATATTTTGGTCTGCGACATATCCATCCAAATCGCAAACGCGTCCGCCACGTTCTTTAAACTGGCGTAATTCAGTTGGTTCAAAACCTTCCTGATTGATGGCGACACCGCTGCTATCGGCTACGCACACGATTCGAAAGGTCAGATCGTATTGACTCCGCAGCCGCGCTCCCTTCATCTCCAGGATTTTCAGGAAGTTGCGATTGACGTTGCCCAAGCCAACCAACATAGTGTCAATTGTTTGCATAAAATGTACTCAATCTGTGATGATTTCAAAGAGAATTTGGGGTGGGTTTTAGACACTCAAGCGGATTTGAAGATTGGAGGTAGTTTCATATCGATCGATTAGGTCATTGTATCGACCGATTAGCGCTTTGATAAATTCTTGGTAAGGTGTCTCGTTGAATCCACTGTGTATATGCGAGCTGATGGATAAATATTGCTCGAGTGCTAAGATATCGACTTGATCCTTGATTCCAATTTCTTGAGCGTCTCGAATCGCGAAATCGATCTTTCGATCTTGAAGGACTATAACAACGGGGTGAAAAACCAGCTTGCAAATTATCCGCACATTTTTTGGAATAGTGATTGCGATGAATGAGCGTAAACGTGAATAGTAGTATCATTCATATAGAAATCACTACTGGGCATTCTGTAAGGAAAATGTCGGCATGGTGAAAACATGACGCCGATGATTAGATATCATGTCTAATCTTGCGCCAATGAGATACCTGAGAATCGTGTATTATATGCGTGGAATTGTGTTGACATTGCTCAATAATATCTTTTATGATTGAGCGCCACGATACCGATCCATTGGATTAGATAAAGTCAAAAAGCGTAATGGAAGGGAATTCAGTTCAGTCGACATTTGTCATTCCCTCTTTTTTCACCATATTCGCCTTTGCAAACCGTACGCTCAACAGCAAATCCGCGTCATGCGGACCGGGGCTGGCTTCGGGGTGATATTGGACGCAGAAAACCGGGCGGTCGCGCAGGCGCAGCCCTTCGACGGTGCCGTCGTTGAGGTTGCGATGGGTTACTTCGGCGTTGGGCGGCAGGCCACCATCGTCCACGGCGTAGTTGTGATTTTGCGACGTGATCTGCACGTTGGCGGCGTCTACATCGTCCACGGGCTGGTTGCCGCCGTGATGACCAAACTTGAGCTTATAGGTGTCGGCCCCCAGCGCCCGGCCGATAATTTGATGGCCCAGGCAGATGCCAAAGGTGGGGATGCCCGTTTCCAGCAGTTGACTTACGGCCTCGGCTGCATAAGGCACACCAGCGGGGTCGCCGGGGCCGTTGCTCAAAAAGATGCCGTCGGGGTGCATATTGAGCACATCGGCGGCGGGCGTGTGTGCCGGCACCACTGTAACGCGCAATCCATGACTGGTGAGCCGGCGCAGAATGTTGTGCTTGATGCCAAAGTCATAGGCCACCACCAGCGGCGCATCGTGAATGGCTTTTTCGGGCGCATTACGCATGGGCTCACCACCGGAGGCCACGGGGGACCACTCGACGCGCGTGCCGTCCACCCAGTGATATGGTTCTTGGCAAGTAACTTCGCGCACCAGATCGCGGCCGTCCAATCCTTCCCAGGCGCGCGCCATTTCCAAAAGCTGTGCGGGCGTGTGGCTTTCATCTGTGCAGAGCGCGGCGTGCAGAATACCTTGGTCGCGCAGTTTGCGGGTGAGATAGCGCGTATCCACTTCGCTGATGCCGGGAATGTTGTGGCGGCGCAGGTAGCTATCGAGCGTTTCGTTGGCGCGCCAGTTGGAGACCACCGGGCTAACTTCGCGTACAATAAAGGCCGTAATTTGAGGCCGGTCACTCTCCACGTCTTCGGCGTTGATGCCGGTATTGCCCACGTGGGCCACCGTCATACAGACCATTTGGCCCCGATACGACGGGTCGGTGATCACTTCCTGATAGCCGGTCAGGCTGGTGTTAAAGACCACTTCGCCCACGACGGTGGTTGCAGCGCCAAAAGATTGACCGTGCAAGATTGTGCCATCTGCCAGTACGAGCGTTGCGTTCATGCATTTTCCTTTGGGAATGGAACACTGATTGAACTGGTTAAACGGATGTGCGCTGATTTGCAAACAAAAAATCTGTGAAAATCTGTTGAATCAGTAAAATCAGTGTTCTATTTTCTGTTTTGTCCCTTGCCATTTTGCGATTGAGGGTGGGACGTAATGATCTCGTCTTCAAAACGGATGGTCTGCTTTTGCTGATAGGCCAGCTTGAGCGGTTGCCATTCTTTCCACTTGAGCAACTTGTTCCAGGCCGCCGGTTGATTGGCATCGGCTGGCTTTGCGGTCTGCGGCGCCAGATGCATGAGTACGGCTACTTCATCGCAGCGGTGAAACTTGGGGCAATAGATGCAGGCCTGCCACACTTTGGGGCTAATGCTCCAGCGGTCCACCAGTTCAAAGCCCAGGCGAATAAAAAAGTTCTCGCGTAGCGTCAGCGCGCAGACCTGTTTAAAACCCTGTTCACGCGCCAGCGTCACCAGCGCCAGCACGATTTCGCCGCCCAGCCCTTTGCCCTGTTGGCTTTCATCAATGGCCAACGAACGCACTTCCACCAGATCATCCGTGAGCGGCACCAGCGAGCCGCAACCAACCACGCGCCGCGCCGCGGCCTCTGTATCAACGGCCACCAGCCAATCGGCTAGGCTGGCCTCCACACTTTCCCGCGTGCGCGGCAGCATCACGTTTTGCGCCGCAAAGCGATTAACCAAAGTCGTAATGACATCAATGTCTGCGATTTCCGCCGCCACAATCTTTGTGGACATGGCAATACCCTTTTTGAAAGTGATTTGCACGTAGCGGATTGAGCCGCTATGACAAATCTATGCCCCGCTTTCAATTTGCGTTTTCGTTTTGCGTATTGCGTGTACCGGTTGAGTTTCTCGTTTCGATTCTAGTTCATGAATCGGTACACGCAATACTTCTCACAAATCATACCGCATAATCAGCGAAACGCCACCCGCCCGATTGGTCATTTTGCCGACGGTGACAAAGCCCAGGCGCTGATACAGGCGCACGGCTGGATTACTTTCGCGCACATTAAGCGCAATGGCGGGATAATGGCCGCGCGCTTCGTCAATCAGCGCCTTTAGCAGCCGTTCGCCGATTTGCTGATTGCGATGGGTGGGCAATACGGCAATGGCAAGTTCGGGCGGTTCAAGTGTTTGGGCGCCGTTTGCAAACTCATCGTGAAACCCATGCGCACTCCAGGCCTCGCCCAGACCCATGCGCAACCACGCCGCGCCCACAGGCGTGGCGGCATCCTCCGCGATCACGCCCAAGTCTTGAAAACGTCCCCACTCCTCAACATAGTTCCGCAGCATGGAATCTTGTTGCGCTTGTTGAATAGCCGCTTCGCGATCGCCGCTCATTTGGGCGGCATAGTAGAGCATGGTCCACAGCGTGGGTGCGTCGGCCGCCGTAGCGCGCCGTATTTGGATGGCTTCATGCACTGCGTTCATAGGGTTCGTCTTCCATGAGCCGTTTGCTCATCACCACCACCGGCTCTTGCGCATAGCCGATGGCCTCATAAAAAGCCACCACGGGCAGATTGGTGCTGCGGATCATCAATTCCACTTTGGGGCAGCCGATGGCAGCGAGACCCGCCTCGGCCCGCTGCATCAACTGCGCCGCCACCCCGCGCCGCTGGCAATCTGGGTGTACGGCCAAATAGTAGATCCAGCCGCGGTGTCCCTCATAGCCCGCCATGCAGGAGCCGATGAGCTGCCCATTCACCTCGGCCACGAAAAAAAGCTCGGGGTGCTCAGCCATCTTGCGCTCAATGTCACTCTGTGGATTATTCCACGACCGCACCAGGCCACACGTAAACCAGAGGTCAATCACGGATTGGCTATCGGTGGGTTGAAATTGTCGGATGATCATTTCGCTCATTTTTTAATTGGATCAACAGATTACACAGATTACACAGACTAAAAATTTTGGCTCTTCGGGATTTCATATGGTTGACCCGCTTTGGTTTCGATACGGCCGGAAACTGCCCCGGCCTACTCAACCGCCGCTATTCCTTGTCAACCATATGAGATCCGGTTGAATCAAAAATCTTTAAAATCTGTGCAATCTGTTGATCAATATTCTTCTACATCTCTTGCAGAATTTCGCCCACCACGTTGACGGCGTGGGCCAGTTCATCTTTGCTGATCACCAGCGGTGGCACAAAGCGCAGCACGTTGGCGCCGGCGCTGACCAGAATGACGCCCTTCTTGTAGGCCGCATCCACCACCGGCCCCACTTCGATGTCCATTTCCACGCCAACCAGCAAGCCTTTGCCGCGCACTTCTGTGATGTGCGGGCTGTTAAGTTCATCCAGCATTTCCATGAGATAGTTGCCCTTGGACGCCACATCGCTGAGGAAATTGGGGTCGGAAATGCGGCCTACCACATGGGTGGCCACGGCGGTGGTGAAAGGATTGCCGGCAAAGGTGCTGGCGTGGTCACCCTTGTGGATCGAGTCGGCCACCTTTTGACGCATCATGATGGCGCCGATGGGCAGACCATTGGCCAGCGGCTTGGCCGTGGTCATAATATCGGGCGCAATGGCGTCGGCGTTGTCGCCGCCCAGCGTTTGATAGCCCCACATGGCGCCGGTGCGCCCCATGCCGCACTGCACTTCGTCATAAATTAGCAGCGCGTCAAACTCATCGGCCAACTGGCGCAGCCCCTGCAAAAATTCGGGCGAGGCGGGATGGATGCCGCCTTCGCCCTGAATCGGCTCGACCAGAATGGCGCAGACGTTTTCATCCATCTGGGCGCGGGCGCTCTCTAAGTTGTTGAATTCGGCAAAGCGCACGCCGGGCATAAGCGGCAGAAATGCTTCCTGATATTTGGGGCGCGGCGTGGCGGCTAAACTGCCAAAGAGGCGGCCATGAAAAGCATTGCTAAAGGCCAGAATGTGATACTTTTCTTTGTTGCCTTTGTCAAAGGCGTGGCGGCGGGCAAACTTAAACGCACCCTCATTAGCATCGGCGCCGGAGAGGCAGAAGTGAACTTTGTCGGCAAAGCAGGTTTCACAGAGCGCCTTGGCCAGCTCGGCATGGGGCGCCGTGTGATATAGGTTGCTGACGTGCAGCACACCTTTGTTCATGGCCTCCTGCATCACCTGGTTGATCTGCGGGTCGTTATAGCCCAGCGAATTGACCGCAATGCCCGACACGCAGTCGAGATAGGCCTTGCCGTCGGCATCATACAGCGTGCTGCCCTGGCCGTGATCCAACACGAACCCCGGCCGCGAATAGACGCCCAGCACATAATCGTGCTCCATTTGAATAACGTCTTGTGTGCTCATTTTTTTCTCCTTTGGTTAAAAGTTGTTGCGAGTTGCGGGTTGCGAGTGGCGTGTATGGGTAAAGTATCAAGTTTAGAGATAAGTTTCTCAACCGGTTCACGAAATACGCAATACGCAATAAATTATGTTTCGAAACAGTTTACGCCCCCCCAATAATCCCCGTCCCGCTGTCTTCCTGCACGCCGGCCAGGTTGGTGATGACGGCTTGGGCCACGCCGTTGCGCACGGCTTCCAGGGCGCTGCGCACTTTGGGGATCATGCCGCCGAAGATGATGCCCTCTTCGATCCAGCTTTCGGCTTGGGTAGCGGTAACGGCGCGGATGACGCGGCCGGCCACCATAATGCCCGGCACGTTGCTCACAAAGACCAGCTTGATGGCGCCCAGGGCGGCTGCCAGCGCCGTGGCCGCGTGATCGGCGTTGACGTTGTAGCTCAGCGCATCCAGGCTGCCAAAGCTGATGGGGCTGACCACCGGCACAATGTCGGCGTCGATCAGCGTGCGCACCAGGTGCGTATCCACATCTTTGATCTCGCCCACGCGGCCCAAGTCGCCCAGCGGGTGCCACATCTGCTCCACATAAATCGTGCCGTCATCCACGCCGCTGACCCCAGCGGCGCGAATCTGCGCGTTGACCAGCGTGCGCACAATGCGTTTGTTCATCAGCCCGCTCAGCACCATTTCAGCCACGTCCATGCTGGCATCATCGGTAATGCGCAGGCCGTCCAAAAATTTGGCCTCCAGCCCCAGCCGCTGCTGCAAGTCGGCAATGGCCTTGCCGCCGCCATGCACAATCACCGGAAAGGCGCCCTCATTGCGGATGCTCTGCACCGCATTGGCCAGCCCGACCAGAAAGGCATCGTCATCCAACTCATTGCCGCCCACTTTGAGCACAATGATGTACCTTTTGTCCTCGTCGGTCGCGTCGGCTGCGTTAGTGATCTGAATTGTTTCCATGTTTTAATCCTGGGAGGTGTTGCGTGTTGCGTATTTCGTGAATCGGTAGAGATTCATTGTTCGAAACAAGAAACTTAACGGGTACACGCAACACGCAATACGCAATACGAATAATCACAGCAACCCCATCGTCTCCTCAATCCCCACCGCAATGTTAAAATTTTGCAGCGCTTGCCCGCTGGCGCCCTTGATGAGGTTATCTTCGCTAGATGCAATGATATACTCGGCGCCGTCGGGCTGGGCCGGATCGACGGGCGTGATGCTGATAGCGCAGCGGTTGCTGTGGACCGTGTGGCGCAGCGACGCCATTTGACCGGCCGGCAGCAGGTGGATAAAGGGCTCGTTGGCATAGGTCTCGGCGTAAAGATCGCGAATCTGACTTTGCGTGACTCCTTCGGGCACGTCTACATACATAGTGCTGAGGATGCCGCGCGTAACCGGCAGCAGGTGGGGCGAGAAGATAAAGCGGTGCGGCTTGTGGCCGTTGACCCGGTTGAGCACCTGCTCCATTTCGGCAATGTGGCGGTGGCGCATGCCCACGTTGTAGGGCGTCATGTTTTCGTTGGTTTCGGCAAAGCTGTATTTGAGATCGGCTTTGCGCCCGGCGCCGCTGACGCCGCTTTTGCTGTCCACAATCACTCGTTCGCCCAGCCAGCCGGCTTTGGCCAGCGGATAGAGCCCCAAATTGACCGAGGTGGGGTAGCAGCCAGGGTTGGCAATTAGCCGCGCGTTGCGGATCTGCTCGCGATAAACTTCGCACAGGCCGTAGACAAATTGGTTCAGCAGTTCGGGCGCCGTGTGCGTGGTTTGATACCACTTTTCATAAATGGCGGAATCGGTCAGGCGAAAATCGGCGCTCAGATCGATGGCCAGCACGCCGGCATCCACAAACGCCTTGACCGGCCCGATGGACGCCGCGTGGGGCAGACAGAGAAAAACGACGTCTACTTCATTGGCCCGGCTCAACGCATCTTCCAGCTTGATCAATGGGTGATCCCACGGCGCATCGAACACATCGGAAAAGCGCTTGCCCGCCGAATTCTCGCTGGTCAGCCAGCCGATTTCCAACTGGGGATGGCGCTGGATCAGCCGGATGAGTTCGTAGCCGGTATAGCCGGTGGCTCCGGCAATACCGGCTTTATAGATAGCTTGCTTGCTCATTTCGGTTCCTCCTGTGGTTCAAAAAGAGTCAATGGTGAATGCAAAAGCGCATGAAATTATTGAGAAGTCACGCGACCAGCCAGCAGATTGCTTGTCATGAGCTGGGCGACAGCGCGCTCGTCGGCATGAGTTGAATCTGTAAATTGAGCGATCACCCCTTGTTGATCGGCAACGGGGCGATTCTGATTGAGCTTGAATTTGCCCTCCAGCCGCGTGATCTCCATTTCAAAGCCCACAATGGCCTTGGTCAAGTTGGTGTAACGGTCGTCGCCCCAGGGCGCCGACCAAGGCTGTGGCATAGCGCTTTCATAGACGGCCACCAACTCGTCCAGCATGGCTTGCAGCCGCTGTTCATCTTCTACAATAACCGGGCGTCCATAAGCGTGAACAGCCGTGTAGTTCCAAGTGGGAACGCTGAATTCGCTGGCGTACCAATTTGGCGAAATGTAGGCATGCGGACCTTGAAAAATGACCAGCGTATCAATTCGCCGCTCTGCCATTGTGGCAAAATGGCGCCATTGCGGATTCGCTCTGGCCATGTGGCTGATCAGAACGCCGTTTGAACCACGCTCGGCATCCAGCACAAAGGGCATATGCGTGGCAAACGGCGCATCTTCGGCCATTGTGATAAGAGTGGCGAACGCGTTTTGCTGCATAAATGTCTGTAATGTTTGGAGATCATGTTCCGCAAATGACTTTGGAATGTACATAAAGGCATCCTCTACTTTGCCAAAGTATTTGGACCAAAGTAACTATTCAGATGTCCCCAGAGCTTGTCGAAGGGGACACCGGCCTTCAACAAGCTCTGGCTTCGAGTGGCTAAACAGTTATGGGCCAAATAAAAAAAGCTCTCCGCTTGGAGAGCTTTGCCGTCTAACACCGTGATCTGACCCGCGCGCAAAGGTCCAAACTTAGAGTTTGGTTATTGGGCGGCGTGACCTAAGTGTATAGAAGATTGAACCGGCAAAAGGTGATTGGGTAATCATGGTGAGTGAGTTTATCATGCCGGTGAGTTCATGTCAATTCTCAGTAGATTGCAACGGCAAGAGATAGCCTCGGATTCAACAATCTGGACCGATGCCTGTATCGCCAACACCGTTGCGGTGTACTGATTCTCAATGGAGGGCAATGCAAAACGGTCGTTCATCAGAGATAGCGTGGGCTTGGGCTGCGGACTATTTATATTCTTCGCGCACCGGGCTGAAAATATCGAGCGCTACGGCCGGCTCGTCAAATGTGACAACGGTGTGCTCCACGTTTCCCGGGATGATGTACATATCGCCGGGCTTTAGCCGACGGGTTTCGCCACCGATGGTGAATTCTAGTTCACCTTCCACTACAATGCCAGCCTGCTCATGCGGGTGGCTGTGGAGCGGCACAACGCTGTTGGCGGCTATTTCCACGCGTGAGAGCATCATCTTATCGCCCCAAAAGATATACGCTTCGGCGCCCGGAAAGAGATTTTTGGGGGCTTTGCTGTTTAGATCGCAATAGTACATGGATTGGCTCCTTTGTGGATTTATGTTGGCTCTTTGGGATCGCATTTGGGCGACAAGGGCAGCGGCGGTTGAGTAGGCCGGTGCAGTTTCCAGCCGTATCGAAACCAAAGCGGGTCAACCATCTGAGATCCAAACGAACCATGTTTTCTGGGAAGTTTTAACATAACAAAGTATAGCAGAAAACTAAAAAGCCACACACTCTACAGTTGGAGCATGTGGCTTTGCAAATTCGTTGTTTCGTCGTCTTGGCTGCTTAGGCCGCTTCGGTCAGTCGCGGCCGGAATTTATATCCATAAACGATTTGGCCTTCTTCGCTTTCTTCGCGCAGCTTGCGCGTGACCATTTCCACTTCCATGCCAATGGCCACGTCATCATTTTCCACATCGGTTAATTGGGCGGTCACCATGGGTCCCTCTTCCAACTTGACCAGCGCCACCGTGTAGGGACTCTGCTCCTGAAAGCCCTGTGGCACATTGTACATGGTTGTATAGCTATATACTTCGCCACGGCCGCTTAATGTGTGGATGGGACCAGCCGGTTTTGCACAATGGGGGCAAACATCGCGCGGCGGGAAAATGTGCTGCGAGCAAGATGGACAAATTTCTCCGGCTAAGCTATAGCGTTGTCCTTTTGTGCGCCAAAGATTCGGAATTCCCATATCGTCGTCCTATCCTTTCTGAACTAATCTATGTTATAGAATTGCATCAATGTTCTGTGCAAAATATTTGCATAATATGTGCAATCATTCGATTGTGCTTGATCTAATCAAACCCATCGGCAGATTACCATATTGCTGCTTCCAATCGCTCTCAACCCTATGCAAAAGCTGGTTTGAGAGGTTTTGACAGCTTTTTTCAGAGAAGGATGGGTTGCTATTCAGTTGCTTCCTTCGACGTCCCAAGCGGTGCTTGGGCGCTCAGGGAGCAACTGAATAATAGAAGGGATAGTTACGTGCCTAGGATGTGTGTAATAATAGTCGCGCCGCTGCCGCCAATATTTTGGGCCATGCCAATGCGCGCGTTGCGCACCTGATTGGCGCCGGCGCTTTCCGTGAGCTGCTGCACCACCTCCACAATTTGATAAACTCCGGTGGCGCCCACGGGATGCCCGCGGCTTTTGAGCCCGCCCATGGTGCTGATGGGCAATTTGCCATGAATGCCAATCTGCTCCTCGTGCGCCATCCGCCAGCCCTCGCCCCGGCGCGCAAAGCCGGTGGCTTCCAAACTCAAAGCACTCATGATGGTAAAGGCGTCGTGCAATTCAAACAGGTCAATATCGGCGGGCGTTACGCCGGCCTGCTGATACGCTTTTTGGCTGCTCAGATAAGCTGCTTCCAAAAAGAGCGGGTCGCGACGGTCATGCACGGCCAGCGTATCGTTGGCGCTGGCGCTGGCCAATATTTGCACGGCGCCGCGGTGATGGCTGGTTGTGAATTCCTTGGCATAGTCGGTGGGCGCTAAAATGAGGGCGGCCGCGCCGTCGCAAATAGGGCTGCTGTCCATAATGTTGATGGGCGTGGCAATCACCGGTGCTTTGATATAGGCGTCCAGATCAATGGCTTCTTGAAACATGGCGTTGGGGTTGTTGGCGCCGTTGCGATGAGCGTTGATGCTAAAGCCGGCAAAGGCATCAATGGGCACATCATATTCATACATATAGCGCTGCATAATCAGCGCATTGAGCCCCACAAAGCTCACGCCGTGCAGCGCCTCATATTCAGAATCGGACGCCGTGGCCAATCCGGCCGTGGTGTCTTTGCCCACGGTGTCGGTCATCTTTTCCAGCCCGGCCACGATCACCAGATCATGCATGCCGCTGGCTACGGCCATAGTGCCGATGCGCAGCGCCGCCGCCCCGCTGGCGCAGGCCGCCTCGATTTTGGCGGCTTCGATGCCGCGTAGCCCGCAAAAGTCGGCGACCAATGTGGCCAGATGTTCCTGCTCCAAAAGGCTGCCGCTCAACATGTTGCCCAGAAACAGGGCATCGGCGGTTTCGATGCCGGCATCCTGCATGGCGGCGGAAACGGCGTCATACGCAATGTGGCGCGCCGAGCGGTCCCACAGTTCGCCCACGGCCGATTGCCCAATGCCAATAATGGAAACGCTTCGCATATATCCTCGTAAATTCTGCTTGCTATTTTATCAAAACGGCCCGCGATCCAAAGTTGTAAACACGGATGGGGGGAACACGGATGTTAGCCCAGATGTTAGAAATGTACCATGTAGAGGCCGTCAAAGACTCTCAATCTGTGCCATAATCTATGGTTATACCAACAAATCTTTGTGCCGGGTCAGTGCATCCAGCAGGCGATTTACATCATCCATATTGTTGTAAAAGTGAGGCGAAATGCGCAGGTTGTTATCGCGGCTGGACACAATGATCTGTTCCGCCGCCAGCCGCTTCACCAGCAGATCCACCTTGTGCGAACGCAGCGCAATGAGGGCGCCGTGCCGATTGGGATCGACCGGCGTTACCAAATTGAAGCCGCGTCGCATGGCGCCTTCTTTGATGGCGCCGGTAATCTGGCGTATATGTTGCTGAATGCGCGCCAACCCTATGGAACGAATCATGTTGATGCCGGCCTGGGCGGCATAGGTCACCGGCACCGGGGGCGAGCCGGTCTCAAAGCGCCGGGCCGTTGGCGAAGGCGTGTGCGCATTATTGTCCATGGCGAAGATGTTGGCCTGTGCAAACCAACCCGTGTAAGTAGGATCAAGGCTGGGCAACAGATCTTTGCGTACATATAAATAAGCCAATCCCGACGAAGCCAGCAAATATTTGAGTACACCACCCACCAGAAAATCGACCTTCAACTCTTGGACATCAATGGGCATTGTGCCTAGGGCTTGATAACTGTCCAATAACACCTTGGCGCCCTTGGCGTGGGCCAATTCGATGATGGCCGGCACATCCAGCATGGCGCCGTTGCGATAACAAACATGGGTAATGGAGACTAAAAGCGTTCTTTCGTCAATGGCGTCGGCAAATTGTTCTGGCGATACTATGTGGCCCGCGGCGCCTGCGTGCACAACCCTGGCTCCGCGTTTTTCCTGCGCGTGCCAGATCTGGCCTACCGTGGGAAACTCAAAATCGCTCACCACCACCTTGTTGCGTTCACCCGAAAAGTCGAGCGCGCTGGCCAGTGCGCTGATCGATGCCGAGACTGACGTGGTCACCGCCACCTCCTCGGATTCGGCGTTGATCAGCCCGCAGAAGGCGTGGCGGGCCGCTTCCAGCCGGTCCACCCATTGCTCCCACGGCGAGCCAAATTCGATCCAATCTTGGAAAAGCTGTTCATAGGCCGCCCGCACATCGCTGGAGAGCGCGCCCTGCGAACAACTGTTGAGATAGACTTTGTTTTGAAAAATGGGGAATCGCTGGCGCAGTGATGATAGATCGCTTGGCATACGCTTTTGCTCGTTTCTATTGGTTTCAGCTCTGCATGAACAACACAGTGTAGCTCCATGCTCAAGAGCGATTTTAGTCTGTTGTGGCATGAACAAGTGTAAATCATCGCTGCATAAACGCAATCGAGATTCACTTCCATCAACAAAAAGCGGCGATTGGCACCAAAGCAATCGCCGCTTCATTACACATTATTTGATAATGTTCACCAGCTTGCCCGGCACCACAATCACTCGCTTAACCGTGGCGCCATTTAGATGACGCAGCACCTTTTGATTGCTCAGCGCCAGATTTTCTGGCTGCATCATCGGCATCAACCGCCACGGTCATCACATCGCGCAGCTTGCCGTTGATCTGGATGGGCACTTCCACCATTTCATCCTGTACCAGCGCTTCATCATATTGGGGCCACTCCGCCAGCGAAACTAGTTGATCTTCACCTAGCCGCTCCCACAGCTCTTCGGCCGGGTGCGGGGCAAAAGGCGCCAGCAGCCGCACAAAGGCCTTAATGATGTCGCCCGGTATTTGCCCATTCGGATTAGCTGCATATGAGCTGGCCGTGTTGATGAACTCCATCATGCGGCTGACGGCGGTGTTCATTTTGTCAATGGACTCAATGCTTTCCGTCACGCCTTTGATGGTTTTGTGCAAGGACGTTCAACTCTGAGCCTTGCATGGCCATTTCATATCGATTTGGCTGCTCCACGAGCCGCTGGCGTCATCGATGATCAGCCGCCACACCTTGTGCAGAAAACGCTGTACGCCATCAATGCCATCCATATTCCACGGCGTGCTGGCGCTGATGGGTCCAATGAACAATTCGTACAACCGCAGCGAATCGGCGCCAAATTCAGCAATGATGTCGTCCAGGTTATAGACATTCAGCTTGGATTTGGACATCTTTTCCAACTGTGTGGCTACCGCTTCACCCGTGGCGCGGACTACCCATTCGCCATCCTGCTCGACAACGTCATCGCGATGAAAATACTTGCCGGCGCGGTTGCGGTATGAATAGGCGCCAATCATGCCCTGGTTGAATAGCTGTTGGAAGGGCTCTTTGGTCGTGACCAGGCCACAATCGTACAGCACCTTGTGCCAAAAGCGCGCGTACAGCAGATGCAGCACGGTGCTCAGCGCCGCCCACGTACAGATCGACCGGCATCCAATAGGCCTCTTCCGCTGCTCCCCAAGGGGCCTGTTCGTTGTGCGGATCCACAAAGCGCAGATAGTACCAGCACGAACCGGCCCACTGCGGCATGGTATTGGTTTCGCGCAGCCCCACGCGCCCATCCGGCAGTGTGACCATCAGCCATTCGTCATCCGCCCTGGACAATGGCGGCTTGTCGAATGATTGGGGCGTGCGGTCGGCAATATCGGGCAACAGCACGGGCAGCTCTGCATCGGGAATGGCAACCGTGCTGCCATCGTCCAAGTGTACAATGGGGAACGGTTCCCCCAATAGCGCTGGCGCGAGAACAGCCAGTCGCGCAGCCGATATTGGACCTCTCGACGGCCGTTTTCGGTCTCCCCCAGCCAGTCTATGATACATTCTTTGGCTTCCGCGGTATTTAGCCCATTCAAGAAACCGCTGTTGACGGCAACGCCATCACCTGTGTATGCTGTTTCATCCACGGACGATTGCCCGCCGTCAACCACTTTGACAATGGGCAGACCGAACCGGCGCGCAAACTCGTGGTCGCGTTCATCATGACCTGGCACGCCCATAATGGCGCCTTCGCCATACGAAATCAACACGTAATCGGCCACCCAGATTGGGATTGGCTGCTGTGTGGCCGGGTTGACGACGTAGGCGCCGGTGAAAACGCCGGTCTTTTCTGTTTGGGACGTGCGATCCAGATCGCTGCGATTAATGGACTGGCGCACATAGTTTTCTACGGCGGATTGCTGCTCGCGTGTCGTGATCTGCTGGACCAAGGGGTGCTCCGGCGCCAGCACGCAATATGTTGCGCCAAACAGCGTATCCGGCCGCGTTGTGAAAACCTCAAAGCTGGCATCGCTATTCTGGATGTTAAAGCGAATGGTAGCGCCTATGGATTTCCCGATCCAGTTGCGCTGCATCTCCTTCAAGCTTTCGGGCCAATCCAGCTCGTCCAGATCCGTCAGCAGCCGGTCGGCATACGCTGTGATCTTCAGCATCCATTGGCGCATGAGCCGGCGCTCAACCGGATCGCCAGTCTCCACATATTTTCCATCTTGTACTTCTTCATTGGACAGCACCGTACCCAGCGCCGGACACCAGTTGACCGGCACATCGGCCATATAGGCTAGCCCTTTTTCAAACAGTTTTATGAAAATCCACTGAGTCCATCGATAGTAATCGGGGGCAGACGTGTTGACTTCGCGATCCCAATCATAGGAAAAACCCATGCGCTGCAAGCTGCCGCGAAAGGTGTCAATGTTGCGTTTGGTAATGGCGGCCGGGTGCATGTTGTAGCGGTCGGCGGCCCGTTCTGCAGGTAGGCCAAAAGCGTCCCACCCCATGGGGTGCAGCACGTTGTAGCCCTGCATACGGCGCGTGCGTGCAATGATGTCGGTGGCCGTGTACCCTTTGGGATGGCCCACATGCAGCCCTTCACCGGACGGATAGGGGAACATGTCCAGCACGTAATATTTGGGACGATCATGCCATTCTTGAGCGGTGGGGGTGCGAAAGGCACCCGTTTCCGCCCAGATTCTTTGCCATTTGGCTTCAATATTTTGTGGATCATATATTTGCGTCATACGATGCTCCTCGCGCGCATTGTTTATGGGCATTCTTTGTTGGCGCATCGTAATGGGCGGTGACTGTTCTTCCGTCACCGCAGATGCGCGATCAACAAAGTCGCTGGTCAGAATTTGAATTTTAGAGAGAATTGTGTGTGGGTACGTTGGCCCGCTGGGTGCATTTACCTGATGTGAATGGCGAGAGGCGCCTGACACCAGGCAAATGGCGCGGGCTATGTAAGCGCGAGAAGACCGCCGACAGCGCGGGCCGCAGCGTGAGTGGTGGATATGTATTGCGAGGTCGAAATAGAGTAATTTCTGTGTGACATATCGTTTAGATTATATCACGGCGCGTCAAGAAGTCAATAGCTAAATAAAATTCATGCAAAGTGGCAAGGTTGTCAAGTGATAGAGATCTTTTTGTGCAACCTTGTCCTCCTGCAACTTTGCCACTTTGCCGTTCATTACAGTTGGACAGGTGTCAGCCAGCCCCATTTGTCAGTCAATTCACCTTCGACAATGCCAAAGAATTTGGCCTGAATCTGCTGCGTGACGGGTCCACGTTCGCCCTTGCCCACGGGTAAACGATCCACCGAGCGCACGGGGGTGATTTCGGCGGCTGTGCCCGTAAAAAAGATTTCATCGGCTAGGTAGAGCATTTCGCGCGGGATCACCTGTTCTTTAATGGTATAGCCCATGTCCTCGGCAATGGTAATTGCGCAGTTGCGTGTTATGCCGCCGAGCACGCTGTTGGAAAGAGGCGGCGTATAAATGGTGTTCTTGTGGATGACAAAGATGTTTTCGCCGCTGCCTTCGCTCACATAGCCATAAACATCCAGCGCGATACCTTCGCTGAAACCGTTGTCTTTGGCCTCCATGACCACGTTCTGGCTGTTTACATACTGTCCGCCAATTTTGGCCAATGCGCTGGTGGTATCGGGCGCCATACGTCGCCAACTGCTGACTTGCACATCAACACCTTTTTCCAGCGCCTCTTTGCCCAAATAGGCGCCCCAGGGAACTGATGCCACAATGGCTTCCACCGGGCAGCCGCGACCGTCCACACCCAGAGATTCATAGCCGCGAAAGACTAGCGGCCGCACGTATGCGCTGCGATGCTGATTGGCGCGCAGCACATCGGCTGTAGCCTGCATCCAGCCATCAATATCCAGTGGCGAAGGAATACGCGCTACTTTGCAACTGAATAGCAGGCGCTCAAAATGTTCACGACCGCGAAAGATGGCTGGACCATCTGGCGTTTCATACGCGCGGATGCCTTCAAACACGCTACTGCCATAGTGAAGCGCGTGGGTGAAAACATGCACGGTTGCTTCAGCCCAAGGTATCACCTTCCCGTTCATCCAGATATATTCGGCCTGCATTGGCATAAGAGTTACTCCCTTTCATATCAGCACAAAGTTTAGATTTGGGGCATTTTGTAGAAACAAAGTAACTACTAAGCCGTTCCCTGAGCCTGTCGAAGGCTGCCATTCCCTTCGACAGGCTCAGGCCTCGAGTGGCTTGGTAGTTACGAAATAAATTAGATTCGCCAATTATACATGCTCAAAGCTTCTTTGCCAGTTTTGCAGAGTTGCTGAAAAGAAAAACACCGGTGTCATTTGACGCCGGTGTTTCACGTGGAACATTTATGAAGCCAGTCCACCAATAGTGATAACTATCTTTTTTTACAGATAATCACGCAGTTTGCGGCTGCGGCTGGGATGGCGCAAGCGGCTTAGAGCCTGAGCCTCAATCTGGCGAATGCGCTCACGCGTGACGCCGAATTTTTTGCCCACCTCTTCCAAGGTGTAGCAATAGCCATCGACTAGACCAAAACGAAGCTGCAAAATGCGCACCTCACGCGGCGTCAGGCTTTGGAAGATTTCATCGATTACCTCACGCAGCACGTGCTGTCCCGCTGCCTCGCTGGGGCTATCAGCATCTTCATCTTCGATAAAGTCACCTAGATAGCTGTCCTCTTCCTCACCGACCGGCATCTCCAAGCTAAGCGGGCGCTGGCTGACGCGCATAATGTGTTCCACCTTGCGTGGCGAAACCCCCAGTTCATCGGCAATCTCTTCCGTGGTGGGGTCGCGTCCAAGTTCTTGCACCAATTGGCGGCTAGTGCGGGTCAAGCGATTGATCTGCTCGTACATGTGTACGGGAACGCGAATGGTGCGGCCTTGGTCGGCAATCGCGCGTAACGGCCTGACGAATCCACCAGGTGGCGTAGGTGCTGAACTTGAAGCCACGGCGAAAATCGAACTTCTTGACGGCGCGAATAAGACCGATGTTGCCCTCCTGAATCAAATCCAGAAACGGCACGCCGCGGCCCACATATTTTTTGGCCACGCTTACCACCAAACGGCTGTTGGCTTTGATCAGATGT
This sequence comes from Caldilineaceae bacterium, assembly GCA_041391125.1. Classification (GTDB taxonomy): domain Bacteria; phylum Chloroflexota; class Anaerolineae; order Caldilineales; family Caldilineaceae; genus JACKBC01. The sequence continues at coordinate 123,898 of JAWKON010000011.1, forward strand.
TCCTGCGCTGCTTGACCATCGCGCACATACCAGAGCAACTTTTCGCGCTCTTCCCAATCTGACAGACCTTGTGACAGCTTCTTGCGCATCACGCCCGCGCTCCATGCGCTTAGCCAAGGCTACTTCTTCTTCTGCAGTCAGCAGCGGCACGCGCCCAATTTCTTTGAGATAGAGGCTGATGGAATCATCAATTTCAATCTGACTTAGGTCGAAATCTTCTTCGTCGATACCATCAGCGGCGCTGTCTAAAGCGTCTTTGGTCGGCTCTTCTTCACGCGCCTGCCCCACCTCAATGCCCTGTTCAAAGAGCACAGCAAAAATATCCTCAAGCTGATCCATATTGTTCTCAGCATCAGGGATTACTTTGAGTACGTCATCATAGGTAACGTACCCTTGCATCTTGCCCAGATTCAGCAAGTGCTCGATAGCTTGTTCGGGGGTTAGCAAGACCTGCTCTTCCAATTCGTCCTCGCCATCGAGATCCGAATCTTCGGCATGGTTCATATCTTGCAAAGTATTTTCTGCATCCTCAAAGAGTTCCTCGTCTTCTGACAGAAACCCCATGCCGAACGCAGTTCCAAAACCTCTTTGCTCAGCCATACTTTTCTCATCTCCCCATAATAATCTTTGTGATCCAAGAAGGCTTCGTCAACTTGCGGATTGGCAAAACAAAATACGTAGGTCAATTATACGCGCCAATCCGATAAATGAATATGGACATATGACTTGGATAATATTAGGGTCCATCTTCATTAGCTACTGCTCGCTACTTCATCGCGCCTCTTTATGGATCAACTAAAATTGCACAGATTAACTCTAAATAAAGTATTCATTGATTCTTACTGCGGATTTTTAAAATCCCAAATTTTATTTTCACGCAAATAGCGTGTATGACAATTTTGACAATGCAAGCACGAATCGCTTTCCTGCACCAGTGATTCTGTTTCGCATTGTAGACAACGAAAAAGCTGGGTGAGGTCTTTGGTAGAATGATTTTGGCTCTGCTTCTTCTGTTCTCCTTCCTGCGCCCTCTTTGGAACATGCCCCTTGACAAAAACGCTGGGCGCTAACGGGAAAAAGCCACCCGGCTTGACAAGCATCCGCTCAAATTGGACAAGTAATTCGGGACGAATGCGCTTCTTTATCAGCGGCACTCTAAAATGCGAAACAGCCAACTGTTCATCTTTGTGTAGTCCCACTTTTTGGAAACATTCATCCATCCAGTTGGGATGAAAATCAAAGTTGAGTTCAACGAATTCTACCGGTTCAAAACTGTTCGGTGACCATGTTTGGCGGCCCAAATACCAACGCAGCAGCGATTTTAGATTTCGTTTATTGGCATACTCTAAAATTGCGCTGCTTTCAGGGTGCAACACCCGTTTTATCTGCGTTAATGCTGCTTCCACATCCGCCAGATGATGCATCACGCGCACCATGATCAGCGTGTCGAGCACTTCATCAGCAAATGGCAATTGATAAATATTGCCGGCCACAAACAAAAATCGCGGATCTGTACCCCATCTTTCTACCGCTTCTCGCAATAACGTGCGGCTATAATCAAAAAGGATAATTTGTTCGTATCCTAAATATAGATCGGCCAGCCTGCCAAATCCTGCGCCAATTTCGGCCACACGTGTGCCCTTTTTGGGCACTAACCGATCCAAAACCATTCGTTCAACTTGATCTTCGTAATCTCGACCCTTGCCTATCCAAAAATCAGTTTGGTAATGGCTGCCTTCGTAGTCGATAATTGGAATATCAGGCTTAGCTTGACTGTTCAACGTATCTTGTTCCGGTCTGGTTTCTGAGTGACTATTTGAATATCCAGTCAGTGACCAAGTGGCCCTGAAAGGTTGCTTCTTGGGACGCCCAAGAGGTTTAACTGCATAGCCACAATTCCAACTTACGGAGTAAATTTCAGGCACTCGAGACCTGAGCTTGTCGAAGCCCGCCTCCGCCAAGCTCAGGCTACATCTGAATAGATACCTTACCTACAAGTAAAAATTTGGCGGCGATTTTTTTTGACCGAATTATCTTAAATATATAACGGTTACTCGATGATCATTGTTTCACATGAAACATATCATGTAATTCAAAATATATCATATAACGCATCAAATATCTGGTACTCCACTCACATTTCTAAATATATGTATATTTTTTAGCCATCACATGATTTGTTGACATAAAAATGGCGGGAGATATCTCCCACCGAGCCGATGCGTAATCACGATAGCGCCGATTATATCAGAATAATTAAACAATTTCAACCACCAATTTTGTGGCAATTTTCACGATTTATTGCGATCTCTCTGAAAAAGTAGCTTTTATAAATTGAAGGGTTGTTTTTGTGTTAACAATAATGACGATTTGAGATCGCAATATAAATGAGTCAAGTTGAGGTTACCATCCCCAACTCAACCTTTCCTGCTTCCAGTCGTATTGCCAATATTGCTCACCTGGCCCATAATTGGCGTTCAAATCAAACAGCTTCTGCTGCGCGCTGCCGTCAGCGCGCATTACGTAAACCGCCCAACCGCCATCTCGATCGCTTACAAAGGCCACGTAATTGCCGTCAGGTGAGGCCGTGGCCAGCCCATCGTGCGCGGGGTGCGTGGTCAAGCGCCGTAGGTTGCTGCCGTCTTCATTTACCAAATATACGTCCCAGTTGTCCGCACCATCTGTTTGCTCGCGCGGCGACATAAAGAGAATTTGCGTCCCTAAATTGTCAGTAGGAATATCATTGGGATTGCTGGTAACCCCGTCCGGCGGTGAATCCTGCATGGCAGTTGTATAGATGCCGCAGCTTCCGCCATTCTCCCACACATTGCAGCCGCTGTAGGCAATGCGCCCGTCGCCCAGAAAGAGTGGATACCGGCCAAACAGTTCCCACGCCTCAAACATGACCGGACCTACCTCCTGGCGGAGCGACGCATCGGCCAATAGATAGATGCGGGGACGCCGGTCGCCCACAAACGTGGAATCAAAAATCACCTGTTTGCCGGAGGGGGACCAGTGTGGCCGGCTGTCTTCAGGGTGCTCGCTAATCATCAATTCATTACTGGCGCCCGCGCGCAGACGCGTCAAATTGTTGAGTTCACCGCCTTCCGCATTGACAATCAGTTCACCATCAAAACGAAAATCGGGTTGGCGCATATTGGGTAGACGCGGCCAGCTTACTCCACTCTCCAGCGAATAAATATAGGTGTCCATGCTATTGCTGTCCGGGTTCCACACCGCATAAGCAATCCGTCCACTCAGCCCATTCAATGGTTCTGTATCCACCTCCTCATTGGCTCCACCCAAGCCGGCGCCCTCACCGACCAGCGCCAATAACACGGGGTTTCAGCAATCGGTGGCGCGGCGGTGGATGTGGCGGTCGGTGTGGCTGTGGGGGGGAGCGTGGGCGAAGAAGTGGGAGTGGGCGGGGGCGTCTGTGTATCGGTCGGTGTGGGGGCCAGCGTGGGGGAGGGGAATGGGGTGGGGCTCGCCGTGGGCAATTGCGCCACTTTGAGGGTGGAAGCTTCGCCAAACTCAAAGCTCTGCAACATGGCGTCGGCCAACGGTGCTAACTTTTCACTTTCAGCATCACGCGCAATGCTGCTGCCTAGCATAAACGCCGCATTCTCCCGACGCAGTGCAATGAGGGTGAAACGAACCGGCGCGCCCAAAAACGTGGCGTCAAAACGCTGTGCGTACGCGCCCTGGTTGTCAATTTGCACTTGCGCCTCGTCGATAAGACGCACATTTTGCCAGGCTGCATTATTGACCAGCACCTTGGCGTTGAGATAACGCTCCATCAACGCTTGTGCATCCATTCCGCTTTGCACGGCCAGCGGCTCGACGAAAAGTTGCGCCGCAGCATCATCCGCCGCGTTGAATTGCGTGATCTCCCCGCGCTGCATGACCGACCAGCCCACCGGCATATCAATGCGAAAACGCTGCGCCGGATCCTCATAGCGCGCCAGCGCCGCCAAATTGACTACTGCTTCCGGAGACGCCTCGCCAGCCGGCGCATCGGTTGCCGCGACGGCCAGTTGCGCTGTGCGTAGCGTAGCTGTCGCTGGCAAACGCGGAGGGGAAGCGGCTGTCTGTTTGGGCTGAATCTCCACCACGCCGGGCTGTGTAAAGCCGCCGGAAATATAGCGCACCAGCGTGGTCAGCAGCAGCACAATCAGCGCCACGGTGATCAGCGCACCCGCACCGAGCAATATGCGCCGTTCGCTGTTGACCGCCCAACGTGTTTGCCGGTCTTCCTGGGTCGGTTGGGGGGGGGCTGGTTTAGGCATGAACGACGCGCCATGCGCCTTGCTCAATATGTCTGCGGCTAGTGTTTCGAGTTCGTGCGTGGCCGCAGTGGGCGCATCGGCGGCTGTGGTGGCCAGCGCACTTTCAACTGGCAATTCAGCGGGTGTATCAGCGGGGGGCAATATGCGTACCGATTTGCCCTGCAGGGCGTCGGCAAATTGAGCGGTGCCGTCAAAGCGGTGTACCGGGCGTTTGTCCAGTGCCTGCATCACTGCGGATACCATATATTTTGGCAATGCGGCGTTAAAAGTGGACGGGGAGGCCGGTGTCTCCTCAATAATCGCGCGCAGCAGCGCCAGCGGATTGATCCCGGCAAAAGGCAAGCGTCCCGTTAGCAGCCGATAGGCCAACACGCCCAGGGCAAACTGATCGCAGCGCGCGTCGATGTCGGCCTGGCCGCGCGCCTGCTCGGGCGCCAGATAGGCGAGCTGTTGATTGTGCGCCCCCTCGGTCAAATCGCGCGCGTAGTCGGTTGTCAGCGCGTCCTGAAGCTGGAAGTTGGTGACCAATACACGGTTGTCCTCTGCCAGCAGAATATTATAAGGACTAAGGCTGCCGTGCAGAAAGCCGTTGGCATGAGCATACGCCAACGCTTCAGCAATTGGCGAAAGGATAGCCAGCGCATCCTCAATGGCCAGCACCGCCGTATGGTTGGCCAGACGATCCGCCAGTGAACCCTGGTCGGCTAATTCCATGGCCACATAGGGATAACCGTCGGCCTGCCCCGCTTCATACACCTGAGCGATGTGGGGATGACGCAGCCGCGCGGCTTCGCGCCCACGGCTCACAAAGTCGCGCACTAGCGCCAAATTGGGGCCGTCGGGCGCCGCAGAGGACAGCATACCATGCGACGCTCCGTATGGGGATAGCACCTTTAAGGCCACTGGCCGCTGATAAATGGTGTCAATGGCGCGCAGCACCAGCGTATTGCGCCCCTGACCAATAATTCCTTCAACACGGTAAGCGCCGATCTGTTTTGGGGTCAGTTCCATTGGGTTCATTGTGGGTTGTCAATTGGGAACAGCAATTGGGAATATACTCGCGGTTGGCATAGATGAAAAGGAACTCGCATGATTTTAGTCGAGTAGTCGATTTTCATCTATGCCAGGGCCAAGTATAGCAAGATATGGGTTCTGCGCCTTCATTACAGAACCAAGCGTCTTGGAATGATATTATTATAAAGTATCTTTGGCAAAGAAACAATGCTAGAAATGGATGCAAAAAATCGGGGTTAAGGCTAATCCAGAAAAATAAATATCCCAATTTTACGGTTTTTCTGGATTAGCTTGCAGGCCATGCGGTATGTTTTATTTTTTGGAATGGCCTAACAGGATATTATGTGGTTGACGCCACCAGGCAAAGCCAAATGAATCAAAATTGGGGGTTGATAAAACTAATTACATTAGTTTATAATTTACTTTAGTTAGTTTGGTGCGTAATTTGAAATAACAAGGAGAACCCCATTATGAAAATCATGCAGCATGGCCAATACTTGGTTCAGTTGACTCGGTTGGGCGCATTCAACTGCTATTTGGTGCGCGAAGATGATGGATTCACGCTGGTGGATACGAATTTAGCGGGCAGCGCCAATGGCATTCTGGCAGCAGCGCGCAAGCTGGGCGCGCCTATAAAGCGCATCGCGCTGACCCATGCGCACAACGATCACGCTGCCTCGTTGGATAAGTTGGCGGCGCAGTTGCCCAATGCGGAGGTGATCATGAGCCCGCGGACCGCCGCCTTCTTGCGCAGCGAAATGGCGCTGCTGGCCGCCGAACCGGCAGCCCAACTGCGCGGCAGCTATATCACCTGTGCGACAGAGCCCTCGCGTCTCATAAATCCGGGTGATCGTATAGGGGCGCTGGAAGTGATTGCTACCCCTGGCCACACGCCGGATCATCTTGCCTTTTTGGATCGGCGTGACGGTAGCCTAATTGCCGGCGACGCTTTTCAAACTAAGGCGGGCATTGCGGTGGCCGGCACCGTGCGCTGGCTTTTTCCCTTTCCAGCCTGGGCTACCTGGCACAAAGAAACCGCGCTACGTTCAGCGCAGCGGTTGTTGGACCGGCAGCCGACTCGCTTGGCCGTCGGTCATGGTGCGGTGTTGGAGCAGCCGCAAAGCGCCATGCTGCACGCCATTGCAGTCGCTAGTGGAAAGGTGACGCATGGGGCGCAGCAGACGACTTAACCAAATTATTGTGGTCGAAGCCGCTGCCCAGTTGATCGATGAGGCCGGCGATCCGGCTACGCTTTGTTTGAAAACGCTGGCGGCAAAGCTTGGTATTCGTGTGCCATCGCTCTATAATCATGTGGATGGGCTGGAAGGGTTGACGCGGGCGGTGGCGCTGTGGGGTTTGCAGCAGTTATTGGCGGAACTGCGTCAGGCGGCGGTGGGCAAAGCTGGGCGCGATGCGCTGAATGCCGTGGCGCACAGCTATCGGGCTTTTGTGCTGGCCCACCCCGGCGTTTACCCGCTGACGCTGCGCGCGCCCGCGGCCAATGATGCTGAGATGAGCGCCGTTGCCAACGAGTTAGTGGAACTGGTGCTGCTGTTGCTGGCGCCCTTGGGGCTGCACGACGCCGATGCGCTGCACGAAGTGCGCATTTTGCGCAGCCTGCTGCATGGCTTTGTCTCGCTGGAGGCGGCGGGCGGGTTTGGCCTGCCGTTGGAGCGAGATGAGAGTTTTCGACGATTGATCAACAGATATATAGATGGTATAACTACTCAGTTACTCGAGGTCTGAGCGTTCGACTGAACTCACGCCGAAGACCTGTCGAAGGCCGCCATTCCCTTCCACAGGCTCAGGGAGCGGCTGAGTAGTTACTAGGTGGTTTACAAAATGAGTGATCGCACAAACGAACAAAAGCAACGGGCTGCCGAGCACGCGGCCACATTTGTTGAATCCGGCATGGTGGTGGGGCTGGGCACGGGCAGCACCGCCATTCACATGGTGCGGCGGCTGGGCTCTCTGCTCAATGCCGGCCATCTGCGCGATGTGGTGTGCGTGGCCACCTCAAGCCAGACCGAGGCCGAGGCGCGCAAGCTGCATATTCCCATGACCACGCTGGAGGCGCATCCGGTGGTGGACTTGACAATTGACGGCGCCGATGAGATCGATCCGCAATTGAATGCAATCAAAGGGGGCGGTGGTGCGCTGTTGCGTGAAAAGATCGTGGCCCAAGCCAGCCGGCGGGTGATCATTGTCGTGGATGAAAGCAAACCCTCACCCATATTGGGCACGCAGTGGGCGCTGCCGGTGGAAGTGATCCCGTTTGGCTGGGGTACACAGCAGGCGTTCCTGAAAGATTTAGGGGCGAATGTATCCTTGCGCAGCGGATCCGACGGCCAGCCTTTTCAAACCGACCAGGGCAACCTGATTTTAGATTGTGGCTTCGGTCCGATTGACCAATTGGATCAACTCAATGAACTACTCAATCGGCGAGTAGGCATTGTAGAGCATGGACTCTTTCTTGGTTTGATCACCGATTTGATTGTGGCCGGCGGTGAGGGCATACGCCATATTACGCGCTGACGGGGAAGATCAGAGAATTAGAAATCTTTCAAATCTGTGCAATCTGTTGATCCTCCCCATTTTATCCATAAAGGAGACGTATGAGTAAACCACTTCGCATTGCCATGCTGAGCGTCCACACTTGTCCGCTGGCCATGTTGGGCGGCAAAAAGACGGGCGGCATGAATGTGTATGTGCGTGATTTAAGCCGGGCGCTGGGCAAATTGGGCGTACAGGTTGATGTGTTCACGCGCTCGCAAGACGACTGCCAGCCTATGATTAAGCACGATTTGGGCCATGGCGGCCGCGTCATTCATATCCCCGCCGGGCCGGAGCGGCCCATTCCGGTGGCGCAAATTGCCGACCATTTGGATGAATTTGTGGATGGCGTGCTTGATTTTGCCGCCGCCGAGCAGGCCGAATACAGCATTATTCACAGCCACTATTGGCTCTCGGGATTGGTGGCGGAAAAGTTGCGCGCGGTGTGGGGTACACCGATTGTGCAGATGTTCCACACATTGGGCCACATGAAAAACCTGATTGCGCTGGACGACAGCGAACGGGCGCCCCAGGAGCGACTAGACGGCGAACAGCACATCATTCAGATTGCCGACCGGCTGGTGGCGCCGACGCCCGCTGAACAGGCGCAACTGATGGAATACTACGGGGCCGACCCGGCCAAGATCATGGTGTTGCCCCCCGGCGTGGACCTGGCGCGCTTCCGCCCCATGCCCAAAAAGCTAGCCCAATTGCAGACCGGCCTGCCGCAGGACCGCGCCAACATCCTCTTTGCCGGGCGCATCGAGCCGCTCAAGGGCATCGACACGCTGCTGCACGCCATTGCCATTTTAAAGCGCCAATCGCCCAACATTATGAACGAAGCCAGCGTCACCATTATCGGCGGCGATCCCCACGCCGATACGCTGGATGCCGAAATGGCCCGCCTGCAGGAAATGCGTTGCGCACTCAATCTGAACGATCTGGTGACCTTTGCCGGCGCCAAAGATCAAGAGGTGCTGCCCGCCTATTACGCCGCCGCCGATATGGTGGTCATGCCCTCCCATTACGAAAGCTTTGGCATGGTGGCGCTGGAAGCCATGGCCATGGGCGTGCCGGTCATTGCTTCAGAGGTGGGCGGGCTGGCTCATCTGGTGGAAAATGGGATCAATGGCTATCACGTCCCCTCACGCGATCCGGAAGCCTTGGCCGCCCGCATCCGCATTTTGCTGACCGATGAAGCCACCCGCCAAAAAATGGGCCAGCAGGCGCGCTTTGGGGCCCGAAAATACGCCTGGGAAAATATCGCCTGTGGCATGTTGGATGTTTACGCCAGCGTGACGCCGCTTTATACGATGGCGTGGCTCAGCGTGCAGCCGTGTTGAAGATGACAAGATGACAAGATGACCGGATGACAAGATGAATGTCATCCGGTCATCTTGTCATCTTTATCTGGCTTAACGCCCAATTCGGCCAGCGCCTGGGCCAAATCAAGCCCCGGCTGAAAGTGGATGGCGTTCATCCCCACGGCCCAGGCTCCTTCGATATTGTGCATAAAATCGTCGATGAAAACGGTTTCGCGGGGCTGGCGCTGCAACCGTTCCAACGTGCGTTGAAAGATGGCGGCGTTGGGCTTCATGACCCGCTCATATGCGGAGCCGACTACGAGTTCAAATAGGTCGCCAGCCGGGTCGATTTCCTGCATGGTCAGATGGAGATCGTCCTTGGCGTTGCTGATAATGGCAAGCTGGTAGCCCGATTTGAGACGGCGAATATAGTCCACCAGCTTACCGTCTAACTTGTCCCCCGCAAAAAAATCGCGCTGAAATTCAGCCAGCGCAACATCGCTCAGTTCCAGTTCATTCTGCACCCAGCGCCACAATTGCGCTGTGGTGATCTCGCCTAATTGCGCCCGCTGCCCCATGGGGCTGTTGAAAACAATATACTCAGCCTGGCCCGGCTCCAGCCCCAGCCGCTGCTCCAATTGCCGCCGCGGCGCCGCATCCTCTGTGCGGATCAGCACGCCGCCAATATCAAAAATCACTGCTCGAATCATGTTGCATCCTTTGCGTTATTGAGGTTGTTTCGTCTTTTGAAGTATACTGTGGACAGTCAAAATTTTGTATTTTGGGGAGCTGTTGCGTGGCGCGTGTTGCGTCAAGCGGTTTAGAAAGCAGCTTGGGAACTTGTAGCAACATCGGTACACGCAACACGCAATACGCAACACGTTCCCCCTTAAAAATTCAAGCGTACCTACATCACCTCAACGGACAAAACCATGACCATCACACGCTGTGCATGGGCGGGCAGCGATCCGCTCTACGTGCAATATCACGATGAAGAATGGGGCGTGCCGGCCCATGATGACCGGCATCTTTTTGAAATGCTCAACCTCGAGGGCGCGCAGGCGGGGTTGAGCTGGATTACGATTTTGCGCAAGCGGGAGAATTACCGGGCCGCTTTTGATAATTTCGATGCACAGAAAATCGTGCGCTATGATGAAGCCAAGATTGGCGAACTGTTGCAAAACCCAGGCATTGTGCGCAACAAGTTAAAGGTCAATGGCGTCGTAAAAAACGCAGGCGCCTTTTTGGCCATTCAAGAGGAATTTGGCAGCTTCGATGCCTTCATCTGGCGTTTTGTGGGCGGCGCGCCCATTGTGAACCAGCGGCGCACGCTGGCCGAAGTACCCGCCCAAACCGCCGAAGCCCAAGCCATGAGCAAAGAACTTAAAAAGCGCGGCTTCACGTTTGTGGGGCCGACCATTTGCTATGCGTTTATGCAGGCGTGCGGCATGGTCAATGACCATACGGTGGACTGTTTTCGATATGGGATATAATCAGCGCATCGCAATGACCGGAGATAGCGCCGGATTCACCAATCGAGACCGACGCCTATATCGCCAACGCCGTTGCAGTGTATTGATAATGCAATAAGCTTTGCCTGCCGTTTCAGCATCTGCTATACTTTTCCAAACACATAACCAATCTTCCTCACAGCACCCCCAAGTGGTTTGACGATTCTGCCCAGAAGATACTTTGCATGTTCGCATAATAAATTCAGGTCGGTTGAATACATGTTTGAATCAAAAGTTCATTTTCCTCATTTACGCCTCATTTTTAGTTTATTTGGGTTGTTCAGTTTAGCGATTTGGGGAACCAATCAGTCTATCAACGCACAAGTGGAACCCGCTCAGAATGGCCCCGTGCCGCCAGCGCCCTACTTCTCTTCGCCCACGCCAGAACCGCTGCCCACCTTCCCGCCCATCCCCACCACCACGCCTTGGCCTACATCAACGCCGCAATTTGTTCCGGGTCCGGTTACTGTGGCCTTTGCCCAAGCGTTGCCGCAGATTTACGCGTTGCCCATGCGCACCAGGCTGAACCAAACCCACAGCATCTCGGTGGGAAGTTGGCTCAAGCGCCCGCTGCGGCTGGTGGACAACGCGGAAAACGCCCGCGTGCAGATCAAGCTGGAACCCCTGGCCAATATCCAACTCAACGGCGCCATTCCGCTGCTGGAGCGCTACTATGTGGTGGTGGCCCCCTTCAATACGGTGGCCGATGATATTGCGCTGGACGATCTGCGACTGCGCTGGCAGGGGCTGAAGCCGGCGCCGCTCTATGTTTCCGAAGAAGCCGCGCTGGATCTGCCCGCCGTGTTGGGCGTGCGCCGCGTCTCGGTGGTGGAGCATGCAAGCTGGGCCGCCATCTTTGCCAACACGCCGGACGCCATCGGCATTTTGCCCTTTGACCAGCTCGACCCCAGCTATAAAGTCTTGACCATCGACGGCATCAATCCGCTGAGCAACCGGCTACAGCCAACCGAATATCCGCTGGCCGTGGGACTCACCGTTCACGGCGCCGGCTCGCCGCAGGTGGCCACGCTGCTGCAATCCGCCGTTGAAAAGCGCACCAATCGCAACGCCAACCTGCTCACCACGCTGATCATGACCGGCGTCACCGCCATGTCGCGCACCACGGCGGCCAAAATGGAAGAGAAAGGTTATGTTTATCCCGCCGCCATTATTTCGGATACGCTGCGCGCCGCCGACATTACGCACATCAGCAACGAAGTACCCTTCCTGAGCGACTGTCAGGTCAACGCCTCACCCAATAATCTGGTCATGTGCAGCAGCACCAACTATTGGGCCTCGCTGGAGGCGGTGGGCGCCGACATTGTGGGCCTGAGCGGCAACCATGTCAACGACTTTGGGCGCAGCGGCGCCCGCGAGTCCATTGGCTGGTATCGGGCCAACAATATCCCCATCTACGGCAGCGGCATGAACGTGCAGGAAGCGTGCGCCCCGCTGCTCTGGTATCACAACGGCACGCGCTTTGCCTTTCTGGCCGCGCTGGCCTTTGGTCCCGAATTCGCCTGGGCCACCGATGACCAGCCGGGCGCCTGCTACTATTATGATCACAAAGAGGAAGTGCTGGCCGCCGTCCGCCAACTTGCGCAGCAGGTGGATGTGGTGGCGGTGGAACTGCAATATGAAGAGACCTATAATCCGTATCCCACCGGGCGGCAGGTGGAAGAGTTCCGCGAATTGCGCGAGGCGGGCGCCACGCTGGTCACCGGCGTACAGAGTCATGTGCCGCAGTCGCTAGAGCCGTACAGCGCTGATGATCCGGGCGGCGCCGGCATGATCGTCTATGGTCTGGGCAACCTCTTCTTTGATCAGATGCAGAGCTGGAACACGCGCACCGAACTCTACATTCGCCACACCTTTTATGATGGCCGCCTGATCAGCACCGAAATCTTGACCGGCGTGCTGGAAGATTTCGCCCAGCCGCGTTGGGCCACGGCCGAGGAACGCGCCGGCATTCTTAGCGAAATATTCGCCGCCGCTCCCCGCCGCCCGCGTTCGGTCGCCAACACGGGACAATGACCCAGTAGGACAAGCTTTTAGCTTGTCCCCAACGCCGCCGACAAGCTAAAAGCTTGTCCTACCAAAGGAGAACTTCATGTCCGACCAAGCCACCCAATTTGACACCCGCGCCTTTCGCAACGCCTGCGGCAAATTCGCCACCGGCATCACCGTGGTGACCACCATGGTGGATGGCGAAACCCACGGCATGACGGCCAACGCCTTTATGTCCGTCTCGCTGGAGCCGCCGCTGGTGGCCGTGTCGGTGGCCAAAAAGGCGCACATGCACGATCACATTGGCCACAGCGGGCGCTACGCCGTCAGCATTTTGCGCGCCGATCAGGAATCGTACAGCAGCCACTTTGCCGGGTGGGCCGTAGATGGCTTTGAAGCGCAATTTGACGAGCGCCACGGATATCCGACGATTGCCCACGCCATTGCCACCTTTGTCGCCACCGTGGTGGATGCCCACGACGCCGGCGACCACACCATTTATATCGGCCGGGTCGACTCTTTTGAGAGCAACGAAGAGGAGCCCGTTCTCTTTTACGCCGGCAAATATCGGCAGATTTCCCCTATGTCCTAACTGAGACAAGGTGGGGAACCGCAGATTGCGCAGATTCCATGATTTAACTACAGATTATACAGATTACCCTTCTGGAGACAACAAAATCTGTGTCAATCTGTAGTTCATAAAATGGTTTTGAGTACACCAATGTAAAATCTGCGGTTTATTTTCTCTCCCAAGCAACTCTATGCAGACGTATTCACATTATATTATCACAGCGGCGCTCAACCGTGTGTGGAAAAAGAACGAACAGCGCAGCGGACCATTGGCGCTGGCCGGATACACGCTGCCGCCTGTGAAGACGGCGCCGCTCATGCTCGGCTCGATCCTGCCAGACATCCCGCTGATTCTGCTTTCGCTTGGCGCCATTGGCTATGACCGGATGCGCGGCATTAAGATGAGCTTTGACAATGACCCGACCCACAGCCTGACCGCTTGGCTGTTCGACTACGCCTTTTTCAACGTCTGGTGGGTCAAGGCGCTGCACAATTTGTTTCATGCGCCGTTCATGGTGCTGGCCTATTTGGGCATTGGCTATTGGCTGTGGCGGCGCGGGCGGGCGTGGGGCGCAGGGCTCTTTTGGTTGGCCGTTGCCTGTCTCATCCACACCGCCATCGACATTCCGCTGCATTATGACGACGGCCCGCTGCTGCTCTTCCCCTTCAACTGGACGCTGCGCTTTTACAGCCCGGTCAGCTATTGGGATCCGCGGCGCTATGGCAATATCGTAGGCCCACTGGAACACCTGCTCATTTTGGGGCTGCTCGTTTATTTGCTCGTCGGTTGGTGGCGCGACCGGGCGCTGCGCCGCCAAGCGGCCGCGGCTTAACCCCGCAAACAGCGCAGACTGCGATGCACGGCATCAAAAACCTTCGACCAATCAGCTACTTTGGCAGCCGTGCGTTGCAGTCGTAGCGGGCTATCACATTTCCAAATCCAACTCACAATGAATCATCCCGCAACAGAATCTCATCCCTCCCTACGCACCGCCATCCGCGCACTCTGCCGCGATTTCCCCAACGCATATTGGCGTGAACTCGACAAAACGCGCCAATATCCCGAAGCCTTTGTGCAGCGGCTCACCGCCTCGGGCTATCTGGCCGCCTTGATTCCCCAAGAGTATGGCGGCATGGGCCTTAGCCTGACCGAAGCTTCGATTATTTTAGAAGAAATTCACCGCAGCGGCGGTCATTCGGCGGCCTGTCACGCGCAGATGTATACCATGGGCGCGCTGCTGCGGCACGGCAGCACAGCGCAAAAGGCGCGCTATCTGCCCGAGATGGCGGCGGGGCGGCTGCGGCTGCAAGCCTTCTCCGTCACCGAGCCGGAAGCGGGCAGCGACACGACCAGCATCCGCACCTTTGCCCAGCGTGACGACGCGGGCTATATTGTAACCGGCCACAAAAACTGGACCAGCCGCGTGGAGCAGAGCGATCTGCTCATGCTGCTGGCGCGCACCACGCCGCGTGAAGAGGTGTCAAAAGCCACCGACGGCCTGAGCCTTTTCCTGATCGATTTGCGCGACGTGCGCGCCAGTCAGCCCGATTCCCTGGAAGTGATCCCGGTGCGCACCATGTTCAACTATGCCACCTATCAGATCAAATATCACCAAATGCGCATTCCGGCCGACAGTCTGATCGGCCAGGAGGGGCGCGGCTTCCGCTACGTGCTGGATGGCTGGAACGCCGAACGTATTTTGCTGGCCGCCGAGTGTATTGGCGACGGCGACTGGTTTGTTGAGCGCGCCGTGGCCTATGCCACTACGGTGGAACGTTTTGGGGCGCCGCTGGGCAAAAACCAGGGCGTGCAGTTCCCCATTGCGCGCGCCTATGCCCAGGTGCGGGCGGCGGACGCCGTGCGCTATCAGGCCGCCGCGCTCTTTGACCAGGGTCAATCTTGCGGGGCCGAAGCCAACATGGCAAAATTGCTGGCCAGCGAAGCCTCTTGGGCCGCCGCCAATATTTGCCTGGACACCCACGGCGGCAACGGCTTTGTGGATGAGTACGACGTGGAGCGCAAGTTCCGCGAAACGCGCATGTATCAAATCGCGCCGGTCAACAACAACCTGGTGCTGGCCTACGTGGCAAATCACGTGCTGGGGCTGCCGAAATCATATTGATCAACAGATTATGGGGATTTTAAAGATTTTTTACTAACCGTAGATTGTGCAGATTCCCGCAGATGCTCAAAAGAAAATCTGCGTCATCTGCGCAATCTGCGGTTCCAACCTAATCTTTCTGGTTCAACCGGATCTCATGTGGTTGATACCACCGAATAAATTCGGCATCTGCTAAAGCAAACCGGCTTAAGCCGGTTTTCCGTATCAGCCATCGGTTTTAACCGGTAGTAGGATCGTCAACCACATGAGATCCCAAAGAGCCATCTTTCTAATCTGAGAAATCTGTTGATCCCAATTCAATCCCTGTATGACAGCGCAAATTTATATTCCCGAACTGATTCAACCGTCACTGGACGGGCTGCTCAAGCGCTACCCCGAAGGGCGGCGGCGGCAGCGTATGGAGCCCTTTTATCGCAACATGGCCACCGAGATCACGCGGGTCGCGCAGCCGACCAGCGTTTATGCCGAGGTCTTTGCCGCCGATGTACCGCACTTGTTTGAATGGACCGCACCCACGACCGTCTCTTTTTACCTGGCCATTTGCACGTTGGGCGCCGAGCTGGACGCCGCGATGCGGCGGCAGGTGGAAAGCGATATGGCGGAGGCGGCCATTATGAATGAAGTGGCGCTGGCCGTCATAACGGCTTTTACGCGCGATCTGCACGGCATGATTCGTCAGCAGACAGCGCAGCGCAACCAAAAGGCGGGTCCGGCCTATCGCCCCGGCCTGGGGCGCTGGCCGCTGGAGTTGCAGCGCACCCTCTTTTCCGTGCTGCCCGCCGACCGCATCGGCGTGCGGCTGACCGAGGAAATGCTGATGTTGCCCGCTTTTTCCACCAGTATGATCATTCCAGTGAGGAATCTATGATGCGCGTTATCGGCGCCGGCTTTGGCCGCACAGGCACCACATCGATCAAAGCGGCGTTGGAACAATTAGGATTTGCCCCCTGCTATCACATGCAGGAAGTGATCAAGAATCCCAGCCACGTCCCTTTTTGGGAAGCGGCCAACCGCGGTGAAGCCGTCGACTGGCGCGGCTTTTTTGCCGACTACGGCGCTACGGTCGATTGGCCCGCCTGCACCTATTACGAGCAGCTCGTGGATGTTTATCCCGATGCCAAAGTGCTGCTCACGGTGCGCGACCCGGAGCGCTGGTATACCAGCACGCTTAACACAATTTACGGTATTCCGCGGCAGCCCGCCGTGCGCTTGATGCGTTTGCTCGTCCCCCCCATGCGTAAGTTTGTACATATGGTTGACGGCATGATTTGGGCGGGAACATTCCAAGGCCGCTTTGAGGATCGCGACTTTGCCATTAGCGTTTTTAATGCGCATAACGAGGCCGTCAAAAAACATACACCGCCTGCACGGCTGCTGGTCTATGACGTCAAACAGGGCTGGGAGCCGCTGTGTAAATTTCTCGAAGTGCCGGTGCCCGATACCCCATTTCCACATCTGAACGACGCCAAAACCTTCCAACGCCTCTGGCTTTTCGCCACCGGGTTTTTGATTGCCATTGCGGTTGTAATTATTGCCATACTGATGTATTTGTTGACTTAAAAACAAGATCGTTCAAATAAGGCCGCTGCGACTGCAACGCACGGCTGACCACTCGACTGCCAAGTGGGGTTTTCTGAAGCCGTGCATCGCAGTCTCCGCTATTTGAAAGGTCTTGGACTTAAAAACGAATAAAGCCCCCAATTCTCCACCGATCTCAACCGGTACACGCAACACGCAACTCGCAGCTGCGCCAACTCCAAAGGAGCAACCCTTGCCCCACAAAACCATCATCACCTGCGCCGTCACCGGCGCTTCCTTCACCCCACCATGTCGCCCCACCTGCCCTTTACGCCTAATGACATTGTGGAGCAGGCCGTGGCCGCCCATGCCGCGGGGGCGGCGGTGCTGCACCTGCACGCCCGCGACCCGCAGACCGGCGCGCCCACGCCCGATGTGGAGCTCTTCCGCGACTACGTGGCGCGTATCAAGCCGCCACCGGCGACGCTGTTATCAGCCTGACCACCGGCGGCGCCACCGTAATCCATTGCCGACCGACTCAACGTGATCAAGGTGTTGCAGCCCGAGCTGTGTACCTGCAATCTGGGCACAATCAACTACGGCGGCTTCCCCATGATTCCCAAATATGCCGGGCAGTGGCGTTTTGATTGGGAAGAGGAATTTTTGGAGATGGCGCGCCGCAGTCACCGTCAACAACTTCTCCGACATCGAATATATGCTCAAAGTGCTGACCAACGAGACGGGCGTTCGCTTTGAATTTGAAGCGTACGACATCGGCCATCTCTACACGCTGGCCTACTATCTGGAGATGGGGCTGGTGCAGCCGCCCATTTTTATCCAGTTTGTCATGGGCATGGGCGGCATCGGCGCCGACCTGCTGGACAACCTGGTCTACATGCGCCAAACCGCCGAACGGCTGCTGGGCCGCGACCTGCACTGGTCCGTGCTGGGCGGCGGGCGCCACCAAATGAATATGGTGACCGCCGGCGCTATCATGGGCAGCCACGTGCGTGGGGTTGGAAGACAGCCTCTATTTGGGCAAGGGTCAATTGGCCGAAAGCAACGCCCAACAGGTGGCCAAAATCAAGCGCATTTTGGGCGAACTTTCGCTGGAAACCGCCAGCAGCGGAGGCGCGGCAATGTTGGGGTTGAAGGAATTGAGAAAGTTGGGTTTTAACCTATGATACGACCATCTCCCACCCACGTCACCACCATCTCAATCATCGGAACCGGCGTCATCGGCGGCGGCTGGGCTGCGCACTTTCTGCGCAACGGCATGACCGTCACCGCCTGGGACCCAGCGCCGGATGCCGAGCCGAAATTGCGCCAGCGCATTAGCGACGTGTGGCCCGTGCTGGAACGGCTGTGGCTGCATCCAATGCATCGCCCGCTAATTTGCGCTGGGCTGATTCACTGGCTGAGGCGGTGGCCGACGCTCAATTTGTGCAGGAATCGACGCCCGAACGGCTGCCCATCAAGATCGATGCGCTGCGCCAGATCGACGCCGCCTGCCCGCCGGATACGGTCATCGCCAGCAGCACCTCCGGCTATTTATGACCGAGATGGCCGTTGAATGCAGCCATCCCGAGCGCTGCGTGGTGGCCCATCCCTTTAACCCGCCCTATTTGATGCCGCTGGTCAGTGGTGGCGGGCCGCCAACCCAGCACCGAATGTCTCGACTGGGCGGTTGACTTTTACCGCGCCACCGGCAAACAGCCGCTTAAATTGACCAAAGAAGTACCCGGCTTTGTGGCCGACCGCATTATGGAGGCGGTCTGGCGCGAAATCCTGCACATGATCGACAACGACATGGCCTCTGTGGCCGAGATCGACGCCGCCGTGCGCTACGGGCCGGGGCTGCGCTGGGCGCTCATGGGGCCGCTCACGGTGCTGCACTTGGGCGGCGGCGAGGGCGGCATGGCGCACCTGATCCACCAGTTTGCCCCTTCGCTCAAAGCGCCGTGGACCTTTCTGGAGGCGCCCGAACTGACCGCCGAACTGGCCCAAAAAGTGATCGACGGCTGCCACGAACTCACCGCCGGTCGCACCATCCGCCAACTCGAACAAGAGCGCGACGACCTGCTCATCCGCTTGATCGAAATGCTGGAGCAGAGCAAGCTGTGGCATTTGTGATGTACGATTATAGAACACAGATGGCACAGATTTGACAGATATGCACAGATTTTTAGTCCAAAATCCGTTCTGATCCGTCAAATCTATCAAATCAGTGTTCTATTTCTTTCGCTCTCGGAGGGTTTATGTTCATTCCCACACCCGATTTTGAAACCTATAGCATGGAATTTCTGCTGGCAGCCGCTGTGGTGGAAGGCGACGCCGTGCGCGTGACGTGGATGGATGGGCGCACGGCGCGCTTTCACCACATGTGGCTGCGCGACAATTGCGCCTGTGCGAGCTGCATCGACCCGACTTCGCACGAGCGGGTGCATTCGATTTTGGCCATTCCGGATGACGTTTGTCCGGCAGCAGTCAGTGTGAGCGCGGAAGGAGGGCTGTTGGTGCAGTGGGTGCTGCCGGTGGGCGCGTGTGCGGAAAGCCACTATCATCCCGGTTGGCTGCGGGCGTTTGATTATGAAAACGGCAGCCGCCCCGTCGAGGAGTGGGAGATCCAAACGTGGGGGCGCGCATTGGAGCAAAAGCTGCCAATCTTCTCGGCGGCAGGCGTCTTTCACGACATGGACGTGCGCTACGATTTTCTGACCACCATTCGGCGGCTAGGGCTGGCGCTGGTGACTGACATGTCCAAGGAGTACGATGCGTTCGAGCGCATTTCGGCGCAGATCGGGTTGTTGCGCGACATGAATTGGGGCAGGATTTTTGAGATTGTGACCAACCCCGACGGCGAATATATTGCCAATCGCGGCTTTGCGCTGGATGCCCACACCGACGCCGCCACCCGCGAATATATTCCCGGCTTCCAGATTTTTCAGTGTGTAGAAAACAACGCACCGGGTGGGGAAAGCTTTTGGGTGGATGGCTTCCACATTGCCGAGCAGATGCGGCGTGACTATCCCGAAGAGTTCGCGCTGCTGACCCAGGTTTCGTGGGAACAGGCCAACCGCGCCAAAGCCACCCACTACCGCTGGAACGCGCCCATTATTGAGCTGGATGCCAAAGGACGACTCACTTCCGTGCGCGACACCACCTGGCTGCGCGAGCCGCTGCGTGTTGATTATGCGCTGGCGCCCAAGCTGTTTCAGGCCTATCGCACCTTTGCCCGGCTCAAGGCCGACCGCGCCAATCAGGTGGAACACAAGCTGGTGGGCGGTGACGTGGCCTTTGTGGACAACCGCCGCGTGCTGCACGGCCGCCGCGCCTTCGATCCCAATGGCGGCGTCCGCCACATCCGCACCTGTTATGGCGAGCGCGAAGAACTGCTCTCGTCCATTCGCATGATTGAGCGGGAAAAAGCGTGCGAATGATAAATGGTAAATTGCTAATGGTGAATTGTGAACGAGGCCGGCTACTCGCGTCCCATCATTCACAATTCGCAATTCACCATTCACCATTTACCATTAATTATGACTTGCCCACACCGAGCAATTGTATGCTTACGAAATGCGTCGGTCGCCTCACCCCAATCCCTAACCCCCATTCCCCACACCAGAAAGCGAGCCACCCATGAGCCAAACCGCAACTCTCCACTCGACCCCAGTCCAAACCCCTCCCCAAACCGTCCCCTGGTATCGACGGGCTAGCGTCTGGTTTGGCATTGGGATTAACCCGGCCAGCATTTCGGTGGGCGGCGGGCTGGCGCAGCGCATCCCGACCAGCGAACTGCTCTGGCTGATCCCGTTGGGCGCCTTCGTGTTGGTGTGCATGAGTGCGGCGCAGGGGCTGATCGGGCTGCGGCGGCGGGAACGGCTGGGGCAGATTGCCACTTCCACCGTGGGCGCGGGCGGCGCCGGGCTGATCAATCTGCTCATGGCCATTGGTATGATCGGGTGGGGTGGCTTTCACGGCGGCGTATCGGGCGCCAGCGCGGCGCAACTCTTTCACCTGCCTGGCTGGGGCGGTGCGCTTTTTGTGGCCGTGGCGCTCTTTGTGCTGGCCGAGCTGGGCGTCAACCGCTGGGCCACCATTCTGTGGTTGACCACGGTGTCGGCGGTAGCGCTCACGCTCTTTGCGCTGTGGGCCGTCGATTTGGCGGCGCCCGCCGCCATCGACAGCCAAACCGGCGGTATTAGCGCCTGGCTGTGGGGATTGGGGACCATCACGGCGTACGCCACGCTCTTTTCGCTGCGCGGGCCGGATTTTACGTGGGATATGGCATCCGCCGCCGACGTGATCAAGGTCAACGTCTGCTTCTATTTTCTGCTCGTCTTTTCCACCGGCGCTGGCGTGCTGCTCTATCATTCGACCGGGCAGTGGAATATTGCCGACATTCTGACGCAGGTGCAATCAGCCGGGCTGGGCCACCTGTTTTTGCTGATTGCGGTGGCGTCACCGCTGCTCTCCGGTCTTTACTCGGGTGCGTTGGCCCTCTCCGGCGTCAGCCCGCTCAGCCTGCGCCAGAGCACCGCGCTGATCTGCGCCTTCACCTTTGCCCTGGCCACCACCCGCTTTGACCAGCGGCTGATTACCTTCTTGGGGTTTATCGGCGCTTCGCTGGGTCCGGCGCTCTTCGTCATCCTCTTGGCCAACGCGCTCAGGCCCAAACCGGCATGGCGGCTGGCGCTGATCGCGTGGTTGGTTGGCGCGGGCGTGGCGCTGATCTTCCAGTGGCAGGGGCAGTCGATTCACATCTTCGCCGGTGCGTTGACCAGCATGATCGTATTGGGATTGCTGTACATGGGCTGGGGCTGGTTTGATCTGGGATAAGTGGAACTATCATAAATATTTAGCGTTTTTGTGGCTATTCTGAAATTCCGACGATAACCTTCACCGGAGAGTGATCGCGCCCGGCGTCAACGGTTCCCCTTCAGACAACACTGCTGTCGACTGCGCCGGAATGGTGAAGGCGCCGCGCTGGCCGTCATACGTAACGCCGCGCTCGCCTTTTAGCGTAAGCCCGGCCAACGTTTCGTCGACAAAGGTGACCGCCTGCGTGGTGGCATTGATGAAAACGAGAATCAGGTCACGGTCAGGGTCCAAGTCTGCTCCCTCAATTTGATCCGAAATGCTCATTACGATCAGCCCTGGAATCTGCTCCGGCCCGGTGTTGTGAAAATGGACGCGCTGCATCACCTCTTCCTTGGTGCGCAGCCGGAAGAGCGGCGAGGCGGCGCGGACAGCTAGCATCTTCTGCACGTGGGCCACGCTTTGGTTGATGTCGCTCTTCGCGGGTTGCAACGCGCTGTTTTCCAGCAGCGGCGTCATCAGTGCGGCGTCGCCATTGGACTCCATCGGCAGGCCCACACCAAAGTTGTTGGCGCTGTAGTCAAAATAGAGCCGGTTGAACCAATCGCCGCTGTTATAGCTGTCCCGCTCCAGCGATTTTGAGCGTAGCATCTCCACCCCGGCGTGCAAAAAAGGCACGCCTTGAGACAGCAGCGCAATGTCGATGGCCAGATTCTGCGCCGCCACCCGCTGCGCCATGGCGGTGTCACCCGGCAGCTTATAGACATTGTTGTCAAAGAGCGTCTGGTTGTCGTGGGCGGATACGTAAATGATATTTTCCTGTGGCGACTGGGTATAGCCGGTGGTGGCGCCGTTATACGCCACAGCCGAACCGGTCACCAAAAAACCGTTGCGATCCACAAATTGGAAGTCGGCCAGATTGCCCGCCAACGCCACGCGAATCTGATCGGCATAGAGGAGCAACTGTTCTCTCTCCTGTTTGCTGCCGTGATTATGGGCATTGGGATTGTACCAGAGCCCATTGGTGAAGCCTTGATTCGTAATCAGCGCTTGGCCACCATCGAACGGACCGCCGCCGCGCACGGCGTCGCGCACCCGGTCGTTGAAGGCGCCAATGCCCGTGCCCGCCATGTTATGCTGCGTGGCGTTGACGCCGCGGGCATTGTTGGCCACTTCGCCAAAGTTCCAGCCTTCGCCGTACACGTAAATAGCGGGGTCGATCTCATCCAGCATGGCGCGCACGGCCAGCATATCGTCCTTCATGTGGTGGCCCATCAGGTCAAAGCGGAAGCCGTCCACTTTGTACTGCGTGGCCCAAGTGCGCAGCGAATCGAGCATGAGCTTGCGCATCATGGCGTGCTCGGTGGCCGTGTTGGCGCAGCAGGTGCTGGTGGCCACCCGGCCGTCCTCATCCAGCCGATGATAGTAGCCCGGCACAATTTTGTCCAGCACGGATTTATCATTTTGCCCGGCGGCGCTGGTGTGGTTGTAGACCACGTCCATCACCACGCGCAGGTCCATTGCGTTGAGCGCCTGCACCATTTGGCGGAATTCAAGAATGCGCGCCGTGCCATTGGGGTCGGTGGCGTACGAGCCTTCCGGCACGGTGTAGTGGAACGGGTCATAGCCCCAATTGAATGCATCCAGATCGCGCACGGCGCGCACGGCCGCGGCCTGTTCCTCCGAAGCGGGGCCGGCGTTGGCGGGGATGTCTGGCTCCTGGCGCTGGGCGGGGTCTTCGTTGATGGTGGCAATGTCGAAGACCGGCAGCAGGTGAACGTGGGTCAGCCCGGCTTTGGCCAACTTCTGTAAATGCTTGACGCCGTCCGAATTCTTTTCGGCAAAGGCGACAAACTTGCCGCGGTTTTGCTCTGCCACTTTTTTATCGTTGGCGCTAAAATCGCGCACGTGCAGCTCATAGAGCACAATGTCGGTGGGCGCGTCCAGGGCTGGTTTTACCAATTCGCGCCAGCCGTCGGGCATCAAAGCGGGATCGTTTAGGTTCACCAGCAAACTGCGCGTGCTGTTCATGGAAAGCCCCAGCGAATAGGGATCGGTGACCAGATTGGTCTCCACCTGCCCCGTGCTGGGCGCGTATACCTTCACTTCATACAGATAATATTTGCCGATCCAGATTTCTTCAATGGCAGCTTCCCAAACGCCCTGCGCCGTCGGCGTCATTTCAATGATCTGCGCCGCCGTTTCCGCATCTGCCGACGTGAAAAGATGCAGCTTGACCGATTGGGCCGTGGGCGCCCACAGCCGCATGGTCACCGGCGCAAAGATCAGCGGCGGCTCGGCGAACTCCGGCCCCAATGGTCCATCGTACGCGTACAGATCATCGAGCACGCCGGGGATCTGCAAACTGGTGGCGTGGATCACCACGTTGCCCTGTTTGGCCACGATAGCCATCTGCCCTTTAAGGATGTCGCGCACTTTGGCCAGATCGGCAGCATCAATCTGATAGGCGCTGAGGCCGGCCAGATGCGGGAACTTGGCTTTGATTTCCCGACTCAATCCGCTTTTCACCCGCGTCAATGGAATCGACTGGCCGCCGCTGATGACGCCATTTTGCAGCGTCATGCCGCCATCCAAACCATAATAAAGCGCCACATTGGCATTGGCTTCGGCGGCGAAATCCCACGCCAATGTATCCTCGCTGACCCAATGCGCCTGGGCTTTGCTCAAATCGCCGCCGCTCACTGCTGCACCAGCCTGGATGGGATACGCATACGGGCTGGCGGGGTCGGCGCCTGCGAATTGCCAGACCGCGTAGCCATATTGGTCCAGATTCAGGAACTGATCGGGGCCGGGGTCTTTGGCGTCCCCGCGGTGGATGATGTAGGCTAGTTGATGGGCGCCATCGGCCAGCGGAATCCGCCAGTATGGGCCAAAGGCATCCATGCCGGCGGGCTTGATTGGCTGCTCCCAAGATGGATTGGGCGTGGCCGCGCCTTCCCATACGTGCAAGCCCCAGAAGTCACTAAAATTACTGCTGGCGGGGTCGCCATAGTCGCCATCGGCGCGCTGATAATGAATGGTGGCGATGTTGGTGGCTGCGCCTTCTTGCATATAAATCTCCTCGTTGCCGCTGGTGATCCAGACCGCTGCGCCCTCCTGGGGATTCAGACTCTGATCGGGACCGGGGTCTTTGGCATCGCCGCGGTGGATAATAAAGTTGACCGGCTGCGACGCGTCTTGGATGGGGATGCGCCAATAGGCGCCAAACTCATCGACATCATCAAACGGGCGCGGGCTTTCCCATTCGGTGCCCACCCCATTGGCAATGGCGTCACCCCACAGATGCAAGCCCCAGAAGTCGTTGAATTCGCTGCTGGTGGGGTCACCATAATCACCGTCGGCGCGCCGATAGTGGATGGTCACATAGCCCTGGGCCGCGGCCTGCGACGTATAAAATGCGCCATCGTCCTGCTTGAGCCAGATTTCGGGACCGTCCACGGCGGGATTGAAGTTGCGGTCCTGCTCCGCGCCATCCTTTGTGTCGCCGCGGTGCACAATAAAGTTGACGTCCCGAGTGGCGTCCTGTATTTTGATCAGCGCCATGCGGCCATAATCGGTCTCGCCGCGGAAGGGCATGGGCGCGGCCCATTCGGTCACTTCCTCCGGCGCAATGGCATCGCCCCACAAATGCAGCCCCCAAAAATCGTTGAAATCAGCGGACGCATCGTCACCATAATCCCCATCCTCGCGCAGATAATGAATAGCCACATAATC
Organism: Caldilineaceae bacterium; assembly: GCA_041391125.1. Taxonomy (GTDB): domain Bacteria; phylum Chloroflexota; class Anaerolineae; order Caldilineales; family Caldilineaceae; genus JACKBC01. The sequence continues at coordinate 149,340 of JAWKON010000011.1, forward strand.
ATAATTGCCGCCCGCACCGGGTTCCGCTTGGCCCACCTGAATGCCGGTCACTTCGGCATAATTGAGATGGCCGTTCAGATCGCTGACCACGGCGGCGAAGTCGAGCTTGGCGCCCGGTTCCAGCTCACTGGCATCGTAAAAAACGCGATAGGGCGGGTTGTCGTCCACGCCGATGCGCGCATAGTCGCCGCCGTTGACGCGCACGGCAAAGGTCACTTCAGCCAGTTGATCATGGCCAGGATGCGCTGGCCAGGTCTACGCCCACTTCAATGCGCTGCGGCACGTCGTTGCCGTCAATTGCTGACGTTCAGATCGAACTGTTGGCCGCGGCTGGGGGTGTTGAAGGCGATGTCCGGTGCGGCTGTGCTGGCGGGAACGGCTGCATCGGCTTTATACACAATGTAGCCGTAGGGCCGCACAGAGACGGTCAGCGCGCCGTCGGCATCCGTGAGCGCGGGCCGTGCCGGCGATGGGGCGCGTTGCCCTGTCCGCCACATAGCCATCTTCGACGATTGGGGTGAAGCGTTGGCCCGCGGCGTAAAAGGTGGGGACACTGGCTGTCTGTGTCTTCGTCGCTGTTGTTGACCGCCACTACATATTCAGTCTGCGCAGCGCGGTCAATGCGGCTGAAGCGTAGATGCCGTTCGATGCTGCTGCGGCGGTGAATCTGGGCGCCGGTTTGCAGCGCCGGGCGCGCGATAGAGTTCGGCCAGTGCGCCAAAGCTGGTGAAGAGCGGATGCGATTCGTCGAAGTTGTCGTCGGCCGTGGTGGCGGTGGTCCCCACCAGGTCGTCGTCGTTGTAGCTGGCCACCTGCGACGGGAACATATCCTGGCGGGCGTTTTTGTCGTCGCCATCGCCTACAAAACCCTGCTCGTCGCCGTAATAGATGACGGGTACACCGCGGGCGAAAAACATGAGCGCGTGGGCCAGCTTAACCATTGCCAGCTTTTCGCCATCGGGCAGCGGGCCGTTGTCTTCATCCAGAAAGTGGGCAAAGCGGCGCGGTCGTGGTTGCCGATAAAGGTGGGCAGGCTGTAGGCATTGGAGTTGGCGTCGGTGTAATAGTCGTCATCGGCAAAAAAGGTTGCGCAGCGCATTGGAGCCGGCCCGCCCGAAACGTAGCGCCGCACCGCTTCCTGAAATTTGAAGTCGAGCACGGCGGGGAATTGGCCCAGGGTGGTGTAGTGGCTCAACAAGGCTTCATTGCCGCTAAAACCTCGCCAAAAATGAAAAAGTCTCTTTGCCCAGCGCCGCTGCGTGCTCCAAAATAGCGGGGATAAAGGCCTGCCAAAATTCCAGATTGACGTGCTTGACCGTGTCGACGCGAAAGCCATCAATGTCGTAGTTGCTGATCCAATCTTTGTAGATGTCGATCATGCCCTTGACCACAGCGGGGTGCTCGGTGAAAAGGTCATCCAGCCCAAAGAAGTCGCCATAGAGCGAATTTTCGCCGCTAAAGGTGGAGTCGCCGCGGTTGTGGTAATAGATGGGGTTGTTGAGCCAGGCCGGGACTTTTAGGGTTTCGTCGCCGGCGTTGTTGTAAACCGGCGTGTAGGGGAAGCTGGTTTCGGCATCCAGCTCCGGGAAATCTGAGCCCCCGGCGTAAGCGCGGTCGTCAAATTCAACGCCCACCGCGTCTTTGTATGGAAAGTTGGCCTTGTTGCGATAAGTAAAAGCGCCTTCCTGATAGCTTAAAATGTCCGCCGTGTGATTGGCAATGATGTCGAAGAATATTTTGATGCCGCGGCGTGGGCCTGGCGGATCAGCTCCTCCAACTCGGCATTGGTCCCAAAGTGCGGGTCGAATTGAGTCATATCGGTGTACCAATAGCCGTGATAGGCCGCCGACGCGCTGGCGCCGCGGCCCTGCACCGGGTTGTTCTTGAAGACCGGCGTCATCCAAATGGCGCTGATGCCCATATCGGCCAAATAGTCGAGCTTGGCGGTCAGCCCGGCCAGATCGCCGCCGTGGAAGAAGCCGCTGATTGGTGGGGTCAAAGCCGTGGTCCAGCCGCCCGCCCGCAATGCCGCCGGTATCGTTGCTGGGGTCGCCATTGGCAAAGCGGTCCGGCATAACAAAGTAAAAGACCGTCCCCTGAATCGGATGGCGCACCGGCGGGCTGACCAGCGCGGCCAGCTCCGCCGGACACCTTGGATTGGCCGACCAAACGGGCGAGCTTGCTTTGGGCAAAGAGCGGTTGGGGTTGATGAAGGGCGGGCTGATCATCGGAATGATCAGTGAAGCAGCGATCAGCAGGTTGAAAAGAGGAATAAGGAATCGCCGCTGTTTTTTTCATGGGGGCTCCGGAAATCAGATGCCGTATCAAAGCGTGGAGGTAAAGCATGTAGGCTCAGCTCCGCTTTAGAGTACTCATGCACCCGTGGCGACCAGCACCGGATAAACCTGCACGCCGGTCGCGGCATCTTGATAAGGCGCTTCAAATATCCGCCGATTTTCGTCATCCACCACTTCCACGAAGAAGACAAGCCAGATTTCGGTCTGTTGCAGCTGCGGCGTAGCGGGCGGCCTGTTGCGGCGCCTCGCGGTAGCGTTTGCGGTTGGTGAAGCTCTTGACCTCCACGCCATACAGCCGGTCCGCATAGGTGATTAGCAGATCAATTTTGCCGTTGCCGGTGGGAAATTCGGGAGGTGACGCGACCATCGAAATCGGCCAGAAATTGGAAGAGCCAGGTATACAGGCTAAAGTGGAAAAATGGCCTCCATGACGCGGTTGTCGCTGGCGCAGCGGGGCGCATTTGGAGCAGGCGTTCGCGGTGCTGTTGCAGATAGGTCTCATAGCGCCGCATGAGGTGCGGAACCGAAAGATGCGTATCGGTGATGGTGTCCGCCAGATTGGCAAAGGGTCATAGAGATGGCCCAGGTGACCAAAGACGGCGGGAGAAATAATTGAAGAGCCTCTTCTGCACAAAGGGCGAGGCAAAGCGCACGTAAAAATTGAGCTGGTCTTCAGTAGATTGATCAATGACGCCGTTGAGATAGAGAAAGTTGAGATGTGGATCATCGTAAGTGAAACGCATCTTCTGGTCGGTTTTATAAAGCTGGAAGCACGGTCCCAACGTAGGGTTCCTCTCTGGCCTTACTAATAATATTGAGAATGTTGTTGTTGGGCAGCAGATTCAGCCCTGCCGAGAACACAACCTCAAAATCATGGGCCGTAATGGATGATTCATGTCGGTTGTAGGTCTCGGTAAGCAATTCGCCAAACCAGCTAACGAGACCAGGTTGGCCCTGCGCTTCATAGAAGAGGCGATCCACCACTTCTGGCGCAACCTGCTGACCGCTCTCCTCTTCATACCAGCGGAACATGGCCGTCACTTCGTCTGCGGTCAAGTTGGTACGTGAATGCCGCGCTGCGCCACCCGTTGCAGCATCCACGCCCGTTCGTTCGCCGCGGCGCCCAGACTGTAATATAATGGCCCCCTTGGCCGGATCGTCGCCCAAAGCTGCTGGCTGGTCTGTTCGATCAGTTCCGCGCGCGGCATAATAGTGCAGATCGGTATCGATTGGGCCGTAGGATGAGAATTTGCGCATAATTTTGCGTTCCCAAAAACCGACGATGTACGATCTCAGATTTACGATTTACGAAATGAGTTCGTCGACGAAGTAGCTTCGTAAATCGTACATCGTAATGATAAAGGCGTGTTTCGATGCCGCGCCATTATACCATACAGTGCCAGCGCGATCTGAGTTCACGCTGGTCCCTGCGGCAGCCAGATCGTCACGCACACCGGCGTCGGCTGACGCGTTTTGCACCGTCAACTCGCCGCCCACAATGGCTAGCAGCGTGCTGTGCATGGCTAGTCCATTGCCGCCCTGCAAAACACTTGGCGCAGCGTGATCGCCTGCGTCATGGGATGACGTTGGCATCCCGACGCCATTGTCCTGCACCTGAATGCGCAGTCCGTTCTGCTGTGTTACCGACACATCCAACTCCAGCCGTCGTTGTGGATCATCGCTGCGACCGTGGCGGGCCGCGTTGCGCATAGCTTCGCGGGCGGCGTAAAAGAGCACCTCCTGGGTTAAGGGCGAAAAGGCAGCGGCGGTTTGCGCCGTTCTTTCATCCACATGCCAGCGCACAGCGTCGAAAGCGTTGGCCAGCTCCTCGGCAGCCAGCGCTTGCAGTGCGCCCACCAATCCCAATTCGTGCAGTTGCGGCATGGCGCGGGCAGGCATGGTGCGCAGCAGCGCTGAGATCTGTCGATGCGCATCGGTGAGCAGCGAGGCAACCTGCGCAATGCCAATGGCCATCTGTTCTTCGGACGCGGTTGGCGCAGGTGACAGACCGGTGAGCGCCAGCAGCGCGGTGTGCAGTTGCGGCAGCACCTCATCGTGCAAAATGCGGCGGGCGCGTCGATCCAAAAGCTGGCTTTCGGCCAGTTGACGCCGCTGTAGCGTCAGCAGCCGCCGGCCAATTTCAACGCCGGCCTGCGTGTCGATGAGCCGTTCGCCGCTGGCGCGCGCCATCTCAATTTCCTCCTGCGTGAGCAGGTTACCGTTGTGCTTGCCGCCCAGCAATAAGAAGCCGATGAGCCCCCGTTCACTCCAAAGCGGCACGGCCCAATTCAGCCCCTCCGCGTTTCCCAACGCCAGCGCTGTGGGGCTATTTTGCGCCGGCAGATTGGATGTGGCCAGCCCCTCGGCCTGCTCATCGGCGATTTTGGTGAAGGCGGCATGATCCGGCGTATGGATGTGCGGATAGCTAATGATGCCACCGATCATCGGGGCAAGCGCGCCCAGGGGAACCAGATGGGCCTGCTCTATTTCCAGCACGTTGTGGCAGAGATTGTAGAAAAGCGCATAGGTGTCAATGTGATCGGTGGTGAGCGGATCTAGTGGCGACGCCGGCAAGTTCGCCGCGCTGAGCAGTTGGGTGTAGAGATGCTGGCTGCCCACAAAGGGCCGCAATTGGCGCATCTCCTCCGCGCGCTGACGGTAGGTCGACCGGTTTTGCAGGGCATAGAAAGTGGTCACCAGCACGGCGGTCAGCAGCAGCAGCGCAATGGGGTCAAGCTGGAAAGCAAAATGGGCGCTCACCAGTCCGCCAAAGCAGAGCGCTAGCGCCACGGCGTTGAACCAGTTGCGGCGCAGCGTCCGTCGGGGCAGGGCGCTGCCGGTGAAGATTTCATAGGTAATAATGGCCTGGCCGACGAGAAAGATAACAAGCCCAATGAGGGCGGAGATCAGCAGATCCACCCGCGCCATCGGCAAACTCAACGGCACCACGCGTTCATATATGTTTGATGTAGTTCCATAAAGCAGCCAAAAAATGACGCCCACCACCCACACGCTCACCAATAAAAGCGTGATGGTGGCGCCAATGAGCCACGGGCGAGCGCGAGCGCGGGCTTGGTCACCCATTAAGCGGCTGGAGGGCCGCGGGTGATAAAGCGCATCCAGCGCCAATCCAATGCAGAGCAAAATGTAAAGCGGGAAAGTGAGCGCGAGCAGCGGTGCGCTGCGCACATTCCATGCCATGTCGATCTGATGCTGGGTCATCTCCACAAAAGTGGGCAAAGAACCGGTGGCCAGCAGCAGCGCCATGAGCAGCAGCAACAATAGGCCGGTGGCGCCAAAGCCGAGCCGGTGGTGAAGACGCAGCGCGGGCTGCAAGGGGATGGAAAAGGGCTCAGTCTCCCAGTAGCCAGTGTACCAGAGAACCATCAAATACCAGGCAAAGGGCGCCGCGGCCAGCGGCAACCAGCCCGTCCGCCACCAGAGGTTGAGCCGCCAACTGGCCTGTTCCAATTCTGGCAGGCTCAGCCCCAACAGCACCGTGTGGCTCACAAAAAAGGCCGCCCCCAGCAGCAGCCCCGCCCCAGCCAAAACCACGCCCGCGTCGCGGCGTTCAGCATTGAGCAGCACCGTCAGCCCCAGCCAACCCAGCAAGATCACGTTGGCCAACGAAATGGCCAACGCCCCCCAGGTTAGCAGAAAATATTCGTGAGACCAGAGCATGTGTGTTTGCCGTCCATTGGGGGTGTCTAAACTATGATGGGGATGATTAGGTGATGGGCTATGATTGCCTGTGACTGAGCGGGCGCAGAGCAAGACAACAGACAGCGTCCTCCACGCGTTATCATAGCTCTCATAAAATCAGAAAAAACTATGATGGAAATGATTAGGTGATGGACTATGATTGCCCATAGCGGGGAGACGAAGAGTGTAGCAACGGACAATCTCCACCACGCGTCATCATAGCTCTCATAAAATCAGAAAAATCATAGTCCAGACATGCCTTATCTATTTGGACGCCGATGCGACAAATAGATAAACCAGCCCATACAGCAGGGGCTGATGGATCAAGTAAATAAAGAGCGAATTGCGCCCCAGCAATTGCAGCCACCGCAGCGGCAACCAGTGGCCAATCTGGGGCATGACAAAGCGGGGGACGCCAGCCGCATACAGCACATTCCCCCCAAAAATGCCAAGCAAAACCACCCCCAGCCAGGGCATCAAGGGAAAATAGTCCACTGCCGGGTAATACTCCGGGCGTGGTCCCAACCACACCAGCCACAGCGTCTCCACGCGCATGGCCTGCACATATGGTCCGGCCAGCAGAATCAGCACGCCCAGCGCCAAATTGAGCCACCGATAGGGCAGCAGCGGGTAGGTGATGATGATGGCCACGCCGATGAAATGCAGGATGCCGAAATCAACGCGCCCTGTCCCCGCCGTCCGTGTGATGAGCCCGATGATGACGCCAAAGCCAAAAATGTAGAGCCCGCGCCGCATATGCCCACAGGAGTGAATGGGCGCTGTCTACCCGGCGTCGGTTGTAGCTAATCGTCAGCGAGACGCCCACCAGCAGCAGAAACAGGCTGGCCGTTGTGCGCTGGAAGAGCTCCCAAAAGAGCGACAGAAACGTTTGGTTGGCAACCAAGCGGAAAAACCACAGATCCCACATGAGATGATAGGTCACCATCATCACAATGGCCACGCCGCGCAACGCGCCGACTTCCCAAAGGCGATTGGGGCGAATGTTGCTCCAGAGTCTCATAAACTTTGTTCTTTTGGTGGTGGGTTTGCGATTCTGTCACCTGAAAATCGTTTGCGCGTAACATTTAGCCGTCTCGAGCGCCCGTTGCACTTGACGGTGAAGGAGACGGAGGGCTGAATAGTCCCGTTTGCGCTCATTATAAATTCACAAAAGGCGCAGAGAAAATTTTGTCCTGAACGTATTATTGACCACTAGCCAAAAGCCGTTTTCTCTGGTATACTCGCAGCCTGAGATTATTCTTTTTGGGGAGATTTATACTAATGAATGGAAATTGGAACCGCAATGCGTTTGTCTATCTGCTGATCCTGGTGGCGGGGGCGGCGCTCTTTTTCAACATTTACCGTTCGCCCGAAGCGCCCAAACCCATCAGCTTGACCGAACTGGCCAAGCGCGTGGAAGCGGGTGAGGTGCAGGCCATCACCGTCAATGGCGACACTGTCGAAGTCGATCTGGGTGAAAACCGCAGCAAGCTGACCACCCGCCGCGAACAGGATGTGCCGATTACGCAGACGTTGACCGACTTGGGCGTGCCGCCGGACAAACTTACCGCCGTTAAAATTCAGTACGACGCACCGGGCAATTCGGCCAACTGGCTGGCGCTGCTGATCAATTTGCTGCCGCTGGTCTTTATTGCCGGTCTCTTCTTTATCCTCTTCCGCCAAACGCAGGGCAGCAACAATCAGGCCCTTTCCTTTGGCAAAAGCAGGGCCCGCATGTTCACCGGCGACAAACCCACCGTTACCTTTGACGATGTGGCCGGTTCGGATGAAGCCAAAGAGGAACTGGAGGAAGTGGTCGAATTCCTCAAAGAACCGCAAAAGTTCGCCGCCCTGGGCGCCCGCATTCCCAAAGGTGTGCTGCTGGTCGGCCCGCCCGGCACCGGCAAAACGCTGATGGCCAAAGCCGTTTCCGGCGAGGCGGGCGTGCCCTTTTTCAGCATCTCGGGCTCGGAATTTGTGGAGATGTTTGTGGGCGTGGGCGCCAGCCGCGTGCGGGACCTCTTTGAACAGGCCAAGCGCAACAGCCCCTGCATCATCTTCATCGACGAAATTGACGCCGTGGGCCGCTACCGCGGCACCGGTCTGGGCGGCTCCCACGATGAGCGCGAGCAGACGCTCAACCAGATTCTGGTCGAGATGGATGGTTTTGGCACCGACACCAATGTGATTCTGATCGCCGCCACCAACCGCCCCGATATTCTGGATCCGGCCCTGCTGCGCCCCGGCCGTTTTGACCGCCGCGTCACCATGGACCGGCCGGACATCAAAGGGCGTCGCGCCATTTTGGATGTCCACGTCAAGGGCAAGCCCATTGCGGCCAATGTGGATCTGGACCGCATTGCCAAGCAGACGCCCGGCTTTGTGGGCGCCGATCTGGAAAATGTGGTCAACGAAGCGGCCATCTTGGCGGCCCGGCGCAACAAGCGCGGCATCGGCATGGAGGAGCTGCAAGAGGCCATTGAGCGCGTAGCCATGGGTGGTCCCGAACGCCGCAGTCGGCTGATTTCGCCCAAAGAAAAGGAAGTGATCGCCTATCACGAAGCGGGACACGCCGTGGTGGCGCAACTGTGCGAAAATTCGGACCCACTGCAAAAGGTGACTATTGTGCCGCGCGGCGGCGCCGGCGGCTACGTCTGGCGCGTCTCCGAAAAGGACCGCGTGCTGATCAACCGCTCCTATTTCTTGGATAACATTGCGGTGGCGCTCGGCGGTCGCGTGGCCGAAGAGCTGATCTTCGATGAGATTTCCAGCGGCGCCAGCTCAGACATCCAGCAGCTCACCTCTACGGCGCGCGCCATGGTGACCAAATATGGCATGAGTCAAAGCATGGGGCCGCTCCAATTTGGCCAGCAGGACGAAATGGTCTTTCTGGGCCGCGATCTAGCCGAGCAGCGCGATTATAGCGAAGAGGTGGCCGAGCAGATCGATGACGAGGTTAAGCAGATTGTCGATCACGCCTATAAGCGGGTGCGCGATCTGCTACAGAATAATCTGGACAAACTGCACGCCGTGGCTAAAGCGCTCCTCGAACGCGAGACGCTCAACCACGACGAGTTTGCGGAAATTTTCCAAGGAATATAGAAGATGACAAGATGAGGGGATGACAAGATGACAGTTACCCCTCATCTTGTCATCCTTTCATCTTGTCACCCCCTCATCTTCTCAACTCTGGCTGACCAAAATGACCCCGGCGCAGATAATCGCCACGCCGGTCCAGCGCAGTGCCGTGACCGATTCCCCCAGCCAAAGCGCCCCCACCAGCGTGATCAACACGTAGCCGAGGCTCAAGGCCGGGTACGCATAGCTCAGATCGACGCGGCTCAACAAAATCAGCCAGCAGATGCTGCTGACGCCATAGGCCGCCACGCCGCCCAGCACAAATGGATGCAGAAACGCCTGGCTTAACCCGGCCATAATGGCATTCAAATCACCGCCAATCGCTTCCACGCCTATCATCCCGCTTCATCATAAATTGCCCCGCCACGTTCAGCGCAACCGTCACCAGCAGCAGAACCATCTGCTTCATAAACTCGCCTTCCCTCAATAAATTTTATGATCAACAGATTTCACAGATTTTAGAGATTTTTAGATTCTTGGGAATTTATATGGTCAACAATGGCTAGCGGCGGCTATAGGCTGCGGCAGTTGGCAGCCATATCGAAACCAAAGCGGGTCGACTGTCTGGAATCCAGTTGAACCAAGAATCTTTAAAATCTGTTGAATCTGTTGATCCAACTGATCTTTTCAATCGTCCGTTTCGTACGCAAACAGACCCATTGTACACAGGGCGCCAAAAAGAACCGAATTTGCACGGCGTGAATACCAGACGGTATACTGGCCTTCTGTAGGGCAAGCTTCCCAACTTGCCCAAAACGCAAGAATATCCTTTAGACAAGTTAGGAAACTTTCCGCCTCCTATGACCACCGACATCTCCAACATCCGCACCTATAACAGCGCCGCCTGGGATCGTCGTGGCCGGTTGACGGCAGCGAATGGACCATTCCCGTGACGCCGGATGAAGTGGCGGCGGCGCGCCGCGGTGAATGGCAGATTGTGCTGACCCCACCCGCTCAATTCCGCGATCTTGGTTTCCCGAACTGGCGGGCTGCGATCTGCTTTGCCTGCTCTGGGCGGCGGCCAGCAGGGGCCGATTCTGGCGGCGGCGGGCGCTAACGTGACCGTCTTCGACAACTCGCCGCAGCAGCTTGCGCGACCGGCTGGTGGCCGATCGCGATGGTTTACAAATTGCCACCGTCGAAGGCGATATGGCCGACTTGAGCCGCTTTCCGGACGCCAGTTTCGACCTGATCGTTCACCCCTGCTCCAATCTGTTTGTGCCCGATGTGCGGCCTGTTTGGGCAGAGGCGTATGCGCGCTGCGGCCCGGTGGCGCTGCTGTCCGGCTTTTGCAATCCGGTCCTCTACATTTTTGATTCCGCATTGGCCGACGAAGGGGTGCTCGAAGTCCGCCACACGTTGCCCTATTCAGACCTGACGAGCCTACCGCCCGAGTTGCTCCAGCAATATGTGGACGACCAGCAGCCCCTGGAATTCGGCCATACGCTGGAAGAGCAGATCGGCGGCCAGATCGACGCCGGTTTTCTGATCGCCGGCTTTTATGAAGATTACTGGCCTGGGGTGGCGCTTGTGGAATATATGCCGATTTTTGTGGCGACGCGGGCGGTGAAGTTGGGGAAGTAAGAGCGTGTTGTGCAAGGATATTGACATTTTGTCATATTATCCTCATAATATGTACATGTATCTATATATGTGTACATACATGAGGGGGAAACCATATGGCAACCGTATCGGCCACCAATCTCCGCAAACACTTTTTGAATATCTTGACAAAGCCGCCGCCGGTGAAACAATTGTTATTCAGCGCAACAATCAGGAAGTTGCGCGCATTGTACCGACCTTGCAGCACAACTGGCGCCAACAGATGACTATCGAGCCCAAAATACTCGTCCCCTGAAGAAATTGTGAAACCCATTGACGATATTTGGGACGAATATATATGACGCAAAGTCTCTATTTATTGGATACACATGCACTGATTTTCTGGGTAACTAAAACAAATACATCAGACGAATTTATTGCATTTTTTGACCAGCAGAATCAGCGCGGCGCAGAGTGCTTGCTCGATCACGAAATACCCCTCATTGGGCGCGTCCCCGGCGTGGTTGGGGCATACGTGGCCACCGGCCACAGCGTGTGGGGCATGTTGAACGGTCCCGCTACGGGCGAAGCGCTGGCCGAATTGATTGTGGATGGCGCAACGTCTGTAGTGGATCTAGCACCGTTTGATCCGCGGCGCTTGTTGTAAGCTTACGTCAAGCACTTGAGTGCAGCTCCCTGCCGCACCTAAGCTATCGTCATCGCATACCGATCACGCTATACTATGTTTATTACGTGTGGAATTAAAAAATAGGTAAAGCCAAGAGAGTTTTCAGATTTATGATGGGGCCGGGCGCCCACTTTGTGATCAACAGAAAGATGGAAAAGATTTTTCTCTTTGTAATCTGTGAAATCTGGGTAATCTGTTGATCAATTTTTTTTCTGAATTCTTTATTGATTTTACTTATGGCCCATTGATAAACAGGAGTATTTTGCATGAAGGTAAAGATGATCCTCCCGGCCCTGACTGAGGCCAAGAGCCCCTTTTTTCGTCCCATCAAATATTCGCTTTTCCCACCGCTGGGTTTGGCTACGCTGGCCGGGTATCTGAGCGATGACGATGAAATTGTCATCCAGGATGAGCATGTGGAAGAGTTGGACCTGACTGACGAACCAGATTTGGTCGTCATTCAGGTTTACATCACGTCGGCCAATCGCGCCTACGCATTGGCCGACCATTACCGCGCCAAAGGGGCGCATGTGGCGCTGGGCGGCTTACACGTCACCTCATTGCCGGAGGAAGCCGCGCGCCATGCCGATTCGATTTTCCTGGGGCCGGGTGAAGATATTTGGCCCCAATTTTTGGCGGACTTTCGGCGCGGTGAACCGCAGCCTCTTTACCGCTCGCAAGTGCGCACATTGGCGGGCTTGCCGCGCATTCGCCGCGATCTCATCAAGCGGCATCTCTATTTGGTGCCGAACTCGATTGTGGTGTCACGCGGCTGCCCGCACAAGTGTGACTTCTGCTACAAGGAAGCCTTTTTTGAGGGCGGCAAAGGTTTTTACACCCAAACCATTGACGCCGCTCTGGCCGAAATTGAGCGGCTGCCGGGGCGCCATCTCTACTTTTTGGATGACCATCTGTTTGGCAATGCATCCTTTGCGGCCGGTCTTTTTGACGGTATGCGCGGCATGGGGCGTTTATGGCAGGCGGCGGGGACGGTGCAATCCGTGCTGCGGCCAGGGCTGCTGGAGAAGGCGGTGAAGAGCGGCTTGCGCAGCCTTTTTGTAGGTTTTGAAACGCTGAGTGAGAACAATCTGCGCGCCCAGCAGAAATATCAAAACTTGAACAAAGATTATGCGGCGGCCATTCAGCGGCTGCATGACAACGGAGTGATGATCAACGGCAGCTTTGTCTTTGGCATGGATGAGGACGACGAAAGCGTCTTTACGCGCACGGTGGCGTGGGCGGTACAGCACGGCATTGAAACCGCCACCTTTCACATTTTGACGCCGTACCCCGGCACGCTCCTATATAAGCGCATGGTGCAACAAGGGCGCATTCTGCAGACGGACTGGGATCAATATGACACGCGCCACGTGGTCTTTCAGCCGGCTAAGCTCACCCCGGAAGCGCTCGAGGCGGGGTATTGGCGGGCGTACAAGGAGTTCTATCAGTGGCCCAATATTCTGCGCGGCGCCAGCGCCAAATCCAGCGTCAAAGGCGCGCTGCGCCACGTGGCGTACGCAGGAGGCTGGAAAAAGTTTGAACCGCTCTGGGATTGGGTGATCCGACTGCGCAAAGTGAACGCAGCACTGCCCGCTCTCGAAACCATCTTGAGCGGCTTTGGCGAACAACAAAGCACTCGCCATCGACCGCACGCTAACGCAAACTATCTCGGTTTAACTGGACCTCATGTGGTTGACACCGCCGAATGAATTCGGCCTCTGTTAAAGTAAACCGGCTTAAGCCGGTTTGCCGTATCAGCCACCGGTTTTAACCGGTGGTGAGATAGTCAACCACATGAGATCCCAGAGAGCCATAACCACGTCTTAACGGAACAATCTTCTTGAGCGGTACACGCAATACGCAACTCATCCCCTAACCTGCTCAAACGCCCAGTCCAGCCACGGCAACAGCGCCTGCATATCGGCCGTTTCCACCGTGGCCCCGCCCCAAATGCGCAGACCGGCGGGCGCGCTGCGATAGGCGCCGATGTCGTGGGCCACGCCTTCGGCATCGAGCAGGGCGGTAATTTTTTTGCCCATCGCGGCTTGGTCCTCGGCAGAGAGCCCTGTGTCGGGGCGGAATTGGAGGCAGATGGACGTGTTGGAGCGGGTGGCCGGATCAACGGCCAGAAAAGCCGCCCAATCCGATTGAGCCACCCAATCCGCCACTGCATCCAAATTAGCTTGCGAGCGCGCGATGAGCGCCGGCAGACCGCCGATGCTTTCGGCCCATTGCAGCCCATCTACGGCATCCTCCACGCAGAGCATGGAAGGGGTGTTGATGGTGGAGCCTTCGAAGATGCTCACGTCCACCTTGCCGCCTGTGGTCATGCGGAAAAGTTTGGGCAGCGGCCACGGCGGCGCATAGCTTTCCAGCCGCGCCACCGCCCGCGGGCTCAGCGCCAACATGCCGTGCGCCGCCTCGCCCCCCAGCACCTTCTGCCACGACCAGGTCACCACGTCCAGTTTGGCCCAGGGCAGCGGCATGGCAAAGGCCGCCGAAGTGGCGTCGCAAAAAGTCAGGCCGGCGCGGTCGTCGGCAATCCAATGGCCATTGGGAACTTTGACGCCGGAGGTGGTGCCATTCCAGGTAAAGACCACATCCCGCGCGGGGTCAGCTTGGGTTAGGTCCGGCAGATGGCCATAGTCGGCCTGAAAAACCCGGCACTCACTTAATTTGAGCTGTTTCTGCACATCGGTCACCCAGCCGGCGCCAAAGGTCTCCCACGCAAACATATCCACCCCACGCGCCCCCAGCATAGACCAGAGCGCCATCTCAATGGCCCCCGTATCCGAAGCTGGAACTATGCCGCACAAATAGTCAGCCGGAATGCCAAGAATGGCTTTGCTGCGCTCGATCACTTCCTGGATGCGCGCTTTGGCTGGCTTGGCGCGATGCGAGCGCCCCACTAGCGCGCCCTGCAACGCATCTAGCGACCAGCCGGGCCGTTTGGCGCAGGGCCCAGAGGAAAAGTTGGGATTTTGCGGTTTTTCAGTTGGTCTGTTCATAAATAAGATGCCCCAGTAAGGATGTCAAAAGTGAAAGTATAGCATATCCGGCAAAGTGGGCAACTATTGGTCAAATTGTGGTATACTATGGCTTACAATACCTCTGACCCAATATGTGACATAGCCCTACAAAGAAGCCTCATTGTGAGTAATCTGCCCAATCCAACTGAAAGCCCATCGCGTCGCCGCCGGCGCACCGGCTGGCGCAAACGCAAGGCCACCCTCGCTATCGGTGTAGCGGTGGCGCTGCTGATTGTCGGCTACACTTTCGATATTTTTGACGCCCAGGGCCGCGATCTACTGCGCAAATACGCTGGTATTATCATCAACATGGGTACGCAGCCGCCCGATTGGCAAGAAGGCGTCATTGGCGAAAAAGGCCACATTCCGCCGCCTCCAACGGGGCAGGAACCCTCGGCGACGCCGGCCAATCCCGCCACCCCCATTTATCAAATCTACTTTACCGACCCCACCTGCCCGCCGGAAGAGGAGCGTCACGGCGGTCTCGACGAGACCATTGCCGCCGATCTGCTCACCGCGGCCGCGCAGGTGGATGTGGCGGCCTTCGATCTGGATGCCGAACCCATTGTGCAGGCGCTGATCGACCTGGCCGGTAACGGGCGCACCGTGCGCGTGGTCACCGATACGGACAACGCCGATCTATCGAGCATTCGCCGATTGCGGCGCAACGGTATCAGCGTAGTGGAAGACAAGCGCAATGGGCTGATGCATAATAAGTTTATTGTGATTGACCAGAAGATCTTGTGGATGGGCTCACTCAATTACACGTCCAGCGGCGTCTATTGCAACAACAACAATCTGGTGCGCTTTGCATCGCCCGAACTGGCCGCCAATTATGTGGCCGAAATGGATGAAATGTATATCGAGCGCAGCTTTGGCCCCAGTTCACCCATCAACACGCCCCATGAAAAACTGGTGGTGCAGGGCATCGAAATCGAGAATTACTTTGCGCCCGAAAGAGAGCTAGAACTCGTCAACGTAATTGCGCGGACGGTGGTGCGCGCCGAGGAGGAAATTCTCTTCATGGCCTTCTCCTTCACCAATGAGGAGATTGGCGAGGCCATGTTGGGGCGGGCCGATGCCGGGGTACCCCTGCGCGGCATCTTTGAATCGACCGGGGCGGACAGTGAAAGCAGCTACTATCCAATCATGGCGGCGGCGGGATTGCCCAATGTGGCGGTTCTGCGCGACGCCAATCCCTATATTATGCACCACAAAGTGATTATTGTGGACCGGCAAACCGTGGTCTTGGGCTCGTTCAACTTTAGCGCCAGCGCCAACCGCAGCAACGACGAAAATATTGCTGTGGTCCACGCCGCTGCCTTTGCCGCCCCCTTTGTGGCCGAATTTGAACGCCTGCGCGCCGCCGAGGAGCACGAAGGCCGCCAGCGCCAACTGACTACTTGCTAAAATTCAGCGCTGCGCTGCTTGGCGGATTGAATGGCTTCCTCCAATGGGGTGCGCCCATAAAAAGCATTTTGCAACTCCGTATTGACGATGCCCTCGATATCGCTCCACCCCTTCATCACAGGCAAATTGCGCATGCCCGGAATGGCGTCCAGAAAAGCCTGGCTGTTGGCCGGTTTGGCCGCTGGATCGAGAAAGACGGCGGACTCGGCCAGCGCTTTGAGCGAAGGTACGTGCGCCCCGTCTGCGCCAAAATGGTTTGCCCTCAATCGAATTAAGGCGAATTCTAAGAACGCCCAGGCCGCGCCTTTGTGGTCACTGGCGGCGGCCATGCAAAACGCATCGGCGTGCAGCACGCTGGCCTGCTCCCGGCCCGCTGGCAAGGCGGCCACGTCCCAATCGAAACTCTCGATCAACCGAAACTCCGGCGTCGCGCGGCGGCTATCCATAAACATGGCCAGCCGCCCGTTAACAAAGCGACTCAGGCTGCTCTCCGCCTCCTCCGCCACGGCAGCAGGCGTGACGTGCTGCTCGGTTTGCAGAGCGATGAACCAGGTCAGCGCTTCTATGCTGGCCGGTGCATCCAGCGTTAATTGGGTGGGCGCGGCCGGGTCATCCACAAGTTCACCACCGTTCATCCACACAAATGGCGCTGCGCGTATGATCGTGGCCTCTACGCCCAAACCGTAAACATCGGTCACGCCGTCACTGTCTGTATCCGAGGTCATGGCCTGGGCGGTGGCCACAAAGTCGTCCCACGTCCAATCGTCGTTGGGATACGCCACGCCCGCCGCGTCAAATAGCGTTTTGTTGTAATAAATGACCGGGCTGGAAATGTTCTGCGGCATGCACATCTGCACCCCCGCCCATTGGAAGGCGCGCATGGCCTGTGGATAGTAATCCTCCGCATGAATCTGTGCGCTCTGCGCCAGATAATCGGTCAGCGGCTCCACCGCGTGGCTGGCGAAAAACGGCCCCAAGTAGCGGTAGTTGATCAAAAAGAGATCGGGTGGCGTGCCGGCCGCAAAGTCGGCGGCCAGCCGTTTGCGAAAATCGCCCCCACTGGGAATGTTGATCAACTGCACGTCAATATCCTCGTGCGCGGCGGCAAACGCATCCACCAGGGTTTGATAGGTGGTCTCATCGGTCGGATCACCCGCGATTAGAAACGTAATCGGGGTGGATGCGCCGCCTGGCGCGCTTTGATCGAGCGAAATCGGTGTGCAGGCGGCCAGCGTCAAGCCGACCGCTAAGGAGAGAATGATGATAATTTGGGGTAACATACCATCTCCGCATTTTGGGATGTTTGGTCAACCATTGCCATTATGCTTTGACCGAAGCCTGAATCTGGCGAAATTGCATAGAGAATATGATGAACATTTCTTCTATTATACTTCACCTTAGCGCAAAATCTGGGCGAGGCCATCATTTAAAAAAATTTCTGCAAAGCTCAACTTGACGAAAGAGGGTAAGTAGAATCTAATACATTTCAATGTCAACCGCACCATTGCCAATGTGCATGGATTTCATCCGCCACAGGAGTAAATTTTATTTATGCCAGCCACCCGCAAACTGGCCACATTCCTCAAGCCATACTGGCACTGGGCCACATTGGCCCCGCTGCTCATGGTGGTGGAAGTCGCCATGGATCTGTTACAGCCACGCTTTATCGAACATATTATTGATCAAGGCATTGCCCAATCCAACCTGTCGGTGGTCTTGAATACCGGGCTGTGGATGGTGGGCGTGGCCGTTATCGGGCTGATTGGCGGCGTGGGCTGCGGCGTCTTTACGGTGCTGGCGTCGCAGAACTTTGGCGCCGATCTGCGGCAGACGCTTTTTGCCAAGGTGCAGGCGCTCTCCTTTGGCAACCTGGATACGCTGGAGACCGGCGGGCTCATCACCCGGCTGACTAACGACGTGACCCAGATCACCGAAATGGTGAGCATGTTGCTGCGCGTCATGGTGCGCGTGCCGCTGCTCATGGTGGGCAGCCTGATCATGGGCTACCTGACCAGCCCGCGGCTCTCGCTGCTCTTTCTGGTGCTGATTCCGGTGGTGGCCATTGTGCTGGCCCGCGTGATCAACCGCGCCTATCCGCTCTTTGGCGGCGTGCAGCAGCGGCTGGACCGGCTCAACACCGTCATGCAGGAGAATCTCGGCCGGCGTACGCGGGTCAAAAGCCTTTGTGCGCACCAAGCACGAGCTGGGCCGTTTCCAGCGCGCCAACGCCGACCTGACCGACCACAACATCCGCGCCGTGCGCACGGTGGCGGTGACCATGCCGCTGATGATGCTGGCGCTCAACACCGGTATTGTCACCGTGCTTTGGGTTGGCGGCGTCAGCATCAACAATGGCGCCATGCAGGTGGGGCAGGTGGTAGCTTTTATCAACTATTTGATGCAGGCGCTCATGGCGCTGATGATGATCAGCATGTTGACCATGCGCTTCTCGCGCCGAAGCCTCGGCGGTGCGCATTGGCGAGGTGCTGGCCAGTGCGCCCGAAATTCAGAATCGGCCGCAGGCGCGCGCCGACTTTGCGCCGCGCGGGGCGGTTCAATTCGATGGCGTCACTTTTTACTACAACGGCAACCACGGCGATCCGGTGCTCAAAGAGATCGGCTTTCGCGCCGAGCCGGGTGAAACCGTGGCGCTGCTGGGCGCCACCGGCTCCGGTAAGTCCAGCCTGATCAGCCTGATCCCGCGCTTTATGATGTGGCCGACGGGCGGGTGAGCATTGACGGTGTGGACGTGCGCGAGGTGGACGAAGCCGCGCTGCGCCGCCAGATTGGCTTTGCGCTGCAAGAGTCGGTGCTCTTTACGGGTACGATTCGCGACAACATTCGCTATGGCCGCCCGGAGGCCAGCGATGATGAGGTGGTTGCCGCCGCCCAAGCTGCCCAGGCCCACGACTTTATTATGGGTTTTCCCAACGGTTACGATTCGATTGTGGGCCAGCGCGGCGTCAATCTGTCCGGCGGGCAGAAGCAGCGCATTGCCATTGCGCGGGCCTTGTTGATGGACCCGGCTATTCTTGTTTTGGACGACAGCACCAGCGCCGTGGATGTGGAGACGGAGGCCAAAATTCAAACTGCGCTGGCTGAATTGCGCCGCGGCTCACAGCTTTATTGTGGCCCAGCGCATCAGCACCGTGCTGGCCGCCGACAAAATTCTGGTGCTGGATAATGGCTGCGCCGCCGTGGGCAATCATAGCGAACTGATGGCAAGCAGCCCAATTTATCAAGAAATTTATGCGTCACAGCTAGAAAATGGAGTGGTGGTCGATGGCTGAAAAACCCGCTTCCAACAGTCAAACCGAGCCGAACCGCCCGCAGGTGGACCTGGCCACTTCTATGATGGGGCGGCGCGGTCCAGGCATGCACGTCATGGGCAACGTGGAGCACGCCAAAGATCAGCGCCAAACGGTGCTGCGGTTGTGGGGCTATCTGCGCCAACAGCGCACCACGTTGATTTGGGCGGGTATCATCGTCGTGATCAACACGCTGCTCACGCTGATCGGCCCCTATCTGCTGGCGCTGGCTATTGACCAATACATCATACCGGGCGACCTGCCGGGGCTGTGGCGCATTTGGCGGACTCATGCTGGCGGTCTATGGCGCCAACTCGCTGACCACCTGGCTGCAGGCGTACATTATGGCCGGCGCCGCCCAGCAGACCGTGCGCGCTCTGCGCAACGATCTCTTTGCCCGGCTGCAAACCTATGCGCTGCGCTTTTTCGACACCCACAATCATGGCGATCTGATGAGCCGTCTGACGAACGACATCGAAAACGTCAACGCCGTGCTGTCGGAAAACGTGACGCAGCTTATTTCCGGCCTGCTCAGCCTGGTGGGCGTGGCCGGTATCATGCTCTGGATCAACTGGCGGCTGGCGCTGGTGGTGCTCTACATGCAGCCGCTGCTCATGTTCACGGTGACGCGCTGGGTGGCGCGCAATACGCGCGTGGGCTTTCGCAGGCAGCAGGCCGCACTGGGCAAGCTCAACGGGCTGATCGAAGAGACGGTGACCGGCCAGCGCGTGGTCAAGGCCTACAGCCGCGAGCCGCAGGTGCTGGCCGACTTTGCCGCCGATAACCAGGCGCTGCGCCGGGCGGCCACCTGCGCGCAGATCTACGCCGGCTTTATGGGGCCGACCATGAATTTTATCGGCAACTTTGGGCTGGCCGTGCTGGCCGGTGTGGGCGGCTGGCTGGCCGTCAACGACCTGGCCACGGTAGGGACGATTGCCGCTTTTATCAACTACGCCCGCCAATTTGGCCGCCCGCTCAACGAGATTGCCAATCTGTATAATCAGTTGCAGAGCGCAGTGGCCGGGCCGAGCGTGTCTTTGCCACGCTGGATGAGCGGGCCGAATTGGTCGATGCCGAAAATGCGCTGTCGCTGGCCGAACTGCGCGGCGACGTGATTTTCAAGGATGTCCATTTTAGCTACGAGCCGGAGACGCCGGTGCTCAAAGGCGTGAGCCTGCACGCCAAGCCCGGTGAAATTGTGGCGCTGGTGGGGCCGACGGGAGCGGGCAAAACCACCATTGTCAATCTGCTCACCCGTTTCTATGACATCGACAGCGGCCAGATCATCATCGACGGCCACGATCTGCGCCAGCTCCATCGCCACGATCTGCGCCGTCAGCTTGGCATTGTGCTGCAAGACACCTTCCTCTTTGCCGACAGCGTCATGGAAAACATCCGCTACGGTCGGCTCGCCGCCAGCGATGACGAGGTGATCGCCGCCGCCACGCTGGCCAATGCGGACCAGTTTATCCACCGCCTGCCCCAGGGTTACGATACGCCGCTCTCTGAGCGCGGCAGCAACTTGAGCCAGGGCCAGCGCCAGCTTTGGGCCATTGCGCGCCATCCTGGCCAACCCGCGCATCTTGATTCTAGACGAAGCCACCAGCAGCGTAGATACGCGCACCGAGCAGCACATCCAGGAGGCCATGCTGCGGCTCATGGCAGGGCGCACCAGCTTTGTCATCGCCCACCGCCTCAGCACCATCCGCAACGCCGATCAGATTTTGGTGATCAACCGCGGCGAAATTATCGAGCGCGGCACGCATGAGGAACTGCTGGCGCAAGAGGGCTTTTACTATAATTTGTATACGAGTCAGTTTCGGGCGACGGGGAGTGGCAAGAATGGAACCAACGAGCATCAGCCCAATAACGCGATGTCGGAGATAGTAGCGGCTGGGTGAGAGGGAGCTATTGCTGTATTGCTTATAGCTGTATTCTTTGCCTGCGGGCTGAACCTTCAATACAGCAATAAAGCAATACAGCAATAAAAGCTCTACGCTTCAATCAGCCCAAACGAGACAAACGGCGCAAGGTCGCGGTCGGCGTGGAGTAGAGGCGTCTGGTTTTGGATGCACCACGTAGCAATTAGGCAGTCGATGGTTTTGCGCACGGTAATGCCCTGGCTGCGTAATTGGCGGTAGTAAGCCGTGCTTTGGCGCGCATTAGCTTCTCCTACCATATCAACCACCAGAAATGCCTGAAACGCCTCTTCCACCGCTCGTAGTTCACGACCCGGCCGCACGCCCTGCAACAGCTCGGCCAAAATCAGATCACCGGTGAAGATGCGATCATTGAGTTCAATGTATTCTGTCAATCGGCCCACTTCGGGTGTATCATGGCCGCGGAAGAAGTCAATCCAGACCGAGGTGTCCACCATGATTGCCATTACGTCAATGACTTTCTTTTGGATTAAACAGAATTACGATGGCGAAACGTCCACTTCGTGATCAGCAGATTACACAGATTAAAAAGATTTTGCCCTTCGTAATCTGTGAAATCTTTCAAATCTGCTGATCATTTTTTCTGATTATTATGAGGATTTTACTTATTTGCGCCGCTGGCGTCATACGTGGCTTTGGTTTCATGCAGGTAACGGCCCTGCCGCATTTCGTCCAGATTGCCGTCCCACTGGATTTGGCCGCGCAGGGCCAGCACGTTTTTCTGTTGAGACGTACGAACCAAAATGCGCAGCGCTTCCTCAACGACTTCGCGTTTGGTTTTGATGCCGGTCAGGCGCATGGCTTCGGCCATCAGTTTGTCATCAATTACAATGTTTGTGCGCATGATATTACCTCATATGTTATGTGTATAAAATACAAATTTGTGTGTATTGTATGTCTAAAGAGGTTTTTTGTCAATAGCCAATTCTAAAACCAAAGGAGAACCCATCATGTCCAACTGGCAATCTGACTACATTGAAACAAATGGAATCAAGCTCCACTATACGCGCACCGGCGGCGCCAAACCACCCTTTATCCTGACCCACGGCTTTTCGGATGACGGTCTGTGCTGGACGCCGGTGGCCGAAGTATTGGCCGCCGCTTATGACGTGATCATGCTGGACGCCCGCGGGCACGGTCTTTCGGATGGGCCGGAAGAGGGTTACGGTTCGCTGAACCACGCCGCCGATGTGGCGGGCGTGATTGAGGGATTGGGGCTGCAAAAGCCGTTAATCCTGGGTCACTCTATGGGCGCGGCCACGGCCCTGGCATTGGCCGGAACCTATCCCGCTCTACCCGGCGCCATCCTGCTGGAGGATCCACCGGCGTGGTGGGTGGCCACCGCGCCAGCCATGAATGCGGGTGACCGCCGCCGGCGCTTTGGCGGCTGGATCGTGGAGCTTAAGCGCAAAACGGCCAAAGAGATGATCGAGGCGCAACGGGCCGCGTCGCCCCAATGGTCCGAGGCCGAATTGGGGCCGTGGGCTATGTCCAAGGTGCGGCTCAGCTTTAACGTGCTCACCGCCGAATCGCCGGCGCCGGTGGATTGGCCCAATGTGGTCGCCCAAATCACCTGCCCAACGCTGCTCATTACGGCCGACCCGGATCTGGGCGGCATCGTCACGCCGGAAGGCGCGGCCGAGTTGCAGCGCATCCTGCCGCAGGCGCAGGTGCAGCATATCGGCGGCGCCGGGCATAACATTCGTCGCGAGCAGTATGGGCGTTATATGGAGGTGGTGCAGGCGTTTTTGGCGGGGCTGAAGGGGTGACAGGATGACAGGGTGACAGGATGACAAGGTGAGCTCTATCATCCTGTCATCTTGTCATCCTATCATCCTATCATTGTATACCAACCGTAAAACAGAGAAATCAGGAAAAATCATGACCACGATTCACATCAACACGACCGCCGCTAAAGGCGCGATCAGCCGCCACATTTATGGGCACTTTGCCGAACATTTGGGGCGCTGCATTTATGGCGGGCTGTGGGTGGGGGAGGATTCGCCGATTCCCAACACGCGGGGCATCCGCACCGATGCGTTGGAGGCGCTGCGTCGCATCAATATTCCCAACTTGCGCTGGCCGGGCGGCTGTTTTGCCGATGAATACCACTGGCGCGACGGCATTGGGCCGCGGGCGCAGCGGCGGCGCATGGTCAATTCGCACTGGGGCGGCGTGGTGGAAGACAACAGCTTTGGTACGCATGAATTTATGCAGCTTTGTGAGCTGCTGGGCTGCGAGCCATACGTGGCGGGCAACGTGGGCAGCGGCACGGTGCAGGAGATGCAGGATTGGGTCGAATATATGACCTTTGGCGGCGACTCAACGCTGGCCCAAGAGCGGCAGGCCAATGGCCGACAGGAGCCGTGGCGGCTCAAATATTTTGGCGTGGGCAATGAAAATTGGGGCTGCGGCGGCAACATGACCGCCAGCGAATACGCCACGGTCTATCGCCGCTATCAGACTTATGTGCGCAGCTATGGCGGTAACAAAATTTACAAAGTGGCCTGCGGTTCCAATGATTTCCGCTACGAGTGGACCGAAACGCTGATGCGGGAGGCGGGCCGCCACATGCACGGGCTGAGCCTGCATTATTACACGGTGACCGGCACGTGGGCGGCAAAAGGTTCAGCCACGGCCTTTGACGAAAGTGAGTGGTTCACCACGCTGCAAAAGGCGCTGCGCATGGACGAAATTGTGCGCAACCACAGCGCTATTATGGACAAATATGATCCCGAAAAGAAGGTGGGGCTGATTGTGGATGAGTGGGGCGCCTGGTTTGACGTGGAGCCGGGGAGCAATCCGGGTTTTCTCTACCAGCAGAACACTATGCGCGATGCGCTGGTGGCCGGGCTCACGCTCAATATTTTCAACCAGCACTGCGACCGCGTCCATATGGCCAACCTGGCGCAGACGGTCAACGTGTTGCAAGCGCTGATTTTGACCGACGGCGCCGACTTCCTGCTCACGCCCACTTATCACGTTTTAGACCTGTATCAGGTGCATCAGGACGCCACGCTGTTGGAGACCATGATCGAGCATGGCGCCAATTACACACACGGCGACGCGGCGATCCCGCAGATCAGCGTTTCGGCGTCGCGCAACGCCGCGGGTGCCGTACATGCCACAATCTGCAATCTGGATCCAAACAATGCGGCCGATATTGCGCTGCGTTTGTCTGCCGGCAGCGAAATCCACAGCGTTTCCGGGCGGCTGGTGACGGCGCCCACCATGCAAACCCACAACTCTTTTGCCCAGCCGGATGCGATCCAGGCGGCGCCGCTGACGGACGTGACGCATGACGGAAACGTCGTCAATGTCAGCCTGCCGCCAATGGCGGTGGCGACCGTGGGAATTATATTGTGAGTACCAACGCCGACTTTATCATCCGCCTACTTCAGGCCCAAGATCACGCCGAGTGGCTGCGCCTGCGCGAGGCGTTGTGGCCGTCGCAATCGGACCAGCAAAACGCCGATGAAATGGCCGAAATTCTGGCCAACTTTGCGCAGATGCCGACCATTGTGGCGCAGCGGCCAGAGGGTGGGCTGTGCGGTTTTGTGGAGGCCGCCATTCACAGCGAAGCGCGCGGCTGCGTCACCAACAAAATCGGCTATCTGGAAGCTTGGTACGTGGACCCGGATTGGCGGCAGAAGGGCGTAGGCCGCGCCCTGGTCGAAGCGGCCGAAGAGTGGGCGCGGGCGCAGGGTTGCACCGAAATGGCCTCAGACACAATGGAAGATTACCCGCTGAGCCCTGCGGCGCATGCTCAATTAGGCTATCAAGAAGTGGGACGCGATATCTACTTTAGAAAAGAGCTTTGAACCATGACCCAATTATCACCAACAGTTATCTCCCTGTATGATGGTCCGGCGCCCGGCTCCGAAAGCTGGACGCACAGTGAGCAGGAAAATTTCAGCCAGGAGTGGCAGACGCGCGTGGTCTTCAATGTAGTCACACCAACGTTGACCGTGTTTGAGCCCGACACGCCCAACGGAACCGCCGTGGTGATCTGCCCCGGCGGCGGCTTTCATGCGTTGTCGATTGACAGCGAAGGTTTTGATGTAGCCCAACGGCTCAATCGGGAAGGCATTACCTGCTTTGTACTCAAGTATCGGCTTTTTCCGTGCCAAACCAATAGCCCAGCCGCTGAAGTCAGGCAAAAAGGCGAAAAGTTCGCCAGTGATGCAAAAACCGTCGTGCCGCTGGGCATGGCGGATGGGCTGGCGGCCATGCGCTATGTGCGCACGCACGCTGCTGACTATGGCATCGACCCCGAGTGCATTGGCATTATGGGTTTCTCGGCTGGCGGCACGGTGGCCGGTTCGGTAATGTATAACTATACGGCAGAGAGTAAGCCCAACTTTGCGGCGCCCATCTATTTGGCCTATGAATGGGTCCCCCGCCACGGCGTGCCGGCTGATGCTCCACCGATCTTTGTGCTGGCCGCCAGCGATGACCAACTGGGGTTGGCGCCCCACAGCGTGGCGCTCTATAACGACTGGATCGCGGCCGGGAAAGCGGCCGAGCTGCATCTTTACGCCCAGGGCGGACACGGCTTTGGCATGCGCACGCAGAATCTGCCCTCCGATAGTTGGATCGAGCTGTTTATTGATTGGTTGGGATGCCAGTTTCCAACTTGAATTTGGTGAATTTTACGCACCAGAGACGTGCGGCTACAAGCGGTTTAACAAAATAGTTGGGTAAATGGAGGCTGAGCTTGTCGAAGCCGCTGCGGCTTCGACAAGCTCAGCCTCCGCGCGTTCCCTGTTTGATTGCTTAAACTGTCTTTACGCTAGCTGTAAAGCGCAGGCATGATTCTGCTGGCTCCATCTTAACACTTCCCAACTTATTCGCGGTTACGCGCATTCGTGCGAACAACCTCCTTTGCCTCTTTTCTCTCCTGAAACAATCGTTACATATCCCATTTAAATGTCTATTTACACCATGCGCCAACCGCCTTACAATACGCTCATCTAAACGATGCGCAATTTGGGTATCCGTAAGTAAAATTCAGTATTTTGCCCCTATTTGAACCCGCGTTGTGCAAGTTTTGAGGTGTATGTAATCCTCCCGCCTCACCACATTCAGCCAAGGAGAAAAATCCATGCAACTTTCGCACGTTCGTTGCTATGCATCAAGTCTGTGCCGGTTTGCTCTTGTACTCACCCTCTTGTTTTCATGGCTGCCGGCTGTGCAAGCCGCGGCATCTCCCTTACCGCAGCCGCACGGGCTGTCCCAACAACCGCAGAGTCTGCTTAATCACGCCAAAACAATCAACCGGGCCTGGTTGCAACAGGTCCTGCACAACGCCAAACCCGGCGCGGCCATTGCGGTCACGTCAGGGGAACAGGAGGCCCAGGCCGCCGAAGCCGACCAGAGTGCGGTGGATAGATCTGTCGCCATTACAGGTACCACGCCCATTACCAATATCAATATCAACATTCTGGTCAATCCGGACCATATTGATGAATTTTTGGCGCTGCTGCCCAGCGGCGATTTTAGCGAAGCCGACCTCATCAATCTGCTCTTCACCAATATTGGCTCGCTGCCCATCGACATCAACTTTGCCGACCTGGGTCAGTCCGGCCTGGACCTGGCCAACAGCACGGCCTGCGACCTGATCCGGCAGGCGCTCCAGGCGCAAGGGTTGGATGCGATCACGGTGGATCTGCTAGCGCCAATTGCCTGCGCCATGATCAGCGACGGCATTGACAGCGCCATCGGCGAACTAGAAGCGCTGCTGGGCGGCGGCACCACATCGCTGCCCATTCCGAGTGATCTGGGGCCGCTGCCCATTCCGAGTGATCTGGGGCCACTGGTCGATTCCGCCGTCACCGAGGTCTCCAACGCCGCCTGTGATCTGGTGACCCAGGCCATCAACGCCCAGGGGCTGGACGCGCTTACGGCGTCACTGCTGGCCGACGTAGTCTGCACCATCATCAGCGACAATATTAGCTCTCTCAAAGACGAAGTGGTTGCCGTGGCCAATGGTGGGCTGGATCAAGCGGCCCTGCTGGCTCTGGCCACCGATCTGAGCAGCCAAGTGATCGATGCGGTAACCAATTTGCTGCCCAACCTGGATGCACTGGGCGTGCTGGGCGGTGACCCCCTATCGCTGGTGGGCGACCTGATTGGCATCGATATTGGCGTGTCGTTTACGATAGCAGCCCCCGGTGAATTGGACGACGGCGCTGTGGCGCAGGTCATTGTGACGACCAATTCTGGCGGTGGGTCGGAAGAGCCGATCAACTCGTGCGGTGGTTTTGCGCTGGTGGAAGATGTAAATGGTGAGCTAACCGCCCCCGACTTTGACGGGACGCTGATCGTGGGCACCAACGGCCCCGATGAACTCTTTGGCACGCCCGGCGATGACCTGATTGTGGGGCTGGCTGGTGATGATGACATTTACGGCAGCCACGGCAACGACGTGATCTGCGGCGGCCCTGGCGTCGACGTAATTGATGGCGAAAATGGCGACGACGCCCTCTATGGCGACGCCCAGGCCGACTGGCTGATTGGCGGCAACAACAACGACCTGCTTTATGGCGGCGCCGGCAACGATGATCTGGAAGGCAACAACGGCGAAGACTTGCTCTATGGCGAGGCCGGCGCCGATGTCTTGCTGGGCGGCAACGGGCAGGATGAAGTGT